>DATLIB010000182.1:0-7313 GCA_035539595.1 Noviherbaspirillum sp.
TTAATGACCAATAAGTTATTAATTATAAACACGCCCTTTCCTTTTTGCATATGACTTTTTAGTCAGTTAAAAATGGCAGTTGATCACTACGAAAATTTTCCAGTAGCATCCATCCTCTTGCCTGCTTACCTGCGTCCAGCGGTCGAAGCGATTTATGCCTTCGCCCGCAGCGCAGACGATCTTGCCGATGAGGGCGACGTCTCACCCGATATGCGACTTGCGGCTTTGGCTGCTTATGGGCAGGCCCTGAGCCGCATTGAGCGGGATGCTCCCCTGGAGTCGGCATTGTTTATGAATCTGGCACAAGTCATCAGGGACTATCGCCTTCCCTTGCAACCCTTCCGCGACCTGCTGTCGGCATTTAAGCAGGACGTGACGACGACCCGCTACGCGAATTTCGAGAAATTGCTCGACTATTGTCGGCGTTCGGCCAATCCGGTCGGAAACTTGATGCTGAGGCTGTACAACGAGGCCGACACGTACAATCTTCGTGCATCGGACGCCATTTGCTCCTCTTTACAACTCATCAATTTTTGGCAGGATGTTGCGATCGATTGGCAGAAACAACGCATCTATATACCGCAGGAAGATTTACAGCGATTTGAGGTTACGGAAGCACAGATCGCGCAAGGCATGGTGGACGATGCCTGGCGTCGGTTGATGCAATTTGAAGTCGAGCGTGCGCGGACAATGATCCTGTCCGGCGCACCGCTGGCCTTGCGTCTGCCGGGGCGAATCGGATGGGAATTACGGCTGGTCGTCCAAGGGGGATTGCGCATTTTGGAACGCATTGAAGCAGTCGATTATGATGTCTTCCGGCACCGCCCTAAATTGACCGCGTACGACTGGACATTGATGCTGTGGCGCGCATGCCGCATGTCGGCTAGCATAGCGCCTTCTCATCTGCCTTGAATCAGGGTTTTCATGTCGCCCGACGAATATTGCCAACAAAAAGCCGTACAAAGCGGCTCCAGTTTTTATTACAGCTTCCTGTTTCTCCCCGTCGAGCGGCGACGCGCCATCACGGCGCTGTACGCTTTCTGTCGAGAAGTGGATGACACGGTGGATGAATGTACCGATCCAGCGATCGCGCGCAACAAGCTGATATGGTGGCGCCAGGAAGTCCAGGCCATGCTGGACGGCAGCCCGTCGCATCCGGTCACCCAGGCATTGCAACCTCACCTGAAGACTTACTCTCTGCAAGGCAAACATCTGCTGGCGATCATCGACGGCATGGAAATGGACCTCGACCAGACCCGTTATCTCGACTTTCCCGGCCTGAAACGCTATTGCTGGCATGTTGCCAGCGTTGTCGGCATTCTTTCGGCCAGCATCTTCGGCGTTACGCGTCCGCAAACACTGGAATATGCGGAGAAGCTCGGCCTCGCATTTCAGCTGACCAATATCATCCGCGACGTTGGCGACGACGCGCGCAAAGGACGCATTTACCTTCCAATAAATGAACTGCAGCAATTCAACGTCACGGCAGCAGACATCCTGAACTCACGACATAGCGACAACTTCGAAAAATTGATGCAATTTCAGGCGACGCGTGCGCAAGCAGCGTACGACGAAGCACTGGCACTGCTTCCTTCTGAGGATCGGCGGACACAACGTCCGGGATTGATGATGGCTGCGATTTACCGTGCGCTGCTAAACGAGATCGAGCAAGATGGATTTCACGTTTTAAACCAAAGAATTTCACTCACGCCCATCCGCAAACTATGGCTGGCATGGAAAACCTATGTGCTCGGCTAATGCGTAACGCCGCAGTCATCGGTGGCGGATGGGCCGGCTGTGCCGCTGCGGTCGAACTGGTGCAACGCAATTGGGGCGTGACGTTGTTTGAAGGTGCACGCACCTTGGGCGGCCGGGCGCGTCAAGTCGAATGTAACGGCCACATGCTGGATAACGGCCAGCACATTCTCCTAGGAGCATATAGCGAAACGCTGCGTCTGATGCGCGTGGTCGGCATAGCGCCGGAACAGGCGATGTTGCGCCTCCCGTTGCAAATGCGCTACCCCCCTGGTAGCGAGGGCATGGATTTCATCGTACCTTGCCTGCCTGCGCCGTGGCACATGCTGGCAGGCCTGCTACGCGCCAGCGGTCTGGCGCGCGCAGACAAATTGGCGCTGGTGCGTTTCACCACCACTGCCCGTTGGATGGATTGGTGTTTGCATACCGATTGCAGCGTCGCCGAGTTGCTGGAACGATTCGACCAGACCGACCGTCTGATCCGCCTGATGTGGCGGCCGCTGTGTATCGCAGCCCTGAATACGCCGCCGGAACGGGCATCAGCACAAGTGTTTCTGAATGTCTTGCGCGACAGCTTGGGCGCGCGCCGCCGCGCATCCGACATGCTGATCCCGCGCATCGACCTGAGTGCATTGTTTCCACAAAAGGCAGCCGACTATATTGCGGAGCGTAATGGCACCACGCGCTGCGGCACCACTGTCAAAAAAATCACGCTGGATGGTGCGCATTGGAAATTGGATGTTAGCAGCGCAGGCCAAGCATCCCAGGAACGCTTCGATGCCGTAGTTCTAGCCACCCAACCAAGTCATGCTGCTGCTCTGATCGATGGGCTGGCTGACACTGGCGCACTCGCCGCCTTTGCTTATGAACCAATCACCACTTGCTATCTGCAATACACACCGACAGTGAAACTGGAGCAACCATTTTTCGCCTTGCTTGACGATCCCGCGCGCGGACATTGGGGGCAGTTCGTATTCGATCGAGGGCAGTTAACCGAAAGGCATGCCGGCCTGCTATCCGTGGTGGTTAGCACATCAGGCGATGCGATTACTGCGGGTCATGACGCATTGTGTGTGTCGGTCGCGAATCAGCTCGCCACGGTGTTCCACAATCCGCAACTGACGCGACCGCAATGGATGAAAGTTATCTCGGAAAAACGCGCCACGTTTTCATGCACGCCCGCCCTCGTCCGGCCGGCCAATCGGACTGCATGCAAGGGCTTGGTCTTGGCTGGCGACTATACTGCCGGCGATTACCCGGCAACCTTGGAAGCGGCCGTACGTAGCGGCGTACAAGCCGCGCGTTGCCTATAGAAATTATTCTGCGTCGCGCACGCGGTTGAGCGCTTCATCGATGCGCTCAACCGCAATCACGTTCAGGCCTTCAATCTTGTGCTTGGGGGCATTGGCTTTCGGAATCAATGCAATCGAAAAGCCCAGCTTTGCTGCCTCGCGCAAGCGTTCCTGTCCACGCGGTGCCGGACGGATTTCACCAGCCAGACCGACTTCCCCAAACACCACCAAGCCACGCGGCAAGGCCTTGTTGCGCATGGAGGAATGAATCGCGAGCAGTACTGCAAGGTCGGCCGCGGGTTCAGAAATCTTGACGCCGCCTACCGCATTAATGAACACATCCTGGTCGAATGCAGCAATCGCAGCATGTCGATGCAATACGGCGAGCAACATCGCCAGCCTGTTCTGTTCCAAGCCGACCGACAGACGCCGCGCATTGGGCACATGCGAGGTATCGACCAGCGCTTGAATTTCCACCAGCAGCGGTCGTGTACCCTCCTGGGTCACCATGACGCAGGAACCCGGCACTTGGCTGTCATGCTGGGAAAGAAACAGGGCCGAGGGGTTGGATACCCCCTTGAGTCCCTTTTCGGTCATCGCAAAGACACCGAGCTCGTTCACCGCACCAAAGCGATTCTTGAAAGCACGCACCAGCCGGAAACTGGAGTGCGTATCGCCCTCGAAGTACAGCACCGTATCGACAATGTGTTCCAGAACACGCGGTCCCGCCAGCGCGCCCTCTTTCGTGACGTGGCCGACCATGATGATGGTGATGCCGGATTGCTTTGCCACGCGCGTCAACTGCGCCGCGCACTCACGCACCTGCGCCACAGAACCCGGGGCAGACGTCAGCGCATCCGAATAAATGGTCTGAATCGAATCGATGACGGCGACTTGCGGCTTGTGTTCGGCCAGCGTATTGAGAATTTTTTCGAGCTGAATTTCCGCCTGCAACTGCAGTTCCTTCGCATCGAGTGCCAAGCGCTTTGCGCGCAAGGCGATTTGCGAACCGGACTCTTCCCCGCTGACGTACAGCGTCTTCTTTGTGCGCGACATGTTGGCCAGCGCTTGGAGCAATAGTGTGGATTTACCAATACCCGGATCGCCACCGATCAACACCACACCGCCAGCAACCAGTCCGCCACCCAACACCCGATCGAACTCTTCGATGCCGGTGCCGAAGCGGGGCACATCAATCGCGTCAATGTCAGCCAAGCTCAGAACTGGCGCGGTTTGTGCAAGTCCCTGAGGCTGGCCGGAAAAGCGATTTCCCACGCTCTCGATCACCGTCTCAACCAGGGTATTCCACTGGCCGCAGGAGGGGCACTGACCAGCCCATTTACTGGCAACGCCGCCACATTCTGTACAGGTGTAATTGGTTTTTTGCTTTGCCATGACAATAAGACGGACTGAATCGCGTTATATATATTTATTCTTCGACCACACGCACACGCGGCGCCAATGCGCACATCAACTCGTAGCCGATGGTTCCGGCAGCGCGTGCCACCTCGTCAATGGGCAGACCTTCGCCCCACAAGACGACTTTGCTGCCCACACGTGCAGTCGGCACCTCGGTAAGATCGACCGTGATCATATCCATCGACACCCTTCCGACAATGCCGGTCTTCCGGCCATCGACCAAAACCGGCGCGCCATTCACCGCGTGACGCGGGTAACCGTCGGCATAACCGCAAGCGACTATCCCAACCGTCATCGGCTTTTGAGCAATAAACCGGCTTCCGTACCCGACGGATTCGCCCGGTTCCAGGCGCTGGATACTGATAATTTCGCTGGCAAGCGTCATGGTCGGCTGCAAACCGAATTCCTGCGCCGGTTTGTCGCTAGGCGAACCGCCATACAGCATGATGCCTGGCCGCACCCAATCGGCGGCGAGTTCGGGGTGATGCAACACTGCTGCCGAATTGCATACGCTGCGTGCGCCTTGCAAACCGTCAGTAGCTTGCTGGAAGCGGCGTACCTGCTCAGCCAGCGGCAGTCCCGCATTGACAGCATCGTCGGCATTTGCGAAATGTGTCATGAGCGTCATGTCGCGTACCGACGGTATCGCGCGCAGTCTGGCATAAGCGACCCGATATTCCTCGGGTCTAAAGCCGAGTCGATTCATCCCGCTATTCATTTTCAAATGCACATTGAGTGACGATGCCAATCGTGCGTGTTCCAGCATCTCGATCTGCTCGTTGCAATGGACCGCCACCTCGATCTGGGCTGCGGCAAGCTTGGGTAAATCGGATGCATCGAAAAACCCTTCCAGCAGCAGGATAGGTTTTTGCCAACCCATTTCGCGTAGTGTCAACGCTCCTTCGACCTCGATAAGCGCCAGCCCATCGGCCGCCGTGAAGGCGCGCATAGCGCGTGCAAGGCCATGACCGTAGGCATTGGCCTTGACGACGGCCCACACTCTTGATGCGGGCGTGCATCTTTTTGCAAGTGCCAGATTGTGTTGCAGGGCCGTGTGATGAATGGTTGCTAAGAGTGGTCTTGGCATGAGCTGATTTGCGAACTGATCAAGGATGACGGAGGGAGTTTCATTTTACCGGAGAGGTCAATTTCAACTCGGACAAAATCCGCTGATCGCCTTTCTTTTCATGGTATAAAGCATGCCGGACATAGACGAGAGATATTGGTACACCTCAATATGCGGATGAATCGCGGCTTTTATACCATCATGGCAGCGCAGTTTTTTTCTTCGCTTGCCGATAACGCGCTCCTCATCACGGCCATCGCACTATTAGTAACAATGAATGCACCGGAATGGATGACACCGATGCTGAAGTTGTTTTTTGTGTTGTCCTACGTGTTGCTCGCGGCCTTTGTCGGCGCTTTCGCCGATTCCCTGCCCAAAGGGCGCGTGATGTTCATTACGAACCTCATCAAGATTAGCGGATGTGCCATGATGTTTATTGGCATCCATCCGCTGCTTGCCTACGGCGTAGTCGGTTTCGGTGCGGCGGCTTACTCCCCCGCCAAATACGGCATCCTGACTGAACTGCTTCCCCCTGCAAAACTGGTTGCGGCAAATGGCTGGATCGAAGGCTTAACAGTCACCTCGATCATCCTGGGCACAGTGATGGGCGGCGCACTGGTCAATCACAATGTGTCGAATGCGCTGCTGAACATTGACATTCCCTTTGTCGATTTCGGCATCGAGACTGCCGCCGAAGCAGCATTAGCCGTGATCACGTTCGTCTACCTGCTGGCTGCAGCCTTCAACCTCAAAATACCCGATACCGGCGCCCGCTACCGAGAACAGGAGCACAGTCCGATCAAGCTCATCGTCGATTTTGCCGGCTGCTTCGTCACGCTTTGGAAAGACAAGCTGGGCCAAATTTCGCTGGCGGTCACCACCTTATTTTGGGGTGCGGGCGCGACACTGCAATTCATTGTGCTGAAATGGGCGGAGCATTCGCTCGACATGCCGCTCGATGAAGCCGCGATCCTGCAAGGGATTTTTGCAATCGGCGTGGCGGTTGGAGCTACTGCCGCAGCCCACTTTGTGCCGTTGAAGAAAGCATTGAGTGTGATGCCACTCGGTGTCGCAATGGGACTGATCGTGATCACGATGACCGTTGTCGATACAATCTGGCTGGCCTATCCGCTGCTGGTTTTAATCGGCGCGCTAGCCGGCTATTTCGTGGTGCCGATGAACGCCTTGTTGCAACATCGAGGCCATGTTCTGATGAGTGCCGGGCATTCGATCGCTGTGCAAAATTTCAACGAAAACTTGTCAGTACTGACGATGCTCCTACTGTACGCCTTGATGGTCAAGCTCGACCTCAACGTTGATATTGTCATCGTACTATTCGGCCTGTTCGTCGCTGGCGCGATGTATCTGACAATGCGGCGGCATGCGGCGAACCAGCGGGAGTTCGACTCGGTCGCCTTGATCGGCGAGCATAAACACTAAGGCGCCGCGCAGGAATAACTTGTGCAATTTGGCGGTCGTAGCGGGAGGCGATGCAAGGCGCGAGGAGGAGTCATAGCGGGCTATGGCGACGACGAGCAACGCCGCAGCGCGCCCGCTACGGCAAGCAAAATTGTGCAAGTTATTCCTGCGCGGTGCCTTCCTACGGCCTTCGCTCCGGCTACAGCTTATTGCGTATCGTCCGCACACCCCAGGTAAGCAGTCTTGCGATCGGGCGGTCATCCTTGCGCGCTTGGCGCAACCATAGTCGCGCCCGGCGTTTGGCAGCGGCTGAAATATTGATCAGCACAGTGCTGCCGTTCAACAGCATCCTGGTGCGCGAA
>DATLIB010000183.1:0-7531 GCA_035539595.1 Noviherbaspirillum sp.
GAGTAACGGTGGACCATCCGGCAACATCGGCTGTGCGCCGCTCCAGAAACTGGCTTTGCCGTAATTGGCGGCATCCGGGAACCAGTCGTTCCCTACCTTGAGCAAGGTGTGTCGGGCGCGTGCAGACAGCTCCGTTGTGCGTGCACCGAGTACAGCCGTGCCTGCGACGCGGACACGGCTGCCCATGCGCGTGATTGCAACCTTATAGGCTTCATCGATGACAGCAAGCTGCGGTGCGTGGTCGAAATTCTTGATCGGTACCGTCGCCGAATAGCCCGTGACCGGATAGATCGGTATATGAATGCCGAGCGGTTCGAGCAATTGGACGCTGTCGATGCCCGCGGCTACCACCACAGCATCCGTTAAAAACCTGCTGCCATCGACATATAACGCGATGCCGCGCATTTCGGGTTCGATTGCTTGTACCGTGCTGGTAAAGTGAAACTGCACGCCGATGCTGTCGGCGATGTGCCGCAGGCGCTTTACGAACAGCGGGCAGTTGCCGGTTTCATCTTGAGGTAAATGCAGGGCGCCGGCCAGCCGCGTGTCGTGTGACAGCGCCGGCTCAAGGCTCCGAGCGCCGTCCGCATCAAGCAGATGATGCGGCAGTGCATATTCGGTAAGCAATTCCAGCGCCGGCTCTGCAAGTTTCATGTCTTTCTCGGTACGAAACAACTGCAGCAGGCCCTGGGTCTGTTCATACTCGAGTTGGTGGTATTCCCGCAACTGACGTAGTAAATCCTGACTGTAGAAGGCGATGCGCTGCATCCTCGTTTTGTTGAGCCGGAAGCGTTCCAGGTCGCATTCAGCCAGCCAGCGCCGTGCCCAGCGCCATAGGGCGCGGTCCGCAGATGGCTTGAGTAGCACCGGTGCTTCCGATTTGAACAGGTGGGACAGGATTTTGCGCGGCATGCCGGGCCCGGCCCAAGGCGAGGTATATGTTGGTGCAGCGATGCCGGCATGGGCAAAGCTCGCTTCCTCGGCGACGTTTTTACGTCGCTCAATGACGACAACGTCGTGTCCCGCTTCGGCCAGAAAATACGCTGTGCAAACGCCGACGACGCCGCCGCCGATTACTGCAATCTGTTTTTGTGTCACTTATCTAGCCTGCATTTACTTTGTATGGCGTGTCACGACATACCGTCCGACACACTCCTGATTCGCGGGCCTTATTTTATTCTGAGGCGACTCTTTGCGGGAGACTGTTCTCATTGCCGTGTGGTGTGGTGAGCATGCCCCTTGCGACGCATGCAAGAGGGCTTTCGGCTTGCCTTGTATTGCACCCCCATGTTGAGGCTACAAGGAAGAGTCGTCCAGGAGCTATATCGCGACGAACGGTGAAATAAGGATCTGACGTGTGTTTTATCGGATTTGTAAAGCGTTTTCGATAGCGCGTGCAATGGCGAGCACTTTGCAGTCTGTCATCGCCGGACCGGCGATCATGAGACCGACCGGCAGGCTTCCCTCGGCTTGGCATGGTATCGAGATGGCACAACCGTCCAGTAGGTTAATGACAGACGGATTACGCAATAGCAATCCATTTGTCTGGAAGAAGGCATCCTCCGATGCTTCCAATTCGGCAATCGGCGGCGCCACCATCGGTACCGTCGGCATAATGAGAGCGTCGAACGGACGACAAGCCTGCTCCATCTTGCCAATCCAGTCGCGCCGCTTGCGGTGCAAATCGATATAGTCGGCGGCGCTTAGAGCGGCCCCCATTTTGATGCGCTTGGCAACGCGGAAATCGTATTCGGCTTCGCGCTCCGCAAGCAAGGTCTTGTGCCAGGAAAAGGCTTCGGCACTGGAAAATCTGTTTAGTTCGGCTGCTTCAGCGATCATCTCGAACGGACTGTCAATGATCTCTGCTCCAGCCGCCGACAGCCGCGATAAGGCGGCTGCGAAAGCGGTGGCTACCTGCGTATCCAGTGCATCAAGCATGACTGTTGCAGGGAGCGCCAAGCGCAAGCCTTTCAATGGCACGTCGGATACTGGAACAGGATCGTCGGCAATAATGCTATCCATCAAAATGCAGTCGTCCACCGAGCGTGCCATTGCGCAGATCGTATCGAGCGTTGTCGATAGGGGGAGTGCGCCTGCTTTCGGCACTCGGCGCGCAGTCGGTTTGAAGCCGACGATGCCGCATAAGGCGGCGGGTATTCTGATCGATCCGCCAGTATCGGAACCCAGTGCGGCAACACACAGACCGCTTGCTATGGAAACCGCCGCGCCCGAAGACGAGCCGCCCGGAATCCGCGCGACTACGCTGTCGGCCGGATTGGCTGGTGTCCCATAGTGCGGATTCAGGCCGATACCTGAAAAGGCGAATTCCGTCATATTGGTCTTGCCGACAATCGCAGCCCCGGCCATGCGCAATCTTTTGATGACTGGCGCATCGCGCTTGGCGGGCGCTGCGTCGCGAAGGACGGTTGATCCGGCTAACGTCGTTTCGCCCATGAAATCGAGCAAATCCTTGACCGATACCGGCAAGCCGGCCAGTGGGGATGTCTCGGTCCCCGCGGCACGCAGAGTGTCGGCATGTTCGGCGGCGTCGCGCGCCATCTCGGGATACAGTCGGGTGAAGACGGATGTGCTTTTCTTCGCTTGTTCCAGACAGGCTTCTACTTGCTCGCGGCATGAATGGCGTGCGGCGTCTGCGATCGATTTCATGGTCAGGGATTCATGCAGGGAAGATGTGCTTAGGGGTGTATTCAGCGCGCCAACAATAGCATATTGCTTGAGAACCGCCGTCAAAAAGTCCAGGTTTATCCGGAAGATATTCCGTCGCCGATGCGGTTTTCCTCTGCTCCCACAAGGCGGATTGCCCGGCTGTCATGATGCTGCCTCCGGTATAATCTCGTTTTCTCGTCCAACCCGCAGTGTTGCCGCATTCTCTCGCAGCGATCTGCATCAAATTTCTCTTGCCGCCATGTTGATTCTGCCAGGCTCCAATGCCCTGTCTGCCTTCCGCACCCAACGCCTTTTGTCGCAATTGCAAGCCGTCGAGCCGGCCATTATTGGTGTAACGGGGCGTTTTTTGCACTTCATCGATGCGGCAAGCACGCCGACCCAAGACGACATCGCCCGTCTGAACGCGTTACTGACGTATGGCGAGCTGTTCTCGGGTGCCGGTGACGGCGACGAATTTGTCGTGATTCCGCGTTTTGGCACGATTTCGCCTTGGGCCAGCAAGGCAACCGATATCGCCCGCAACTGCGGTATGTCGCATATCAAGCGCCTCGAGCGCGGTATCTCGTATCACGTGCAATTGAAATCCGGCCTGCTGGGGGGCAACAAGAAGTTGTCGGAATCCGCAGCGGAGCAAGTTGCGGCGCTGTTGCATGACCGCATGATCGAAACCGTGCTGCGCAATGCGAACGATGCCGCCGGCCTGTTCCGCGAACTGGAAGCCCAGGCGCTGGCATGTATCGACGTGCTGGACGGCGGTCGCGAAGCGCTGATGCGTGCCAATAGCGACCTTGGCCTGGCGCTGTCGGAAGATGAAATCGATTACCTGCTCAATGCGTTCACGCAAGCCAAGCGCAATCCGACCGATGTCGAACTGATGATGTTCGCGCAGGCTAACAGTGAGCATTGCCGCCACAAGATTTTTAACGCAGATTGGACCATCGACGGCGTTAAGCAAGACAAGTCGCTGTTCGCGATGATCAAGAACACGCACCTGCTGCACCCGCGCGGTACGGTGGTGGCATACAGCGATAATTCCTCGATCATCGAAGGCGCCACCGTCTCGCGCTTTTATCCGCGCGGCGCCGTTAACGGCAATGTGTATGAAGCGTCGGAAGAACTGACGCATATTCTGATGAAGGTCGAGACGCACAACCACCCGACCGCAATTTCGCCGTTTCCGGGTGCCTCCACCGGTGCCGGCGGCGAAATCCGCGACGAGGGCGCAACCGGTCGGGGGGCCAAGCCGAAGGCTGGTCTGACTGGTTTCACCGTTTCCAATTTAATGATCACGCATGCGGTGCAAGCCTGGGAGAATGCCCGCGACGTCACCGAGCCGGTCGCACAGCGCCAGTCGCACGGCCAAGCCGGCATCTACGGCAAGCCGGATCGTATCGCTTCGCCATTGCAGATCATGATCGACGGACCGATTGGGGGCGCGGCGTTCAATAATGAATTCGGCCGCCCGAACCTCGGCGGATACTTCCGCACCTACGAGCAACAGGTCGGCGGAAAGGTGATGGGCTATCACAAGCCGATCATGATCGCCGGCGGCATGGGCAGCATCTCCGCCAAGCACACCACGAAGCACGAGCTGCCGGTCGGCAGCTTGCTGATTCAGTTGGGGGGGCCTGGCATGCGTATCGGCATGGGCGGCAGCGCCGCCTCGTCGATGGCGACCGGCACCAACACCGCGGATCTGGACTTCGATTCGGTACAGCGCGGTAATCCGGAAATGGAGCGGCGCGCGCAGGAAGTCATCAACGCGTGCTGGGCCATGGGTGACGATAACCCCATCCTGTCGATCCATGACGTGGGCGCTGGTGGCCTGTCCAACGCCTTCCCCGAGATCACCAACGACGCCAAGCGCGGCGCTATTTTCGATCTGCGCAAGGTGCCGCTGGAGGAAAGCGGCATGGCGCCGAAAGAAATCTGGAGCAACGAGTCGCAGGAACGCTATGTGCTGGCCATTGCGCCGGAGAACCTGCCGCTGTTCCAGTATCTGTGCGAACGTGAGCGCTGCCTGTTCGCGGTGGTCGGCACCGCCACCGAAGAGCGCCAGCTCAAGGTGATTGATCCGGAACATGGCAACAACCCGGTCGATATGCCGATGGAAGTATTGCTCGGCAAGCCGCCGAAGATGCATCGCGACGTGACGCATGTGACGCATGCATTCCCCGCAGTCGAACTGACAGGAATGGAGCTGGCCGATGTTGCGCAACGCGTTTTGCGTCTGCCTACCGTGGCGGACAAGTCCTTCCTGATCACGATCGGTGACCGTACCGTAGGTGCAACGTCGGTACGCGACCAAATGGTCGGCCCTTGGCAGGTGCCGGTCGCCGACTGCGCGGTCACGGCGATGAGTTTCGAGGGCTATCGCGGCGAAGCCATGTCCATGGGCGAGCGCACGCCGCTGGCAGTCATCGATGCTGCCGCCTCCGGCCGCATGGCGGTAGGCGAGGCCATCACCAACATCGCCGCAGCGCCAATCGCCGATATTTCCGATATCAAGTTGTCTGCCAACTGGATGGCGGCCTGCGGTCAGCCGGGGCAGGATGCTGCATTGTTCGATACGGTGAAAGCCGTCGGCATGGAACTGTGTCCGGCCTTGGGCGTTAGCATTCCCGTCGGCAAGGATTCGCTGTCGATGCGCACTACATGGAAAGACGATGAAGGTAACAAGGAAGTCGTCTCGCCGGTATCGCTGATCGTTTCTGCGTTCGCGCCGGTTGGCGACGTCCGCCAGACCTTGACGCCGCAACTGCGCAAGGATGCCGGAGACACTGTCCTGATCGCCATCGACCTCGGACGTGGAAAAAATCGGATGGGTGCGTCTGCACTGACGCAAGTCATGCAGCAGATCGGCAATGAAGTGCCGGACGTCGACAGCGCCGAAGACTTGAAAGGCTTTTTCTGCGCGATCCAGCAACTGAATGCGGAGCGCAAGCTGCTGGCTTATCACGACCGCTCCGACGGCGGCTTGTTCGTGACGCTATGTGAAATGGCATTTGCCGGCCGTAGCGGTCTGTCGCTCAACCTCGATATTTTGACGATGGAAGGCGAGCACGCAGCCGACTGGGGCGATTCCAAGAACTGGGCGGGGCAGGTTGCCGAGCGCCGCAACGAATTGACACTGCGTGCCTTGTTCAGCGAGGAACTGGGCGCCGTTATCCAAGTCCGCGCGGCAGAAAAATCCGATGTGATGGATGTGCTGCGCTCCTACAATCTGGGCGCATGCAGCCACATCATCGGCAAACTTGATAGCCGCGACGTGATCGAGATCATGCGCGACGCGAAAGTGATTTACAGCCAGCCACGCATTGAATTGCAACGCCTGTGGAGTGAAACCAGCTGGCGCATCGCGCGGCTGCGCGACAACCCGGCCTGCGCCGATGCCGAATACGACCGCATCCTGGATGCAGCCGATCCTGGCATTACGCCCAAACTGAGCTTCGATCCGCAAATCGATGTTGCTGCGCCATTTATTGCAACCGGTGCCAAGCCACGTGTTGCCATCCTGCGCGAGCAAGGCGTCAATTCGCATATCGAAACCGCCTACGTGATGCACAAGTCGGGCTTTACCGCAGTCGATGTGCACATGAGCGACCTGATTGCAGGCCGTGCCAAGCTGGACGACTTCAACGGATTCATTGCGGTCGGCGGTTTTTCCTACGGCGATGTGCTGGGTGCCGGTGAAGGCTGGGCCAAAACCATCCTGTTCAACGCGACGCTGGCGGAACAGTTTTCCGGCTTTTTCAACCGTGCCGACACCTTCGCGCTGGGTATTTGCAATGGCTGCCAGATGATGAGCAACCTGAAGGCGATTATCCCCGGTGCGCAGGCTTGGCCGAAGTTCACGCGCAACAAGTCGGAGCAGTTCGAAGGCCGCTTTGCCATGGTTGAAGTGGCGGATTCGCCCTCGATCTTCTTCGCCGACATGGCGGGAACCCAGAGCCCGATCGCCGTTGCACACGGCGAAGGTTATGCCGACTTTTCACAGACTGGCGATATCAAGGAAGCGATCGTCGCCATGCGCTGGATCGATAACAAGGGGCAGGCGACGGAAGCCTATCCGTACAACCCCAACGGTTCGCCGCAAGGCATTACTTCGGTGACGACGCCGGATGGTCGCTTCACCGTCCTGATGCCGCATGCGGAACGTGTATTCCGCAGCGTGCAGAACTCCTGGCACCCAGAGTCGTGGGGCGAGTATTCGCCATGGATGCGCATGTTCCGTAATGCGCGGAAATGGGTGGGGTAAGCATTGGTATATCAAGGCGCACGCTCCCTGCCCAAGGCTAGAGTAGGGTGCGCCTTGAAAACAGGAGGCGGTAGGATTGGCCGCTCCTGTTTTTACCTGTTGTAGCAGATCGCTGCGGTTGACTGGTTATTCAACCGGTAATTCCTGGCTGCTTTTCACTTCGTTCAATACGAAGAAGGTGCGCAACTGGCGTACCCCCGGAAGCCGCAGCAAGGTATGCGCATGCATGCGGTTGAAAGACTGAATGTCCTTGACGCGGATTTTGAGCCAGAAGTCGAATTCTCCTGCCAGCAACAAACATTCCTGTATCGCCGAAATTTGTTTCACGGCATCTTCAAAGGCGGCAAAACTTTCCGGTGTCGAGCGGTCGAGCACGACACCTACCGTGACGATCACCGGCAGTCCCAATTTGTCCGGGGCGAGAATCGCCCGTACTTCCCGGATATATCCCTCTTCCATTAATCGTTTGGTGTGATTCCAGCAAGCTGTCTTGCTCATGCCGACCTTCTCCGCAAGTTCGGCATTAGGGAGGCGTCCATCGGCTTGCAATGCTTTGAGAATTCGCTTGTCAATGCGGTCAAGTGT
>DATLIB010000184.1:0-30990 GCA_035539595.1 Noviherbaspirillum sp.
TATTACTGATTGGATGACTCCATGTCTGCTTCGGCTCCACTATCGCTGGAACCGCCGGATGTCGCATCGGGAACAGTGCTCTTGCTCGGCTTTGAGGGAGGGTGCGACTTGGGGGGCGTCTTCTTGTCGTCATCGCTGGCACCTGAGGTACGCATCTGCTCGTCGGACTGCTGACGTGACTTGATCTCCATGGCGCGCTGCTCCACCTCGGCAGCCTTTGCCGGATCGGTGCTTTCGCGGATTTCGCTGGTGGGTTCTTGTGCAGCGGGGTCTTGCGCATACGCCGCACCGGCAATTGAAAATAAAGAAACCAGCATTGCCACCGCTGTTTTTTTCATAACTTCCTCCATTGGTATAACGATTCAGGAACAACCCGGCGCACAGCCGTATTGTTGATGCTGCCACGCAGAGACTTGCCTACTTGGCATGAATAGGAGTGTCGAAAGCGGTTTAGGTTCACTACAGGCAAAAAGGCGCGACGTGTCCAAAAGGAAAGCACAGCCGGCGGATGCCCCCTGCTCGACTGGACGGTATCGAGACAGAGGGAGAATGAAGGGAAAAACAGCGGTGTTTATACCGTGTGTTTAAAACCCGATCTTGCGCCGGCCCGTATCCATCTTCAAGCGCACGTCTTCCGGTAGCAAGGCCGTCCTGCCGGCCGCCACCGCAAAGCCGAGTCCGTCAAGCAAGGCCTTACGCATTTCGCGTGGCGACACGTCGGCTAGTTTGTCGAGCACATTGTCCGGCAATGCCGTTTCCATCTGCTGCAGCTTCAGTTCGCGCAGCAAGCCGGCATAGACACGACTGGCAATTCCCGCCGCTTGCTCTGCCGTCGGCGCAGGCACCTCGTACACGGCCATGCGGGACAACAACGCGGCCGGGATGCCATCAAGGCTGTTTGCAGTCAGTACCCAGAACACCTGGCTTGCATCGAGATCGAGATCGATAAATTCATCATGGAAGGCGCGCGAGGTTTCCGGCTCCAGCAACTGGTATAGCGCTGCCATCGGGTCCGATTGCGTCGAACCGCTGGCCTTTTCCACCTCGTCGAGCAAGACCACCGGATTGGCGAACTTGCCGCGCACCAGACGCTCCGCCACCTTGCCGCATTTCGCCCCTTTCCAGGTGGACGAACTACCGGTGATGACAAAGCCGGCCGACAGCGCGTTCATGCTGATGAATTCGAACTCGGTGCCGAGTACGGCCGCAAGGCGCTTGCCGAAATGCGTTTTGCCGACGCCGGGATCGCCGAGCAACAGCACCGGCATGACATTGAATCCGACGCCGCCGACAATCGACAAGCCGAGATAGCGCGTCAGGTCATCCAACACTTCACCGAAATTGGGGCAGTCTTCATATAGCGGGTCCAGCGCGCTGGTGGACGACGGCGTGGTGACGAAGCGTTCCGCGCCGAATTCCAGCATGTCCTCGTAGAAGGCTTCCAGTTCCGGCGACTTCAGCGTGCGTGCCTTTTCCTGCGCGCTTTCGACGGCCTTCATGCTGTAGATGGGATGAGAGCGGGCAAGTGTAATCGTCATGATGAAAACTCCTGATGACCTCCCGATAGAACGTAACAGGATGATGGCTACCGGTCGACACTTACCTTGCGGTAGCCAGGCTGCTGTTGTCCATGCAAGCTCCGTTCCAGCGGCAAATATTTCCTTATTTCAACAGCCTGATCCCATTCCATCGAAATCGGACGCAGATGTCAAGACGAGAAGAGCAGTTAGGACGCACTTTTTTATAAGGACCGTGGTGCAATCGCCGCACGTTTCGCCCATAAGGCGCCGCGCAGGAATAACTTGTGCAATTTGGCGGTCGTAGCGAGAGGCGATGCAAGGCGCGAGGAGGAGTCATAGCGAGCTATGGCGACGACGAGCAACGCTGCAGCGCGCCCGCTACGGCAAGCAACATTGTGCAAGTTATTCCTGTGCGGCGCCCAAGTGATCGCACCGTTGAATAACAGCAGTTTCCTGCCCTATGTAGCGCAAGAAACAGCGACGCAAACACGCAGTCAATTCGTCGCAATATGCTTGCATGCATCTTGCTATGCCCTAGCTATGGGCCATCGATTCATTGACCATTGACGCGTCTCATCATTCGAATTTGTTAGCGCGCCCTATACTTAACTTGAGCGCGACAGAAACGTAAACCCAATTCGAATGTCCATTATTCGATAACCTGACGGGGAGTACATGTAATGAGCACTCATAGCGATATCAATCGTACCGAGCAGCAAGATGATCTGCTGAAAAGCATGGTTGCGTTCACGCAGGAACACCGCGCTGTGTACTGGTCTGGAACGCTCTCGCAATTTCTAGAAAGAATCGTGGTGGCGGACCCGAAAGGGGCGGCGCGCACTTCGCACCAATACATGTGGGACATGATTCGCTGGATGGGCGGCGAAGACGAAGAAGGTCATTTCCACTGCAAACTGTTCGACCAGGAACTGTTCGGGGTTGATGAATCGATTGAACGCGTCGTCGATTATTTCAAGGCGGCAGCGGCCGGGTCGGAAGTCGGTCGTCGCCTGCTCTTGCTGCTGGGCCCGCCATCGGGCGGCAAATCGACTTTGGTGATTCTGCTCAAGCGCGGCCTGGAGGAATACAGCCGCACCGACGCCGGCGCCATCTATGCGATTCAGGGATGCCCGGTGCACGAATCGCCGCTGCACCTGGTGCCGCATTCGCTCAGACCGCGCTTCCGCGAAACCTACGGTGTCGAAATCACGGGCGAGGTCTGCCCGCATTGCCGTGTGCGTCTGGAAAACGAGTATCAGGGCGATTTCCTGCGCATGCCGACGGAGCGCGTCTTTATTTCAGAAGCGGGACGCGTCGGCATCGGTACCTATGCGCCGCATGACCCCACCACTGCCGATCTGGCCGATCTGGTCGGTTCGGTGGACTTGTCCAAGGTCGCCGAATACGGCGACGAAGGCGATCCGCGTGCATGGTCATGGTCAGGCGCAGTCTATGCCGCCAGCCGCGGCATGCTGGAAATGATCGAAATCCTCAAGGTCAAGCGCGAGTTCCTATACCTCTTGCTGACGCTGACGCAGGAAAAGAACGTCAAGGTATCGCGCTTCCCGCTGATCTATCTGGACGAAACCATTCTCGCGCACACCAACCTGGCCGAATTCCGCAAGTTTCTGCAGGAGAGTGAGAACGAAGCACTGCTTGATCGCATGGTCATCATCCAGGTGCCCTACACACTGAATTACAAGGATGAAGCGCGAATTTACAAGAAACTGATTTCTTCGGCCGTCACCGCTTTCCGCGAAGTGCATCTCGACCCACATGTGCTGCATGCCGCCGCCGTCTTTGCCATTCTCACCCGCCTGCACGACAGCGAAGACAAGGAGCCGGAACAAAGCAAGAAAGTACGCCTCTATGCCAACGAAGAGGTGGAAGGCTATGGTCACGTGGAAGCCGAACGGATGAAACAGCGCATGCCGGATGAAGGCTTGTCGGGGATCTCGCCGCGCTTTGTGATCAACTCCTTGTCCAACGCGATCATCCAGTCCAATAGCAAGAGCCTGACGACCATGGACGTGCTGCTCGCGCTCAAGGATTCCATCGAAAACGATGCACGTATCGATCCGAAGCGCAAACGCAAGTGGATCGATTATCTGGTGCTGGCGCGCAAGGATTTCTACAATCGGTGGGTCAAGGAAGATGTGCACAAAGCCTTGTTCGTTTCCTTCGAACAGGAGGCACAAGACCTGCTCGACAAGTATTTGGATGAAGTCGAGGCCATGCTGGACAACCGCCAGATCAAGGACCCCATTACCAACGAAGAGCGCAAGCCGGACGAGCGATTCTTGCGTGCGGTGGAGGAAAAGATTCACATCTCCGATTCCGGCAAGCAGTCGTTCCGGCAGGAAGTGGTGCGCAAGGCGATGGGCGCCTACAAGCGCGGGGAGAAATTTACCCTCGACAGCCATGCGCTATTGCATAACGCCGTGCAGCAATACCTGTTTGAACAGCGGCGCGATGTATTGCGTCTGGTCAGCTCCACCACCCGACCGGATGAAGAGGTGCGGCAAAAGATTTCGGTAGTCGAAAAGCGGCTGGTCGATGAATACGATTACGACAGCCACAGCGCACGTGAGGCGCTCAACTATGTGACCACGCTTATGGCCCAGGAATGAGGCGGCATGCCCTATGACTGATCATCACATTACGATTTCGGCCGAGACGCCCTGGTACGACCTCTTTTCCCGCGGCTCGCGCGACTGGCTGCGGCACAACGAAAAGGTACGCCAGGCGGTGCAGGACAACCTGCCTAACCTGGTGGCCGGGCCGGACGTCATCACCGGAGCGCAGGATCGTACCGTGCAGGTGCCGGTACGACTCCTGGAGCATGCGCGCTTCCGCCTGTCTGATTCTTCGGAGACCTACTCCAGCGCGGGGCAAGGCCAAGGCAAACCCGGTGACGTGTTGCGGCAGGCGCAGCCGGATCAGGGCGATGAAGAAGGCGAAGGCGGCAACAACGAAGGCGAAGTCAAGTTGATGCTTGAGTTCAAGGTGGAAGACATCATCGACTGGTTGTGGGAAGAACTCCAACTGCCCGACCTGCAGCCCAAGCGCAACACTGCTGTCACCGATGACGAATACGTGCGCGAAGGCTGGGACAAGCACGGGGTACGCGCCCGCCTGGATCGCCGCCGCACCGTGAAGGAAGCGATCAAACGGCGCGCCACGCAGGAAAAAACCCAGGAACACCCGGTCCCTTTCACCAATGAAGATTTGCGCTTCAAGCAACTGGTGCACCGGCGCAAACCGGCCACCAATGCGGTAGTCATCTTTGCGCTCGACGTATCGGCCAGCATGACCGACGCCGAGCGCAAGCTGGCAAAGAGCTTTTTCTTTTTCGTGCTGCAAGGCATACGCCGCCGCTACGGCAAGGTGGAAACGCGTTTCATTGCCCATACCACGCAGGCTTGGGAGTTTTCCGAACACGAGTTTTTCAACGTCAGCGGCACGGGCGGCACGGGCGCCTCCACCGCATTCAAACTGGCGTTGGAACTGATTGAAACCGAGTACGACCCGTCGCAATACAACGGCTACCTGTTCTATGCATCCGACGGCGAAAACTTCACCGAAGACCGCATCGCCGCCACCGATTACCTGACTCGGCTCGGCAAGCTGCTCAATTACATCGGCTATGTCGAAACCGTTCCCGGCTCGCCGCGCAGCAGTGAAACGGAAATGAAAATACTGTGCGCCGACGTGGAACGTACCGGCGCCCCGATCGGCAGCAGCATCCTGGCGCAGCATGAAGATGTGTGGAAGGCAATCCGCAAATTTTTCGTGCAGCAGCAAGCGGAATAACGCAATAACGGAGCAAGGAAAGGTTTTTCATGTGCCCACTCCATTCGTCCGAAGTCACTGAAGATCTGAAACAGTATGCAGGGCGTATCGAACAACTGGCCCGCCAACTCGGGCTGGATTATTACCCGGTGGATTTCGAGCTGGTGCCGAACAACTTCATGATGGAAATCGCCGTGTATGGCTTGCCGGTACGCATGCCGCACTGGTCATTCGGCGTGCGCTACATCCATCAGCTTATTCGGCAAGGCATGGGCAATTCGCGCATCTTTGAAGTGATGTTTCCCGGCGATCCCTGCCGCGCCTATCTCGTCAACGGCAACACCATTTCGGAAAACACCCTGGTGACCGCCCATGTGCTGGGCCATGCCGATTTTGCGAAGAACAATCACCTGTTCGCCCGCTTCATGGAGATGGCCGGCGGCCATATCCTCGAACAAGCCGCCGCCCGTGCGCACGGCATCGAAACCGCGATCCAGGAACACGGCCAGGAGCGGGTCGAAGCGGTGCTCGACGCCGCACTTGCGCTGGAGCCGCATATCGATATCAACCGCGAACTGCATCGGCCGCTTTACCCGACCGATGCGCCCAAGGCCGCCCCGCAACCGGAACCGGAACCGTTCCAGAAACGTTTTCACCAGCTCCCCGGTGAAAAAGCCCATGCCGTCGCCCAAGACGGCCCCAAGCGGCCCGCCATACCGCCGCAGCCGGAATACGATCTGCTGTGGTTCATTGCCAATTACGCACCGGAACTGGAAGGATGGGAACGCGACATTTTTCTGGCAGTGCGCGAGGAATCGTTCTATTTCTATCCAGTATTCGCTTGCCAGATCATGAACGAGGGATGGGCCTCGTACTGGCATGCGCGCCTGCTGCGCGAAGCTGATTTCCTGCCGCACGACCTGTACCTGTCGGCGATCAAGGCGCATTCGGACGTGGTGCGTCCCTACGCTGCCGAGCGCCAACTCGCGCTGGCCATCAATCCCTATCATCTCGGCTTTTCAATGTGGGAAGACATCATCGAAAAGCATGGCATGGACAATGCGCGTCGCATCATGAAGGAAGAAGACGATTTCGGTTTCGTCCGCAACTACCTCACGCGCGAGTTGATCGAAAAGTTGGAATTGTTCGTCTATGAAGCCCGCGACGATGGCGATATCCGCATTGCCGACAACGGCATCCATGCGGTACACGAAGCGATCCTGGCACCGAAATTCAACTATGGCGCGCCACGCATTGCCGCCAATAACATGCACCTGGATGGCAGCCTGCAATTGGTACACGACCACCAGAGCGACGGCCGTGGCGTGGATTTGGGCCGGGCGGAACGCGTGCTCGAATACATCGGGCGGATTTGGCGGCGGCCGGTGACTTTGCACACCGTAGGAGACCGAAATGAAGCGCGGGTGGTCACCAGCAAGCGGTTTTGAGATCGCCAGTTTCTCCGGATTTGAGTTCCCTGAACTGAAATGGCTCTATCCGAAAATCGAAGAGTGACCGACTACTAGAGCGGCTTTCAAAACCTTGTACGGGAAGCGAGGTCGGTTCGAGAAGCACAGTCGTACGTGAGGTACGACGAGCATCGCAGGATCGAGATCGCCCCCGTACAGGGTTTTGAAAACCGCTCTAGGCTCAGCCATCCAGAAAAAGACGTGTAAATCGTTCCCGCTCACGTTCTGGATTACCTTCTTCCCTAGGAGAAGGTGGTAACGATTTTTCTTCTTTGAACTGTTCCGGCGTCAGCTTTTGCAACAAATCGACACGTTCCTGTATTGCTTGAGGCGTGTCACCGTCGCGATAAGCGAAGGCAGGGTTAATCGTTGAATATCCGCAAGCGTCCAGATGCTCCAGCAAAGCCGATTCAAGATCCTCCTGAAAATTTAAATGATCGTCAATCGCAAACGAGATGGTTTCAGATTTCGCCCGTCCAGAGCTGATTTCTTTTTCAAATGCCGGAGGTTTTTCAGAATAAGCAATCCCTGGTCGCACTGGTTGCGTTCCGGGAGGAGCCCCCGTATAGAACGTTCCTGCGGATATATCCATCCGCGCCTGCTTAAGCCAGGAGTCGTTACCGTTTTGATGCGGCTCGCTATCGCTTTTATCCAACAACATTCTGACTTTACTTTCGAGGTTTTTGTGAATGCATTCAGCAAAGACCGCAGCTATTTCGGGATCGGTTTGCGATAGGTAAAGTATGCCCGTTTCGGATCTTGCCCCGTGGTCGATTGGCCCCATCACTTTGGCAGAATGAAGCCCCTCTCGGTCAGCACTACAGAATTCCACTAACACTTCGGCAAGGAGGTCTGCATATTCCGGCTTTACAGTAATCGACAGTCGGCTTTCAATGCCATCTTTATCTGCAGCTGACACAGCGGACGACCTTAGCGGGTGAATGACATAAGGATTACGAAAAACTTCGTGCAGCAGTTCAGGACGATCCGTGCGGACCTCACGGCGTTGCAATGCTTCGCGCGGGGTTTCACATTCCCTTGAATAGTTGGACTGCAAAAATATGGTTACTGAATCTGCGTAGGTATCAGACAGAATGGCAAGAGCCTCGACACTTTTTCTATATTGGGTCTCATTGCGTTGCTCGCGCATTCGAAGAATATCTTCTCTGGAATGAGGAAAACGTGTGTAGTTATCATAAGTTTTGTCTTTAATTCTGTCTGGATTATTTTTTGTCCCTCTCAGTTGATTTGCCGTATTTTCCGCTAATGCAAACAGTGAGCGAAAAGCAGGCATACGAATGCTGCTCGCGCGCGGTACTGCAGATGCAACGGCTGATGAGAGGTTTACTGATGCACAGGAGTCTGACTGCGTTGAGCAATTAGGGGTTGTTGATAAGCTGGCCACTTTCATACCGCCCTCCTACATAGTTAGGTAAAGCGAATTTTTCTCCACGATGCCTATTTCATTGAGGATAAGTGGCAGCAAGCAACGCATAGTTCCTGCATAAGCAACGAAGAATTACGCATTCCGGACCAGTGCCACGTCAACGCGTTCTCAACAAACATCTCCTTGTTTATCGGTTTGCAGTGTACGTAGTGGCTCAATCAAAGCATGCATCAGATGACTATCTGGCGCCGCGCAGGAATAACTTGTGCAATTTGGCGGTCGTAGCGGGAGGCGATGCAAGGCGTGAGGAGGAGTCATAACGGGCTATGGCGACGATGAGCAACGCCGCAGCGCCCTCTGATTGCCGCATAGGACATTTCAATTGCGAAGAGAAACGGTATGCCTGAAATATTTTTTCTCTTTTGCTTATCGCTCACACCAGCTCGCATCGTATGGTTGCAGGTTCATTGCGCAAAATCTGCAGGAGGGCGGGCGAAATAGCATCATCGACATCGGTGATGACATAGCCGATTGCCCCCCGCGTCTGCAGATGCTGCGCGACGATGTTCAGCCCGGCTGCCGCAAAGTCCGCATTCATCCGCGCAATCACGCCAGGTTCGTTGCGATGCACATGCAGCACGCGACTTCTGCTCTCCTTTGCCACATGAGCGATTTCGGGAAAATTCACTGCCCAGCGCGTCGTGCCTGTCTTGAGAAAACGGGCTAGCTTGTCGGCCACTTCCCGTCCGATATTGTCTTGCGCCTCCTCGGTGCTGCCGCCGATATGGGGCGTCAGAATGACGTTATCCAACTCGCGCAAAGGTGACACGAACTCTTCCTTGTCGTTGCGCGGCTCAAGGGGAAATACATCGAGCGCTGCGCCAGCCAACCGCTTTTCACGCAGCGCGGCGTATAAAGCATCGATATCGACCACGCCACCACGCGAGGCGTTAATCAATACCGCCGTCGGCTTCATCAGTGCAAGGTGCTCCTCGGTGATCAGATTTTCCGTGCCGCTGCCTCCCGGCACATGCAAGGTGATGACGTCAGCCTGCTGCAGCAACTCTTCCAAGGTCGGCACGGATTTCGCGTTGCCAAGAGGCAGCTTGCTTTCGATATCGTGATACTGCACGCGCATGCCCACGCTTTCAGCCAGGATACCGACCTGCGCACCGATATTGCCGTAGCCGATAATGCCGAGCACCTTGTTGCGGACTTCGAAAGCGCCCTGCGCTGTCTTGTCCCAATGGCCGCGATGCGTGCGCGCATTTTTCTCGGGAATGCGCCGCAGTAGCAGGATCGCCTGCGCAATCACCAGTTCGGCCACCGAACGGGTATTGGAAAACGGTGCGTTGAACACCGGTATGCCATGCGCCGCGGCAGCCCCCAGATCGACCTGGTTGGTGCCGATGCAAAAGCACCCGATGACCTTCAGCCGAGGCACGGCCGCCAGCACATCGGCACCGATATGCGTCGCAGAGCGAATACCCACCGCATCGGCGTCGGCCAGCACGGCTTGCAAGGCATTCGCCTGCAAGGCGGTGGGGAGCTGCACGATATCGCCGAACCCTTCAGCGCGCAAAAGCTGCGCTGCACTCGCATGGATTTTTTCGAGAAGCACGATCTTTGTCATTTCCAGCCCACCTTTTCAGAGTCCGCTTGAGAAGCGAGACAACAGTGTGTTGCGCCATAGCGTTCCAAACGGGTTTCAAGGATTAATCTACTATGCAGCTATGACTACGCGAACTTGAACAGGTGCGACATGCTGAGTGAGGAAAAAATTGCCGAAAAGGCAAGCACGGAAACCGTCATCGATCTCGACTGGAAGAACGACAAGCTGCTGACGTTTACGACCACGCGGCCGCCGAATTATTCCTTTACCGCCGGTCAGTATGCGCGGCTGGGTCTGCGCGACGAGAGCGGTGTCATCTGGCGCGCTTATTCGATGACCTCCGCGCCCTCTCAGGATCGGCTGGAGTTCTACGGCATCATCGTGGACGGCGGCTTGTTTACCAGCCGCCTCCAGCAGATAAAACCAGGCGATCCAATCCTGGTTGACCGGCAAAGCTTCGGCTTCATGACACCGGACCGTTTCAGCGACGGCGAAGACTTGTGGATGATCGCCACCGGCACCGGCATCGGGCCGTATATCTCGATGTTGCGGGACCCGTATGTATGGGAGAAATTCCGCAACCTCATCGTGGTGCATTGTGTACGTCGGGCCGATGAGTTCGTCTACCACGAAGAACTGGCGCAACTTGCCCAACAACCACCGGGAGACATTCCCTCACCCGCCCGCCTGCAGGTGGTGCGCTCAACTACGCGCGAATCGAACCCGCAGCAGCATCCTCTGCAACTGCAGGGACGCGTTACCACCTTGCTGGAAAACGGCATGCTGGAAGAGAAAGTCGGCTTGCCGATCAGCGAAGCCGCCTCGCGCATCATGATGTGCGGCAACCCGCAAATGATCGAAGATTTGCGCCGCATCCTGCACCAGCGCGGCCTGCGGCCGATGCGGCGCGCATTGCCGGGGCAGTTCGTGACCGAGAACTACTGGTAACGGGTAAGGCTGGGATGAACTCATGGAATTTACAATGCATCCCGCAAAACCACCCCGGCGCGCAACATCGCCACCATAAAGCGGTCAGCGGCGCTGGGAGCAGGTGCTTTGGGAGACGCATCCTGCGTTTCGCCCGGCTCCAATTTTTGCTTGACCGCTCGAAATCCCAACAGACACTTGTCAGCGGTCCAGTCAATCCACTTATTCAAGTTGTCCAGGGAGATCGTTTTCTGACCAAGTAGCGGGTCATGCATATGTACGCCGGCATCTGTCAGGTTGGCTATGACGCTAACGTGCCCACGGCCCAAACACACAATTGGGCCAAAACGTTCCAACCACATCTTGATGTCCTCAGTTGTACATTTCTGAGAGGCTTTCGGCTCCAAGGAAAAAGAGGCAAGACCTGCTTCCTGCAGCGACTCGTCCAAATCGTGGGTCTGCATACCTTTAAAAATCGGTCTTTCATTGCTTCCTATCGTTGCATGCTTCTTGCCGTGATAAGCGAGAATCATTTGCATGCAAGCGTCCCCACAAGCATTGGGCCTTACCTGCATAACAAGGGGAACAGCCGATGGATTAAAGGATCTTCCGAGCCTGGCGATGACAGGGTCTGAGCGAGAGAGTTCCAAACCACCACGCCTGGACGGCAACGGTTCATCATGCTGCATTTGGCTAACAGTGACATCGGCACGCTCAAGATCGATAGCACGTCGGCCGGATGATAAGGACGGTTCGCGCTCGTGCTTTCTTGCGCCTTCTACTGGCTCATCCTCCAGCTCGATGGAGTCAGCTTTTTCCCTCGCAAGGTTGAGCGTCCCCAGACTGATATTTCTGCGGTGCCTGGATGCTGCGCTCGGGCCGCTGTTCGCTTGTCCCGCATTTTGATGTTCGCTGATCTCATAGGATTTTTCCGCCTCCTCTTTTTCGAATTGGAGAAGAAGATGTCCCTTTTTGGCGGCTTCACTGGTCGAATTGCTCCGCAGAAGCATATTCTCATCTGCGCCGGCGTCAACAGACGCGCGAGCCATTGCATGACTAGTCGGCGGGGCGGCTACTGCACGGGAAGCAGCGGCAGCATCTGTTCCACTATTGCTGCTCAGGTCAGAGGTCGTTTGCCGATTGGCGGACGCATTAGGAATTGAGTTAAACATATATTTTTGACGCCACCACCAATGGCTTTTCCTATAGAGATGGGTTTTTCACCCGCGGAACACCATTCATAGCGAACCTATTGAGATTTGAAAATGCATGCCTCATGCGGCCATAAGAAAACTGGCACGTAGCCTGCCCGCCTCTCTTGACGCAAGCCAGCAGATTAACGGATGCGCATTTGGGCTCCGTATCATTCATCAGACGAGGACACTACTGCACAAAATCGCTTGCCCCCGTTAAATGAGGGGAATACCGATTAGGACTTACGCAAAATTGTCCCAGCAAGGCGTGTTGCCGCAGGCAGTAATCTAGTACGACAAGGCAACACAACGCGGCTGGGGCAGTTTTGCGTAAGTCCTACCGATAAGTGCATCAACAGAGAAGTGAGTTCCATACCCGCCATTCACGTTGGACGTGAGGGGTGGAACGGAGTACGCAGATCATCTTGAAATTGGGAGAAATTTGCATTGCGCAATCCTTCCTCACCTGGGCAACGCCCATCCGCCATGTTCCATCACTACCCGGCCAGCACAGCCAGAAGTCGCTGATGCCACGCACGACAGGTATGCATGTCGGCCTCTGCTACTTACGCAGCTTCCCTTCCTGGATCGGCTGGTCCGCCATTGCGGCGGTCATCATCGATAGCTCCATCGCCAGCAGCTTCACGATGTCGTCGGCAGTGACAATGCCGTACAACGCGCCGCTATCCGTCACGACCGGCATGCGGCGTATCTTGTGGTCGCGCATCAAGCGCAAGGTTTCGATCAGCCCTTCTTCCTTGCGTACCGTCACGACCGGCGCATTCATGATGTCGCCGGCCGTGAACACTTTCGTATCGAGATCGAGGGCGACGGTTTCAATCACGATATCGCGGTCGGTGACGATACCGACTGGCAGCCGGCCATCGTCCCTATCTTCCGTAACGATAATATCGCCGACGTGATGCTTGCGCATCAGGGCGGCCACTTCCGGCATGGATGCTTCGGTATCGCAGCACACGACGCCGATATTGCAACATTCGCCTATAGGCATGATGACCCTCCGTGCACTATCCGCGGTCGCCGCGGATGTAATGCTCCAGTTGTTCAATGGTGAATTGCTGCTCGGATATGATGTCTTTCACCAGGTCGCCGATGGAAATCAGGCCGACCAGCTTGCCGTCGTCCATGATCGGCAAATGACGCAGACGGTTTTCCGTCATCAGCGCCATGCATTCTTCATTGGTCTGATCGGGACGCACGTACATGACGGGCGAACTCATGATGTCGCGCACCGCCGTGTCGGAGGAAGACCGTCCCATCAGCACGATCTTGCGCGCATAGTCGCGCTCGCTGATGATGCCGACCACCCGTTCACCCTCCATCACCAGCAAGGCCCCGATCTTCTTCTCCGCCATCATCTTGACCGCATCCAGCACGCGCGCGTCTGGCCTGATGCTATAGACAGTCTGATGCTGCTTGGACTCGAGAATGTGGACGACGGACTTCATAACGAACCTCCTTTTACAAAATAGGTAAGTTCGAGGATGAAAGCAAGTTCCGACAGCCGCAAGCGGTTTGCGCAAGGGATAACCCGGAAAACCTCGCGAACTGTCGGGCTTTCCGGGCAGTAATTTTTATTCGTTGAAAGTCTTGCCCTGCGCTGCCAGCGTGACCAGCAACGGTGCCGGCTTCCATGCTTCGCCGTAGAGTCCACCGGCGTATTTCTTCATCGCATTTAGTACATTCGAGAGACCCACCGTATCGGCATAAAACATGGGGCCGCCGCGATGGAGCGGGAAACCGTAACCGGTCAGGTACACCATATCGATATCGGAAGCGCGCAAGGCAATGCCTTCTTCCAGGATGAGCGCCCCCTCATTGACCAGCGCATACAGCAAGCGTTCGACGATTTCCTGGTCGTCGATCTGGCGGCGCGCGATGCCGCAATCGCCTGAATGCCGGACGATCATGTCGTTGACCAGCGGCGACGGATAGGCCGTACGCTCGCCCGGTTTGTAGTCATACCAGCCGGCCCCGGTTTTCTGGCCGAAGCGGCCCATCTCGCACAGCAGGTCGGCGGTCTTCGAATACGTCATTTCCGGTCTTTCGACATAGCGGCGCTGACGGATGGAGCGGCCGATGTCGTTGCCCGCCAAGTCGGCCATGCGGAACGGTCCCATGGCAAAGCCGAAGGCTTCGATTGCCTTGTCCACCTGCTCCGGCAGCGCGCCCTCTTCCAGCAGAAACCCCGCCTGGCGGCCGTACTGCTCGATCATGCGGTTGCCGATGAAACCATCGCACACGCCCGAGACCACACCGGTCTTCCTGAGCTTTTTCGAGAGCGCCAGCGCGGTTGCCAACACGTCCTTGCCAGTCTGCGCGCCGCGCACGATTTCAAGCAGCTTCATGACATTGGCCGGGCTGAAAAAATGCAGGCCGATGACGTCTTGCGGACGCCGGGTAAAGCCTGCGATGCGGTTCAGGTCCAGCGTCGAGGTATTGGATGCCAGAATCGCACCCGGTTTCATCGTGTCATCCAGCTTGCGGAACACCTGCTCCTTGACGCCGATGTTCTCAAATACCGCTTCGATCACGATATCGGCCTGGCGGATGTCTTCATACGACAAGCTGCCTTTGATCAAGCCGACACGCTGGTCGAACTTTTCTTGCGTCAGCTTGCCTTTTTTCATCGTGCCTTCGTAATTCCGGCGAATCGTCGCCAAGCTCTTGTCCAGCGCCTCCTGCGTCGTCTCCAGGAGCGTGACCGGAATGCCGGCATTGGCGAAGTTCATCGCGATACCGCCGCCCATGGTGCCGGCGCCCACCACCGCGGCCGATGTGATCGGACGAACCGGCGTGTCCGCAGGAACATCCGGCACCTTGCCAGCGGCGCGTTCGGCGAAAAAGGCATGGCGCAGGGCCTGCGATTCGGTGGTTTGCACCAGTTCGACGAACAGGTCGCGCTCGAACCGGAGGCCGTCGTCGAACGGCATGGTGACGGCGGCAGCCAACGCGTCCACGCACTTCAGCGGCGCCGGAAACGCGCCGGCCTTGGCGCGCACAGTGTTGCGGACATTCTGCAGAAATGCTTCATGGTTGGGGTAATCGATGCGGATATCACGCACCTTGGGCAGCGGACGCACATCAGCCACCTTGTCGGCGAATGCCAGCGCGGCTTGCATTACATCGCCGTCCACCAGTTCATCGAACAAGCGAGTCTGCGCCAACTTTTCAGACAACACCGGCTCACCGGTGACGATCATGTTCACTGCCATGTCCAATCCCACCGCGCGCGGCAGACGCTGCGTGCCGCCCGCGCCCGGCACCAGACCCAGCTTCACTTCCGGCAGCGCGATCTGCGCGCCAGGCGAGGCGATGCGGTAATGGCAGCCGAGCGAGAGTTCCAGGCCACCGCCCACGCAAACAGAATGAATCGCGGCAATCACCGGCTTGGTCGCTTCTTCGACCGTCTGGATGAGGGTATGCAACGAGGGTTCAGCCAGCACCTTGGGCGAATTGAATTCCTTGATATCGGCACCACCGGAAAACGCCTTGCCGGCGCCGGTAATCACGATTGCCTTGACTGCGTTGTCGTTCAGGGCCTGGTGCAGTCCGTCAACAAGCGCCGTGCGCGTCGCCAGCCCCAGCCCATTCACCGGCGGATTGTTGAGCGTGATGACGGCAACCGCGCCGCTGACCTTGTATTCGGCAGTCATGTCTATTCCTTTTTTTAGCAGAATTATCTTGGAGGCAACGCTGAAGATCGGCTGAGCCAGTGTGTGACTTTACACATTGTAGACACCAAGCAGACACCGGGCAGGAATAGCGCCAAAAATGGCGTCATACGAGACGCTTTTTGCCTCCATTAAATCTATCTTTTGCGGGATTTAACTCAGCACCCTTTTCCACCTCCTGGACGGAAGCGCCAAGCCGTTGGCAATAGCAGCCGCGGCTGCCATGTCAAGGTAAGTGCGACAGCGATGGCCGCGGCCGAAATGAGAATAGTCCAAAGCAAACTGCCAAAACCCGAGCCGTCCCGATAAACGCAGAGCGCATAGGCTACGCTCAGCAGTAAATAAGCACATGGCCGCAACCAACGCCGATGCGGCGCCACATCGGTCGCTTGCCCGCTCACCTGTGTCCAGTGGTGCGGCATGGCCAAGGCAAGGCAGGCGAAGCCGACGTAGCTGGCCAAGCTCGCGGCGACCAATAACAGCGCCGGCATCACGGCTGCAGCTCCGTGGCGATGGCAACCGGTTTCGACCGCAACGTGCGATGGGCCACCTTGCGCCCCAGCCGCCTTGCCACTTTGGCGGCAAACAAGGCCAGCGCCAGCAACATGAGGTCCATGCCTGCCACCGCCCACATGCCCGAGGAAACGGCGCGAACCGGATGATCGCCCGTGGTGACGGCATTCAGCAGGACGCAGGCCAACGCCAGAACGCAGATTACCCAGGTCTGCTCGCGCCAGGCAGACGCAGGGCGCCACCACGCATGAACGAAGCACGCTACCCAGACGAGATAGAAGGTCGCTATTTCAAGGACCGGGCGCGCCTGTCCGGCAAAGCTGCTTCCCGGCGGCAGCAAGCGGTTCGCAGTGAAGAAGGCCAGTGTGGCGATGATGATGCCGGTGACGCTGCCGATGGTCAGTCCCTCGACCACGCGTACCCCGACCAGTCCCTTCTTTGCATGCCGTGCGCGTCGCGCTTCCAGCCAGAAAAGAAATCCGGTGGCGATCATCACGCAACCGGACAGGCCGGCGAGGAAATACAGCCAGCGCAAGGTCCAGTGTTCGAATTGGATGAAATGCAGGCCGGAGAGGAAGCGCTGCACCGTCATCACCGGGGCGGCCTCGAAGCGATGCAACACCTCCCCGCTCGCCGCGTCGAAGTAGATTTGATCCAGGTTCATGGTGATGTCGCGGGCATAGGAACGGCGCAGTTCGACGTAGCTGTTGGCATCTCCCGGGTTCCACACGCGCACGAAGTAGGGCCGCCCTCCCGCCCATTCGCGCTCGGCTCGGGCCATCATGGCGTCCAGCGAGGCGAGCGGTCCCGGTGTGTTGGCTTTGGGCCGGGTAAAACGGCCGTAGGCCTCGGCGGTAAAAGCGGCCTTGGCTTCGTTGCCGCTGCCGTAGCCGCTCCAATACGCCGACGGAAAATAGAGGCTCATAAAGATGATCAGGCCGGAAAGCGTGATCATGAAATGAAACGGCAGCCCGATCACCCCGGTCAGGTTGTGCAAGTCCAGGCTGCTGCGTTGCAAGCGCTTTTTCGGACGGAAGGTGAAGAACTGGACAACGATTTTCTTGTGGATGAGTACGCCGGAAACCAGCAGCACCAGCATCGCCATGCCGGCAAGCCCGACCAGCCATTTGCCCAGCTCCTGCCACTTCAGATGCAAGCCGTAGTGAAAAGGAAAGATGAAACCGCTGCCGGCTTCCGTTTCCGGGTCCGGGATGAAGGCATAACTTGTCGGGTCCAGCTGCCGGGTGACGACCTTCCCCTTACTGTCGCGGGCGGAAAAACGCAGCACCGGCGTACGTTCGGTTGGCAGATCGACGCGCCATTGGTTCGCTTTCTCAGGAACCGCCGCACTGACTGCGCGGGCGATACGGTCAAGAGAAATACCCTGGGTGCTCGGCGCCAGACGCGTGTTCGGCATCATCCAACGGTCAATCTCGCGGTCGAAGACGCTCAGCGTTCCCATCCAGAAGATAACGAAGAGCAAGCTGCCAAGCACCACGCCGGCCCAAGTATGCAGCCAGGCCATGGATTTGCCGAAAGTGCGTTCCATCCTTACCTTTCCCTAGCGCACGACATGCAAGAGAATGGCCAGCGCCATGGCAGCCGTCGCCAGCGCCAGCCAAAGCCGCATCACGCTCTGCACGCTGAACGCCCACAACAGCAACGCCAGGTAAATGACGAAACCCAGCATCGCAGCCAGGGCTGCCGCGTCGGAACGCAGCATGCCAAGGCGGGGCATGCCTGCGCTTGTGGCGGCAACCATCAGCGCTGTTAGCGCATAGCTGCCCAACACCGCGCCCAGCACGCGCATGAGCATGCGGACGCCCCTTGCCATGCCGCGATTTGCGGAGGTCATTTCCGAGATAGACACGCTCTGCTCCCAGCGTTATTCAGCGTTCATTCAGTGCTTGTTCAACGTTTATCTCAACTGCAGCGAAGGCCGCGGCGCAAGACGCCGCGACCCATCCTCACATCAAAAGTCGAGTGAATAGCCCAGCGTCACCGTACGTCCCCGTCCGGCGAAATAACGCTTGGGTTCCACCAGCGCGCTTTGCGAGTAGTACGTGATGTATTGCTTGTCGAACAGATTGCCAATCCCCAGGCGCAACTCGCCTTTCGGCAATTTGTAGTTCACGGCGGCATCGACCAACGTGTAGCCATTGAATTCTTTCGCCGGATCGTCGAAGGACTGATCGAATGCGTGCTGTACCTGCACAAACGATGCCCATTTCTCGTTCCAGTTGGCGGACCAGGTGGCGATCAGGCGATTGGGCGCGACGTTCAAGCCGTCGAGCTTGGCATCCAGGCTGCCGTTCTCGTCGCTGTCATAGCGTCCTTTCGTGTAAGCGTAGGACAGCTTTGCACGATGCGCTGCATTGAATCGATAGCCGAGGCTGGTTTCGACGCCTTGAACGCGGGTTTCTTCCCGCGACATCATGAAGGCGCCATTGACCGGGACGATGCGGGTGCCGAACTCCGAATCCGATTGGAAGTAGCTGGCATCGAAATCCCACGGCCCTCTGCGGATGCGGGTCCCGACCTCGATACTTTCGGTCAGGATCGGTTCGAGATTGCGCATGTTGCTGATGCTCGCGCCCGGCGTGTTGATCGAGCGCAGCACGCGCCCGATGTCCGGCATGCCGAAGCCTTCGGAATAGCTGGCAAACAGGGTGACATCCTGGACCGGGTTATAGACGAGACCGGCGTTGAACAGGTTCTCCTTGAACTTCAGCGTGCCGCCTTCGACCAGCACGTTTCTGTATTGCGCCAAGGTACGGTAGCTATCGACCTTCAGTTCCGCATCTTCCCGGCGTACACCACCGTGCAAGGCAAGATTGTTGAGCAGCTTGTATTCGCCCTGTGCAAACAGGGAGAGGTTTTCGTATTCCGACTCGGGCACATAGGTCCGTCCGGTGCCGAACAAGTCCTGCTTGCCCTTGTCGAAGAGCGTATCGAAGCCAGTGGTCAACTTCAGACGTCCCCCCATGAGATCGGCTTTTGTCAGCCCTACCTTGCTACCGTACTTGGAGGCGACGGAGCGGGACTGGTCGAAGAGCGTGCCTCTCGGCGCGATCGACGTGTCCTGGAAGGTGGCGGAATTATCCGCGCCGAACAAGCCCTCGAATTCCTGGTTGAACACCATCGCCGACAATTCCATGCCAGCGAGGTCAAAGTGGCTGTAGCCGATGCTGGAAGTCCAGACGTCGTTCCAGGCCGGCAAACCTTCGGGATCGCCTTCGATGGAGGTGGAGGGAATCCCGCGCTGGCGGTCGCCGGCGACAACGAGGTAGTTGGCCTTCGACTTGATCTTGTAGCGATTCACGGTCAATTGCAGGCGCTGCTTGTCGTCGAGCCAGTAGCCGAGCTTGCCCAGCACGTCGTAGCTGCGGGAATCCATCAGATCGCCCTGGGTCGTGTCCGCGCCGATCGATCTTCCCTTGCCGTCCCGGTACAAACCCTGGTCCTCATAGCCGAGGGAAAACAGGTAATCCAGCTTGTCCAGGCGCCCGCCTACACGATACGTCGTCTTGTAGCTCAAGCCCTCGGCCTCCACATCGGATGTGGGCGCCGTGACTTGCACATCGATATGCTGGTTGACAGCGCCTTTTTCCGGTCGCCGTGTGATGATGTTGATGGTGCCGCCAGTGGCGCCCAGGCCATTGACCGCATTCGCGCCCTGAATCACTTCGATGCGCTCCACCATGGAGAAATCGATGGTGTGCGCCTCGCGGCCGGTAGGCCGCATTGGATTCGACTGCGGCACGCCATCGATCAATATCAAGGGAGTACGCCCGCGCAGCGTTTCACCGGAGCCGTTCATCTTGCCGCGACTGGGCGTATAGGAAGGAAGAATGCTGCTCAAGACGTCCGACGAATTCGTCGAAATGGCCAACTGCCGTTCGATTTCTTCTTTCTCGATGACGATCACCGTTTGCGGTGCTTTTTCGGCCTCGATGTTCGAGCGTGACGCTGAAACGACCACAGGTTGCAAAAGCGTGTCTTCCGCACTGGATTTCTGGCCTTTGACCTGGGCTTGCGATTGTGCCGCCACAGCCATCAGCAACGCGGCCGATAGCGGACTCAGTTTGAACGGCATTGTCTTGAACGACTTCACGGACTTTTCCTTTTTGCAGATGTAAAAAATGGGATATGCATGCATGGACGATAGCGACGGACCATCCAATGACCATGCCTATCGGCATCCACACAAGAATCCACACGCAAGCGAGCGGCAATACCTGTAAGCACTTGCCGCAAGCGGCAAGCGCTTATGAAATGCTTGTTTAAAGTCGAAAGAAAGAATCCGTGGAAATCGTCAGTAACCGATTACCAACAAACGGCTGGCTGGCGCAGGATGAATAGGAAGCGCGTGGCTGGCTAAATGAGAATGATTTGCATTATCATGAACTCAACTCTTGATGTCAATCTATTCATCAAGAGGAATTTCATGCCGCCCCGCCCTGAAATACGACCGAAATACGACCGAAATACGACCGAAATACAGCCGAGATACAGCCGAGATACAACGTCAGTTAGACATCGCACTCAATTTGTCCCGTTGCTGTTGCTCCTGCTGCTGCTTGTCGTTTGCCAGCCGCCCCAGCTCCACGGCTTGTTGCGGATTGAGAATGAACAGGCCGTCATCGTCTCCCACCACCAGATCGCCAGGCTGCACGCAAACGCCGCCCACCGTCACGGGAATGTTGAGCTCCCCGCCCAAGTTGAGGGTGCGGGTGGTCAATGCGCTGATGGACTTGGAAAACACCGGAAAGCCCAAGGCCGTCACGGCACGCACATCGGTGACACCTCCTGAAATGACCACGCCGGAGAGCTTTTTGACCAAGGCGGCCAGTGTGCGCAACTCGCCCCAGCAAGCACGCTGATCGTCTCCGGCCATCTCGATCACCAGCACATCGTGCGGCTGGCTCATGAGCAAGGCTTGCCGGATCACACTGCCGTCCCTATCGGGAATCCGCACCGTCAAGGCGTTGCCCAGGATGCGGATGGGCCGCGATAGCGGTTGCAAGCCGCGCACGAAACCTTCATCGGTGAGATGCCCGATGGTGGAGGCGTTGATGTCTTGATACAACTCCCGCAGCGCCGGTGTGACGCCCTGAATCCTCGGTTGGATATGGTGCATGGTTGGTTCTACTTACGATTTTCGATTCAATGGACAAACCGAGCAGTATTCCTGCGGCTCGCTCGCTTTGTAGTAATAACAGCAGGTCTTGCGGACACGGACAGGCTGGGCTGCATGAGGAGTGTGCTGAATGTGCTGTTTGGGCCGGAAGAATGTGGCAAGCGGGTTCTCATCCGTACCAAACAGCGCGGCGTCGGCATCCCTGACCAGGTAATCGAAATCTTCCCGAATCCGGTTTTGCGCATGGGGGCACTTGTTTTCCTTGGCCATGTCCAGCATGCGCCGTTCGTAGAGCGAATACACACGTACCGCCGTGTTTTCCCATAGCACAGGAAGCGGCACTTTCGCCACGCTCGCCAGGGATTGCCAAAGCCGGGACAAATTGCCGGCAAAGAGTTGGGCTACCACCTTGCGCCGCCATTCAGCGCGCTCTCCCGGCTGCGGCACGCTCGCCGTCAGGTTTTCCAGCGGCATGCCGGATTGCCAACGCCTGTTTGCGTAGTGGTAATCCACGTAGCAATTCTCTAGCGACAGGTCCAGCGCCTTGTCGTACATGCTCATGGCGTACAGGCTGGACGCTGTTGTGAGAAAGGCGATCCTCTTGCCAAGCAGGGAAGCCGTGACACGCCGTGACGGCGAGCCGATTAGTGCGGTGAGAGAGTCCAGCAGTTCCGCGCAGGTTTGCGGAACCAGCAGATCGACGGCGCGCATCGCATGCGCCCGATTGCGCGCCTCGCCTTTCTGCAACAGAAACTGCGCATGCAATACGCCCCACTCCGCCTGATCGAGCGATACCACGGTCATTCCCTCAGCTACGGACTCTAAACGGGAACGGCGCAGACGCCTTCCTGCTGCTCGTCACGCTCGCGCGTTTTCCCCGTCGGCTGGCCCAGGTAGTGAAACGGATTCTGGGTCTGGCTTTTACCGAACGGCATGCTGCCGGGTCCCCCTGCCCGTTCTATCATGGGCTTGACCAACAACTTCAAGGGCCAGCTGCGCTCATGGAACAGTCGTTGTTGCAGCAGCGTGCGCGCCTCCGCGGAAAACTCCACTTGCTCGATGAGCTGCTCCATCACCTGCCGCAAGACCGACCAGAGCGCCGGTTGGGCGATGTCGTAGCGTGCCGCCAGGACTTCAATGACGGCGCGCAGATTGACCTGGATACCCAAGGTCTGCAGGTAGAACAGCAGTTCGTCGGGCGTCTCGTGATACAAGGTATTGGCATGTCCAGGCCGGAGCCGATATTCCGGGTCGGCCAGTCCATGACTGTTCAACCAGGGGACGTACAGACGCAAGGAATCGTGATCCCGCAGCAGCAAGCCGGCCGCTTGACCGTCGCGCCATACCAGCACGGCGTTTTGCCCATGCACTTCGGCCAGCATGCCCAGGCGGAACATGCGCAAGTTAATGTCGATGAAGGTCTGGCAGAGCTCCTTGAACAGCATCAGTACCGAGGCCGCATCCGGCACAAGCTGCCGGTACTGCAGCCACGCGTCGAAGAAGTGCTGATCGTGGCCCGGCAGGAGCGTGCCGAGCGCCGCCATCGGAATCAGGCGGTAGCTGGGGTCTTGCATCACCGATTCCGGATAGCTGCGCACCATGGCGGATAAATGACGTGGCGCTTCGTCAAACAAGTTGCCGTTCTCGGGCATATAGGCCCACCACTTGGTTTCGTTGCAGAGGAAAACCCGTTGCGCCAAGCTACTGTCCAGGGCCAGCGCCTGCTTCAACAGTTTTTCGCTGCGCTGTCCATTGATCATCTTGATCGCCGGCAGATAACGGGAAGCACCGAGGGAGTAGATCCCCAAAGGCAGTTTCAAGTAATGGGGGCTGCCGCTCGCCGGCGCCAGGGAGCGGACTGAAGACGTGGGCAGAAAACCGCCTTGCTGATAGCGCAAAAGCACGCAGTCGCCGGACTGCAACTCGGCCGCCAGCTGCTTGGGCAGAACATGGCGCAACTGCCAGGGGTGGACCGGCAAGGCGACATGGCTATGCGCGATGCCGCGCTGCGCCATCTCTTGCTGCAAGATCGCCTGCTGTGCCGTTGTCAGTAAAAACTGCGCCGGCTGGTTTTGCTGCGGGTCGGTGACGCCGATGCCGCACTCAAGGGAATGCTTATTGATCGCCAGCCAGTGCAAGGGCACCTCCTGCCCGAACTCGGCCATGTACTGCTGATAATCCTCTTGGGAAAATCCCCTTTTGACCTTGGCCACCGGATGAAACGGCCGGTCTCTCAGCGAACTGTATTGCTCCAGCGTCTGGAAAAAATCCGCCGGGCTTTTGGACAGCAAGTTCTCCATGTCCACCCGATGGTCCATTGACCACGCCGTTTGCTGCACCGCGTCCCTGACCCATTCCAGGAACAAGGCGGCACCTTCCTTGTTTTTGCCGAGCAGACCATCGGCAAGGTTCGCCGTGACCAGCTCCATGAAGCTGACGGCATCGAGGCGCTGCAACTGGAACGCGCCTTGTTCGTTTTGTCCGCTTTGTCCAGATGCCCACGTCACGGCATACACCGGCGTGTTGGAGATGCGCTGGATCGGTTGAACAATGCCGCGCACCACCGGTACCAGTACGCAAAAAAGCGGATTTTGGGAGATCGACCATTGCCATATCAAGCCGTTGGCCGGCAGCGTCGGAAACTGCAGCTGTTCCGACAGTCCTGCATGGGGAGCGCAGAAAGCGCGCAGTTGCGCAGGCGACAGCAACTCCTGTTCGGCCCCCTCGAAAAACTGCTCTGCAAACAGGCAGTCGATCAAATCCTGCAAGACCAGTTCGGAAGCCTGTTGTTGAAAGTGCTCATGGGTTGTCACGTGATTTTCCTTCTGAAAAAGTTAAAGAATTCAGCTTGGCCTGCAACGCCCGGAAGGCAATGCCGCGCTCATCGCCGAGCACGAAGGTGTGCACGCCTCTGGCGCGCCAGGTGGCGACATCGCCATCGGCGCGGGGAATCGTGCAGTACGGTATGCCGGCCTCCTCGCAGGCTTGGTGCGCCCGTTGCAGCGCCTGCTGTACCGGGTCGGCGGTGATGTGCCAGGGCAAACCGCAGGACTGGGATAAATCCGCCGCGCCCTCCAGCACCAGATCCACGCCGGGCACCGCCAGAATGTCCGGGAGACACTCGACCCCGGTCAGGCTCTCGACCATGGGCACCAGCATGACTTCGTCGTTGGCCTTGGCGATATAGTCAGCCAGGCTGTGTTTGCCGAACGCACCGGGGCGGCCGCCGTTCAAGCTGCGCGCCCCCAGCGGATGGTATTTGCAGGCGTCGATCATGCGCCGCATCTCATCGGCGCTCTCCACCCGCGGCACGACGATGCCTTGCGCGCCACTGTCCAGCGCTCGCAGCATTTCCTTGGGATGAATGTCCGACACCCGCACCAAGGGCGTGATGCCGACCACCTCGGCGGCCCGGATCATGTTCTCCAGCGTTTCCGGATTCACCATCACATGTTCCGTATCGATGATCACGAAATCGAAACCGGCGAGGCCGATCAACTCGACCGCCACCGGCGACGGAATGGAACAAAACAGGCCGAACGCCGGCTGCTTGCGGCGCAGCTTTTGTTTGAGCAGGTTGGGCCTTAGCACGATGAGGGCCTGAATGCGTGCAAGGGATTAGGCACCTGCTTGAAGCGCGGCTCGCCGTCGCCCAGCAGTCGCCGCTTGGTCAATTCTTCGACTTGAAACGTGGGGGCGAACACGTCGAAGGCCTTGAACCGCGCTGCATGCTGCGGATGCCTGGTTTGATACTCCCGCACCACCTTCGCCGTCATCGACCAAAACTCTTTTTCCGGCAAGTCATAGTGCTGCGCGAGGAAGATCGCCAGCTCGCCCAGACAGATGAAAAAGAAGGCATCGCAGGAAAAATCCCTGACCGCATCCAGGTCGTCGGTGAGGATAAAGGAGTTGCGATTGATGCGAGCATGGCTGGCCGGCACCGGCACCAGTGCAGGCGCCTGTTCCGGGTGCGCCAGATGGGCCGGAGAGTAGCGCACGCCATCGTGGAAGTCCTTCAGGGCGATGCGCAGCGGCCAGCCGTCCCGATGGATCAGCATGATGTTTTGCGCATGCGATTCCATGCCGATACCGTGCGCAAACAGCATGTGGATGATCGGACTGACCGCCACGTGCAGCAACTGCTCCGTCCAGGCGCGCAAGCCGTGCTGCCGCACCCAGGTATCGATGAGCGGCGGGCCGTCCTGCTCCACATGACACAGGCCGTTGAACGGCACGGCGGTTTCTTCCGGCCGCAGATAGCACTGCAGGTTTTCGCGCCAGATCGCGCCCAGCGTGCCGTAGGTCTTCGCCTTGCGGCATTCCGGCATGGCGTCATAGTTGTAGCTCACGCCCAGCACCTCGCCGAGAATGACGAAATCGAGTTCTTGCGCATACGCATCGCGTTCCATCAAACCGTGCAGCCAATCGGTGACGATGGGCCCGTTCATCACGGTGTGCGCCGCCAGAATCCGGGTGGACGAGGTGTTGGTGATACTCAGCGAGAGCTTGATGTAAGACTTTTCCGGGGCACTGTGATTGGCCAGGGTGCGAATCGATTGCTGCGCCCGGTAACTGTCCTGCCCTGCGCCCAGCCAGACGATGTTCTGTTTCAGCAGTTCGGGATGGAACAGGGAGGAAATCCGCTCTTGCCACTGCCAGGGATGAATCGGCATCAGCCAGTAGTCGTCGATATTCTTGTCTTGCTGCTGCAGAACGGCAGCAAAGCGCCGGTAATCCGCCTCGCCCAGCTCTTGCTGAATGAAGCTGCGGTAATCGATGCGCGCCGAATGATTCATCCGCCCGCTATTTTTATGAACAGCAATCCAATGCAAGGCCAGCGCCTGCTTGAATTCCGGCCCATAGCGCCGGTTGTCGTCCAGCGAAAAGCCGATGCGCGACTTGTAGCAGGGATGATAGGGATGGGCGTCCATGATGTCGCCTTCCAGCTCGTCGTAGGCGCGCTGCGCCGCCGGCAGCCGGCTAGACCGGGGCTGGCTTTGCGCCTGCAAATCCTTCAACAAGGTCTGTTCCAGCTCGTCCATGAACGACGTCAAACGCTCGGATTGGGGAATCTGGCTGACGATCTCGGTAAGGACATCGTGCAGGCTGACCGGCATGGCATGCTTGCCGTCGGCAAAACGCATCACCGGCCCTTGGTGCAGCTTGACCAGTCCGAAACTGTCCTTGCGCTCTCCCGGGCAGCGGTATTGCACGCGCCTGCCGTCCGGCGTTTCCCCTTCCAGTAAAAAGTCGCCGCCATGGGTGGAATACGCATAGGGCAGGATGTCTTCATATATCAGCGTTTGAATCAATTGCCGGATCACGCGCTGTTCCACTTCCTGGTAATGCGTCGATTGCAAGGCGTCGACCCAGCGTGCGTTCAAGTCTCCTTCGTTTGACTTAGGGAACTCGCGTGATTGACTCTTGATTTCTTGTGCTTCCAAAACGTTCATGTGCATACCTTTTGTAAATAATCAGAGGGAACCCGCCGCCTGTTGCTGCTGGGCGAAACGGTCGATCCTGGGTAACAGCAGCGCCAGCGGCAGGGTAAAAAGAATCAGCAGGCCAATGGCGATGAAAAGCTCGTTGATGGCCGTCACGCTGGCGCTTGCCGCCGCAACGCCTTCACTTCCCAATTGCGTGCGGCGTATTTCGAAATACAGGGAGACCAGCACAATCGCCACCGAGGCCGAGACCCGCCGGAGGATGTTGTTCATGGCCGCCCCCTCGGTGACGAGCTGTTCGGGAATGGCATTCAGGCCAGCGGTCGTGACGGGGATATAGGAAAGCCCCAGGCCGACGCCGCGCGCCATCATCAAGACAAAAATCATCCAGAGAGCAGACTGGTCGTTGATGAAGCCGAAGGCGATGGTCGATACGGCGCTGAATAGCAGGCCCGCCGTCACCACAGCGCGCGGACCTTGCGTATCCAGCAGCGTCCCGCCGAGCTTGGCGAACATGCCCGAGCAGACTGCCGTGGCAAACAAGGCCAGGCCGGTCCAGGTCGCGCCGTAGCCCAGCACGCTCTGCATCAGCAAAGGCAGCAGCACGATGCAGCCGAACATGCCGACCGATTGCGCCACCACCACCACGACGCTCAGGCCGTAACTGCGAATCGCAAAAATACGCAGGTTCAACAAGGGCTGCGCTTTGCCCAGCTCCACGCGGACGAATAAGGCGAGGCAGGCCAGGGCAGCGATCAGCAAGGCGATATTCACCGGGTCCGTGAGCGCGGCTTTGTCGGCCAGCCTGCTCAAGGTCACCAGCAAGGTGCCGACGCCCAGCGTCACCAGCACGAACCCCGGCCAATCGAATCGCTGCGGCTTGTTATCCGACGGTGCGGGCAGGCAGTACATCCCGATCACGCCGCCGATCACGCCGGTGGGAATGTTCATCACGAACAACGCATGCCAGTCGAAGAACTGCACCAGCAAGCCGCCCACGACCGGCCCCACGGCCGGTGCGAGCATGACGGCCATGCCCCACACACCGGTGATCTTGCCGCGCTCGCCTTTTGGATAAACCTCGAAGATCAGCGCCAGCGACAACGGAATCATCAGCCCCCCGGCCACGCCCTGCACGATGCGCGCCGCGATCACCCACGGCATGGCGGGCGCCAGCGCACCGATGCAGGAGCCGCCGATAAACAATGCCAGTCCGCACAGATACACCGTCCTTTTGCCGAATCGATGGCTCAAATACGCGGTGACCGGCATGGTCATGCCCATGCTGAGCATGAAGCCGGTGATGATCCAGCTCGCCGGCACCGCGCCGATCCCGAACACGGCCATGAATTCGGGGATGGCCGGGTTCAGTGCGGTGTTGTTGAGACTCACCGCGAGGGTGCCGAGCAGCACGGTGACGACGACCGGCCAGCGGCGGGCCGGTCTGGATGACAAGGGATTCATGCGGCTGCGCTGACTTCCTGAGAGGTATGGCAGGCTTCCCGCACGGCTTCCGAGAAGAGGTGCGCGACACGCTCCATTTGCGCTTCCGTGATAATCAGCGGCGGCAGGAATCGGACGACGGAAGAATGTCTGCCGCCCAGTTCAAGGATCAGCCCCTTCCGAAAACAGGTACGCTGAATCGCGCTTGCCAGCGCCGGATTCGCCAGGGGTTGGCCCAGTGCATCGGTCTTGCCTGCCCCATCGACAATCTCGACGCCAATCATCAATCCTCGCCCGCGCACATCGCCGATTTCACTCATCTCCTGCTGGAGTGCGGCCAGGTGCTGCATCAGTTGCCGGCCACGCTGGGCAGCCTGCTCCGGGATCTGCTGGCTCTTGATGTACTTCAAGCTGGCCAGCCCTGCCGCCATGGCCAGCTGATTGCCGCGGAAGGTGCCGATATGCGCACCCGGTTTCCATTGGTCGAATTGCTTGCGGTAGACCAGCACGGATAAGGGCAGACTGCCGCCGATGGCCTTGGACAGCACCAGGATGTCCGGCACGATGCCGGCGTGTTCGAAGGCGAACAGTTTTCCCGTTCTGCCGAACCCGGTCTGCACTTCGTCGATGATCAAGAGAATGCCGTGTTCTTCGGTGATGCGGCGTATTTCGCGCAGCCACTCGACCGGCGCCGGAATGGCGCCGCCCTCGCCCTGCACCACCTCCAGCACCATGGCGGCGGGCAGGCGCACGCCGCTTTCCGGGTCGCTCAGAATGCTGCGTATGTAGCGCGTGCTGAGCCGGTGGCCTTGCTCCCCTCCCACCCCGAACGGACAACGGTAGGCATAGGGATAGGGAAGAAAATGCACTTCCGGCATCAGCCCGTGAAGCTCGCCTTTCTGGTGGAGCGTGCCGCTCAGGCTCATCGTGGCATGCGTCGAGCCGTGATAACCGCCGTGAAAGGAAAACACGCCGCTGCGGCCAGTAACCGTCTTGGCGAGCTTGACCGCCGCCTCAATCCCGTCTGCTCCGGTCGGCGCGCAAAAGTGAATGCGGGCGTCTTTCGCAAATTCTTCCGGCAGGCTGGCAAAGAGTTCATCGACAAACGCCTCTTTCAACGGCGTCGTTATATCCAGCGTATGCAAGGGGATTTTCTGGTCGAGCGTGGATTTGATGGCATCAACCACCACGGGATGGTTATGCCCGAGCGCCAAGGTGCCGGCACCGGCAAGGCAGTCGTAATAGGTTTTGCCATCCATATCGGTGACATGGATGCCCTCGGCTTGCTTGATCGCCAGCGGCAGGCGTCGCGGATAGGAGCGCGCGTTGGACTCGCGCGCTGCCTGGCTCTCCAGAAGGGACTGGTTCTCGCTACGTTCAGTGACCAGCGTTTTCAGCATGACAATTACTCCATTCCATTGTGAGGTTTGATGGGCCCGCGTCGATAAACACTTGAAGCGGGCGTGGATGACAAAGAAAGTCGGCGTGCGAAATGTTGTAGCCGTAGGCGCCAGCCAGCGGCAGTACCAGCAAGTCGCCGACCTGGGGATCTGACAGGACGACATTGCGAGCGAGCACGTCCTTGGGCGTGCATAGCTGACCGACCAGAGTCAGGTGGCGTTTCGTTCCATTGTGAGCAGCCCCCTCCTTGATCCGGTTTTGCGGGACATGAATCACCGGATGGTCGTGCGATTGCGCCACCGGCAAGCGGAATTGGTGGGTGCCGCCCCGGCACACCACGAATTCCTCGCCGTGGTTCTGTTTCATATCCAGTACCTGCATCAGGTAGTAACCGCAGAACGCGGTGACAAAACGGCCGGGTTCGAAGCGCACAATCGGCGGCTGCGGATCACGCTTGAGCCGTTGCCCCAGATGCCGGCACAGACCCGGCCAGTCGAACTGTTCCGCTCCCAGATAATTGACGCCCATGCCGCCGCCCACGTTGAGGTAGCGGACGGTTTGCGGATGAGCGGCCAGCGCTTTCCAGGACGGCCATTTCTCCAGATACCAGTCCAGCAATTGCTGATGGCGCTCGACCTGAAGTTGATGCGACATGGCATGAATGTGAAAGCCGCTCAACACCAGGTTGCCGCTTTGCTCGACCAGTGCCACCGCCTGTGCCAATTGCTGCTCGTCGATGCCGAAGGGTGTCGGCGCTCCTGCCATCGACAACTTGGTCGCGAGATGCTCCGGCAGCACTGGGTTGATGCGAATCAGCACCGGTTGCCGGCGCTGCAGTTGCGCGGCAATCGTGTTCAAGCGGCGTATTTCATCCAGACTTTCCAGGTGAATCATCTCTACCTGGTGCGTCAGTGCGTGGTGCAGGTCCGAATCCAGTTTGCCGGGTCCGGAAAAAATGAACTTGCGACGCGATGCAGAAGCCGATGCATGATGAGATGAGTCCCGGAATGCACAATCCAGCACGCGTTGAATCTCACCGCCGGAAGAGATTTCAAAACCATCCACCCAGGGCGCCAACGTTTCCAGTATTTCTGGCGCGCTGTTGGCCTTGATGGCGTAGTACAGCTCCACTCCTTCCGGCAAAAAGGACTTCATCCATTGGACGTGTTCCCGCAGTGCCTGGAGGTCGTAAATGAACGCCGAGACCGGATCGGTCTGCGCTTGCGCCAACATGCTTGCCTGTGCCTCAACAGTCGCCGGCAGGCGCTTGCCATTTTCCAGGTAGCGCCTCATTGCAGCTGCTCCTGCCATGGCGAACGCAACTCGACATAGCTGGCAAATTTGTCGGCTGCCGCCGCCAGTCTGATCTTGAAGTTGGTTTTACAGGGCACGGCTCCGCCGCCCAGCAACGCATCCAGTTCCGGCGCCGGCGACGGCAGCGTCGAGCGGATTTC
>DATLIB010000185.1:0-3445 GCA_035539595.1 Noviherbaspirillum sp.
GCTGATGCCGACCCCGAGGTCCATCCGAAAAAATACGACCTGTCCAGCCTGCGCCTGCTAGGGTCGGTGGGCGAACCGATCAACCCGGAAGCCTGGATGTGGTACTACAAGAACGTCGGTAACGAAAGGTGTCCAATTGCCGACACCTTCTGGCAGACCGAAACAGGCGGTCACATGATCACCCCATTGCCCGGTGCCACGCCCATGGTGCCTGGCTCTTGCACCTTGCCGCTACCCGGCATCATGGCCGCCGTGGTGGATGAAACCGGACACGCTCTGCCGAACGGGCATGGCGGCATTCTCGTTGTGCAGCGCCCATGGCCTGCCATGATCCGTACCATCTGGGGAGACCCGGAGCGTTTCAAGAAGAGCTATTTCCCGGAAGAGCTCGGTGGCAAAACCTATCTAGCTGGCGACGGCGCGGTGCGCAACGAAAAAACGGGCTATTTCACTATCACCGGTCGTATTGACGACGTGCTGAATGTTTCGGGCCACCGCATGGGCACCATGGAAATCGAATCTGCATTGGTAGCCAACCCCATCGTGGCGGAAGCTGCCGTGGTCGGCAAGCCCGATGAAACAACAGGCGAATCGATCTGCGCGTTTGTCGTGCTTAAACGATCACGCCCCACCGGCGATGAAGCAAAACAGATTGCCAAGGAACTGCGCAACTGGGTAGCGCGGGAAATCGGCCCGATTGCCAAACCCAAGGAAATCCGTTTTGGTGACAATTTACCAAAGACCCGTTCCGGCAAAATAATGCGCCGTCTGTTGCGTGTACTGGCCAAAGGCGAGCAAATTACGCAAGACATCTCGACACTGGAAAATCCGGCAATCCTCGAACAATTAAAGCAAGCGCAGTAAAGTACAGAAGGCGGGGGAGGTCCGAGAAAGCTGGGATGATGTAAAGTCATCCCAGCTTTTCTTTTGTAAAAAAGATGCCTGCATACATGTGATTAGCGGCCCCGGAGCCGACTTTTCGTGAGCTAAATGAAAAAGTGCAATAACGTCGTAGCTTTGCTATAATCTGCGGCTTCGCAATCGCGATACCAGAATCCAGGAGAGGTGGATGAGTGGTTTAAGTCGCACGCCTGGAAAGCGTGTATAGGTTAATAGCCTATCGGGGGTTCGAATCCCCCCCTCTCCGCCAGTAATATCAAAACTGTTCCAACAGTAACGAACAGTTCCCCACGAAAACCCTTGTAGAATCAACGTCTACAGGGGTTTTTGCTTTTCTGAACCCCACATATAACAACCAAAACCCACCCTGTCACACACGCAATGTGTAGGTATCGGTGTAGGTACGAAACGGGATTCGGAGGGGCGATGCCTACAAATAAGCTCACAGATCGTCAATGCAGGGCTGCAGAGTCGTCTACGAAGGCTGTGAAGTTGTTCGACGGGGGCGGGCTGCATCTCTTTGTCTCGCCGACTGGTGCCAAGTCTTGGCGCCTTGCTTATCGTATCGATGGGCGGCCGCAAACTATGAGTTTCGGCTCCTATCCGGAAGTGTCGTTGGCGGCCGCGCGCGCCCGGCGCGACGAGGTGAAGGCGACCCTGCGTGATGGTGGCGATCCGATGGCGCCGAGGCGCGTCAAACGGGCCGGCATGACGCTGGAAGAGGCGTCTGGGGAATACTGGAAGGGACGGCGCGATGTATCGGACAGTTATCGCGCCAATGCCGAGCGTGCGATTGCAATGCACCTGCTACCAACACTCGGCAAGAGAAACATCGCCAGCATCGAGCGGCAGGATTTGCTGCCTGCATTGCAGGCGATGGATGCTGCCGGCTTGGCGGTTTATGTGCGCAAGGTTCGCATGTGGATAGGCCAGGTATTCGACTGGGCCGTTGAGAACGGCCATGCCAAGATCAATCCCGCCGCCCTGATCGATCCGCGCAAGGCATTCGCCAAGGCCACAGTGGAGCACTTTGCCGCGCTCGACGTAGACGAAGTGCCGGAACTGATGCAGCGCTTGTCAATGGAGCAGGATCTGCAAAGCGTGCTGGCCTGTCGCCTGCTGGCACTGACATGGGTGCGTACCGTCGAACTACGCATGATGAAATTTGAAGAAATCGACGGCGATATTTGGCGTATCCCCGCAGGCAAGATGAAGCGCAAGCGTGATCACCTAGTGCCGCTCTCGCGCCAGGCATTGGCGTTGCTGAAGGAACTAAAGATGCGCTCGCGCGGCAGCGCATACGTGTTCCCGGCTGAGCACCGCGACGATCGTCCGATGTCCGAAAACAGCATTCTGTACCTATTGTGGCGGATGGGATATCGCGGCCGGATGACTGGTCACGGCTGGCGAACGATCGCCAGCACCTGGGCGAATGAGCGCGGATTCAACCGTGATGCGATTGAGCGTCAGCTGGCCCATGCGCCAGACGACAAGGTCCGCGCGGCGTACAACCGCGCGGAATACCTGCCGGAGCGCAGGGTCATGCTGCAGGAGTGGGCTGACTGGCTGGATTCATGCCAGGTTGATGCCGGCAGAGCGCAAGGTAGAGAGGCGCCAGCCCTTCGTGCGGTTGGATAGGTTCACGTCGGGTTCAGGGAGCTTTCCGTCCAGCATCCAGCGACGGATGGTCTCGCTGGACACTTGGATTGCCTGCTGAAGCTCGCGGCGCCATACGACGCGGTCTTCTTCGATCACCGGCGCTGCTGACGATTGGGGGCCGTTTGTCATATCAGGACATAGGCCACGCCGGCATGCGGCTGGCCTTCTCCATTGAGGCGAGCTGCGACGTGCATCGCGTAACAATTGGTGCAGCCTGCCGAAACAAGGCTGCAACCACGCACCGGATTCCATGTCGCGTGAGTCCATTCAATTTTGGTTTTATCGCTCATGAGTTATTCCTTAAGCATGGGACGAACAGATACACCACAAGCCCCGAACCGCTCATATGTACCCGGATAAATATCGCTGGCCGACATCGCAATGGCCGGGTAGTCGTACCTGGCCGATGTCGTCTTCACCGTGACGAAGAAGGCTTGCATTACGCGATCTCCTTTGCCGAGGTGCTGATGCCCATCATGCGGTTGATCGTCAATGTCAGGTCGTAAGGAATCGGCAAGGCCTGCTTTGTCGTGACTGGCGGGAAAAATGCTTCCCCCGCGGGCCAGACATCCTTTAACTTTTCCATGGTGAAAATCGAGAACAGCAGCGTGCGCAACTGTGCGGAAAGTTCTTCCTTGCCGGTTTTGATCGCATTGAACTGTTGCAGCACCGCCTGAGCGTTCTGATATAGCGGGTGTCCATCTTCCACGGTGAATTGTGTAGTGATGACGCTAGGCCGCAGGCGAGGGCGGCTCAGTTTAAGGGCGCTATGCGGTTCATCGTCTCTTGGATGATAGAGGTGACTGAGGAAACCCTCACAACTGATATAAACCGTCTCCATCTTCGCCAGCCATTCAGGAGGCAATGTCTTCGCCAATTGCTCCCC
>DATLIB010000186.1:0-12809 GCA_035539595.1 Noviherbaspirillum sp.
GTTCAGTTCGGTCAGCACGGTGGCCGGCGACATCCGCGTGCCGTTCAGCGCGACGATGTCGCCCTTCTCGAATTCGATGTCCAGGTACTCGGCCGCGTCAGGCGCCGCTTCCGGGCTGACAGTCCAGCGCCACATCGATTCTTCGGCTTCAGCGCTCGGGTTTTCGAGATGGCGGCCTTCGAAGCTGATGTGCAGCAGGTTGGCGTCCATCGAGTAGGGGGCGCCGCCGTTCTTGTGCTTCATGTCGATTTCGATGCCGGCGTCTTCCGCGTATTTCAGCAGCTTCTCGCGAGACAGCAGATCCCATTCGCGCCACGGGGCGATGATCTTCACATTCGGCATCAAGGCATAAGCACCCAGCTCGAAACGGACCTGGTCGTTACCCTTGCCGGTGGCGCCGTGCGAGATGGCGTCGGCGCCGGTTTCGCGTGCGATCTCGATCAGGCGCTTGGCGATCAGCGGACGTGCGATCGAAGTGCCGAGCAGGTATTCGCCTTCATAGACGGTGTTGGCGCGGAACATCGGAAACACGAAGTCGCGCACGAACTCTTCACGCACGTCGTCGATATAAATATTTTCCGGTTTGATGCCGAACTTGATCGCTTTCTGGCGTGCCGGTTCCAGTTCTTCGCCTTGGCCAAGATCGGCGGTGAAAGTGACGATTTCACACTTGTAATTATCTTGCAGCCATTTCAGGATGACCGAGGTGTCGAGACCGCCCGAATAGGCGAGGACGACTTTGTTGATATCGCTCATATTTTGCTTTCCGGTTTCAGTTGAAGGTCGCCTTGCGGCGGTTTTTAATCGGCTATGCCACGCGTCCAAGGACAAGATATTCCAGCAACGCTTTTTGTACGTGTAAACGGTTCTCCGCTTCATCCCAGACGACCGATTGCGGACCGTCGATTACTTCGGCGGCTACTTCTTCACCGCGATGTGCGGGCAGACAGTGCATGAAAAGCGCATCCGGTTGGGCACGCTTCATTTTCTCGCCGTCCACTATCCAGCCGTCGAAGGCTTCCAGCCGCGCAGCGTTTTCTTCTTCGTAGCCCATGCTGGTCCAGACATCGGTCGTAACCAGGTGAGTGCCGGCGCAGGCATCGGAGGGATTGGCAAAGATGGTGTAGTTCCTGTTGTCGGCAGCGACGAGTGTCGGATCGATTTCGTAGCCTTTAGGGGTCGATACGTTGACGTGGAAGTCAAATACCTGCGCTGCCTGCAGCCAGGAATACAACATGTTGTTGGCGTCACCGATCCATGCCACTGTTTTGCCAGCGATCGAGCCGCGATGCTCGATGTAGGTGAAGACATCGGCCAGCACTTGGCAGGGATGATGTTCGTTGGTCAGGCCATTGATAACAGGCACGCGCGAATGTTTGGCGAAGCGATCGATAATGTCCTGGCCAAAAGTACGGATCATGATGATGTCGCACATGCGCGACATGACTTGCGCTGCATCTTCTACCGGCTCACCACGGCCCAGTTGGCTGTCGCGGGTATTCAGATAGATCGCCGTACCGCCGAGTTGATGCATGCCAGCTTCGAAGGATAGGCGAGTGCGCGTCGAATTTTTTTCGAACACCATGACGAGGGTGCGGTCGACGAGCGGATGATACGGTTCGTAATTTTTAAACTTGTGTTTGATGATGCGTGAACGTTCGATCACGTAATCGAATTCGTCAAGCGTAAAGTCGGAAAACTGGAGGAAGTGTTTGATTGCCATAAATGAAAACGGCGACAGCACCTCGGCCGCCAATTTGTTGAGCAAGAAAACGCTGAGATGGGTATCAGGCTAGGCGCAAATGCAGCAAGAATATGTTCTTGCAGATATTTGAACGACACATGGCGCCCGTCTCAGGGCTTTTTGCCAACGAATTTTCGACTCCGGGCACTCATGTGGCGCCTGCCGCTGGATAAAGATAACTTGTTAAATTATAAGGGAAATTCCTCTAAAAGGATAACTCGGAACCAGTCGCTGCACCTATGCCTGATGCTTCTCAATAAAGCGTTTGCGAAGACTCATGCACCAGCTGTTGGTACAACCCGTGGCGCATTGCTGCGATCTCGCCCATATCGACTGCGGAAAGAATCGCGCAACCAGGCTCGTTCAAATGATGACAGTTATAGAATTTGCAATGCCCAAGATGGAGTGCGAATTCCCGGAACGCACGCTCCAGCATGCCCTCGCTCAAATGGTAGAGGCCGAATTCCTGGAAGCCAGGAGAGTCGATAATGGCCGTTTCATCGTCTATTGAGAACAAACGGGTAAATGTGGTGGTGTGCTTACCTGAATCGAGGGCGGCTGAGATTTCTCGGGTGGCGAGTTCTGCATTGGGTACCAGCAGATTGATCAACGACGACTTACCCATCCCCGATTGCCCGATCAGGATGGTTGATTGCTTTTGGAGTAGTGGCCGTAGCGTCGAGCTGGTCTGGTCAGGCAGGGCGCGTGCCGATACCTCGTGGACCGGATAGCCCAAATGAGCATAGACGGCCAGTCGCTCTCGTGTCTTGGGTAACAATGTGGCAACATCCACCTTGTTAAGGATCAGATGTGCTGCAATGCCTGCTGCTTCTGCCGCAACCAATGCACGTGATACCAAGTCATCCGAAAAGCCCGGTTCGGTCGCTACGACAATGAAAAGTTGTGTGACATTGGCTGCCAGCAACTTGGATTTGTACTGATCAGAGCGATACAGCAGTGTTTTGCGTTCGGTAATGGATTCAATGACACCTTGATTGGGCGATGTCTGTTTGAGATTGACGATATCGCCGACGGCGACATCGCTTTTTTTTCCTCTCGTAACGCATTGCAGTTTGATGCCAGCGGCATGCACCAGATAGTGCCTGCCATGTGCCGCGATGACGGTGCCAATGTCGCCCGCCATCGGTCAAGCAGCTTGCCGGTAGATCGCGTCCAGCTTGGCAGCGCAGATGAAGTCGTTTTCGGAAATGCCGCCGCGTCCACCGTTGACTGAGTGCGTGTCGAACTTCGCTACACAGCGATTGTAGGTAATGGTCAATTCCGGGTGGTGGTCGTCTGCATGAATGACGTAAGCAATGGCGTTTACAAAGGCGAGCGTTTCATAATAATTTTTGAAGTTGAACGTCTTGACGATTTTTCCTTCGCGCAACTCCCACCCATCGACAGCGGCAAGATAATCCTTGATTTCGGCATCGGTCAAAGCTGTTTCCAGATGCCGTCCTTTTTTCTGGAGCAGTTCAGTAGTGGTTACCATGAGCGTTACCTTTATCGAGGGGAGAGTAAGTGGTGAATCCGTACGGATGCGGGAGGATGCGAATCATAAAAAGCCGAGTGAAGTGGGTCCGGCGTCAAGGTCGATGCATTGTCTTCGTATAGTTTTACCAGCGCAGATGCCAAGTCATGAGCGTTGGTGTGTTGTGCTGCAAACGCGTCTGCTTCGAACTCGTGTTTGCGTGATGTGATCGATGTTAACGGCGAAAACAAAAAGGTAAATACCGGCAATGCCAGCATGAACAGAATGAGCGCCATCGCGTCGTTCGTGCCAAGCAGCATGGGATTGACACCCAGGCCGGTGTAAAACCAAGTTTGCGTTTTCAGATAGCCAAGCAACGCAAGAAAGCCGAGCGAAAGCAAAAACATCACAGCAATACGCTTAACGACATGCTTGAGTTTGAAGTGACCAAGTTCATGGGCCAATACTGCCTCGATTTCCTGCGGGCCGAGGCGCGCCAGCAACGTATCAAAGAACACGATGCGCTTGGCTGCACCGAAGCCGGAAAAATACGCATTGCCGTGTGCGCTCCGTCTGGAGCCGTCCATCACGAACAATCCCTTCGACGCAAAGCCAACGCGTCGCATCAAGTCTTCGATGCGTGTGCGCAGGCTTTCGTCCTGTAGCGGAGTGAACTTATTGAACATGGGAGCGATCACTGTCGGGTACAGGACTAGCATCAGCAATTGGAAACCACTCCACACGATCCATGCATACAGCCACCACAGGTCGCCTGATTTATCCATCAGCGTCAGTACCGCCCAGATTAGCGGAAAGCCGATAATGGCACCCACTATCGTATTCTTGAGCATATCGGTGAGCCACAGCTGCAGCGACATCTTGTTGAAGCCGAACCTGGCTTCCAGCGTAAACTGTTTGTAGTAATCGAAAGGCAAGTCAATGATGGCTGATATCAAGGCAAAGGCGACGAGCAGGACGATTTGGTGCGACATGCCAGGCCCGGTCAGATCGAGCAACGCGATAGACAGCGCTTGCAGGCCGCCGAGGAGCGTAAAGCCGATCAGTACGGTAGCGTTGACCAGCAGGGTGAGCAAACCAAACTTGGTCTTCGCCACGGTGTAGTCGGCGGCCTTCTGATGGGCGTGCAAGGGGATTCTGTCGGCGAAACCGGCCGGCACAGCGTTACGATGTGCAAGTATGTGGCGAATGTGCCGCGAGCCAAGCCAAAAGCGGATGGCTAGCGTGACAACCAGAAAACCGGCGAATGCGACGGAGAACGCAAGTGAAGACATGCTATGCCTGTGAGAAAATGGCGGTTTACCAAGGAATAAATTATGTCACAAGCTACCGTACCTGATACTTCTTCTACTGTGCCAGCACGCCCGAACGAATTCAATCTTGTGTGGGTCGATATGGAAATGACCGGGCTGAACCCCGATACCGACCGCATCATCGAGGTGGCGGTGGTCGTTACTGATGCCGACCTGAATGTACTTGCCGAGGGGCCTGTATTTGCGATTCACCAACCTGACGAGGTGCTAAACCGGATGGATGCGTGGAACAAGGGCACGCATGGCCGCTCAGGCTTGATAGACCGCGTCAAGACCTCAACCGTGACCGAGTTGGATGCTGAAACGGCCTTGATTGCGTTCCTGAAACATTTTGTGCCATCAGGAAAATCGCCCATGTGCGGCAACACGATCTGTCAGGATCGACGTTTCATGGCGCGCGGCATGCCGAAGCTGGAAGCTTTTTTTCACTACCGCAATCTCGATGTGTCAACGTTAAAAGAACTGTGCAGACGCTGGAAGCCGGAAGTGGCAAGCGGTTTCAAGAAACACCAGAAGCATACGGCGTTGGCTGACATTATCGAATCCGTTGAAGAACTTCGTTATTACCGGGAGCATTTCATCAAGGTTTGATTGCCTTGTGTACGTCGTTTTCAACCTGACGGCTCGTAGGGAGCAAAGTTAGACTTCATTCCCGATAGCCGGTAAACTTCAGTCCTTTTCTCAAAGGCGCATCATGGCCTCCGCTCCAGATATTTCGTCGACCGATGCGGTCGATATTGCACCTGCGTCCCGCACTGCTTCCACCGAATTGATTGCGCGCGAAGTCGCGCGCCGACGCACCTTCGGCATCATCTCCCACCCGGATGCCGGTAAAACCACGTTGACCGAAAAACTGCTGCTGTTCTCAGGCGCAATCCAACTTGCCGGTACGGTCAAGGCGCGTAAAAGCGGTCGTCATGCGACTTCCGACTGGATGGAAATAGAGAAACAGCGCGGCATTTCGGTGGCCAGTTCTGTGATGCAGTTTGAGTACCGCGAGCATGTAGTCAATCTGCTTGATACGCCGGGCCACCAGGATTTTTCGGAAGATACCTATCGCGTACTGACGGCGGTCGATTCTGCGTTGATGGTGATCGACGCTGCCAAGGGCGTGGAAGAGCAGACAATCAAATTGCTCAATGTTTGCCGTATGCGGGATACGCCGATTCTGACTTTCATGAATAAGATGGACCGCGAAACCCGCGATCCGCTCGAACTCCTGGACGAAGTCGAGTCGGTGTTGAAGATTCAGTGTGCGCCGGTGACATGGCCGATCGGCATGGGTAAGAATTTTCGCGGCGTGTACCATCTGTTGCGCGACGAAATTCTGCTGTTCACTGCCGGAAGCGAGCGTGCTGACCAGGAGTTCGAAGTCATCAAAGGCATCGATAATCCGCGGTTGACCGAGATGTTTCCGCTAGAGATAGAGCAACTGAAAATGGAGGTCGAACTGGTGCATGGCGCATCCCATCCTTTCGACATCAATGCATTTTTGGCCGGCACGCAGACGCCTGTATTCTTCGGGTCTGCGATCAATAATTTCGGTGTACGCGAAATCCTCAATGCGCTGCTCGACTGGGCGCCGGCGCCGCGCCCGCGCGATGCCACGGTACGCTCCGTTGAACCTGTCGAAGCGCCATTCTCCGGTTTTGTTTTCAAGATTCAGGCCAATATGGACCCGGCGCACCGCGACCGTATTGCGTTCCTGCGTGTTTGTTCTGGGCGCTTCGAACGCGGCATGAAGGTCAAGCACCTGCGCCTGAACCGTGAGGTTAAGGTGTCCAGTGTCGTCACCTTCATGGCATCCAGCCGTGAGCAGGTGGAAGAGGCGTATGCGGGCGACATCATCGGTTTGCCGAACCACGGCAACATGCAGATCGGCGACAGCTTTTCTGAAGGCGAACTATTGCAATTCACCGGGATCCCTTACTTCGCGCCGGATTTCTTTCGCTCGGTGCGTATTCGTAACCCGTTGAAAATCAAGCAGTTGCATAAGGGGTTGCAGCAGCTCGGTGAGGAAGGCGCGGTACAGGTGTTCAAACCTGTACATGGGGGCGACCTGATTCTTGGTGCGGTTGGCGTGCTGCAGTTCGAAGTGGTGGCTAGTCGCTTGATGAACGAATATGGCGTTGATGCAGTATTCGAGGGCACCAGCATCAGTAGTGCGCGCTGGATATCGTCCGACGACAAGAAGGCGCTTGCCGACTTTGAAAAATCCTCCGCAGGCAGTAATGTCGCATTCGACGCGGCAGGGAACATGGCTTATCTGGCAACGTCCGGTGTTAACCTGAAGCTCACGCAGGAACGCTGGCCGCAGCTGACTTTCCATGCAACGCGCGAGCATGCGGCAAAACTCGGTTAACAATAGGCATTGATCCCCGGTTCTTTTTAGCCCACTGAACTGAACGGGGACTGAGATACGTCATTGCGCTTACAGACGCCGCAACTCCTGCGGCGTTTTGTTTTGTATGGAGTCTTTTCTTCCGCCTTCAGCGGATGCCTTTTGTGCTGCTGTTCGCCTTGAAATCCTCATCTTGCAGGTGCTCCTTGAGTTGGATCAAACGGATGGCGATGCATGGGCATATACTCACTCCACGCTTTTTAATCCTGTTCTCTCTTCCCTTTGATTTTTTCGCGCCGTAACCGAATTCCACCCGATTCAGGATTGCTTCCGCAGTGACAGAATCAAGGAGCAAATATGCTAACTGCCACCTATTCTCTCGTCGTGATCGCTGCGGAACACGACAGCGCCCGCGGTATGTTGCGTCGGTTACGCCAATATATACAAACAACCTGGAGCGGACTGAACAATATCGATTTCGCGTTCTTGGAGAATGCGCTCGGCAAGCTGATGCAGTTTGATAAATATTGCCGGACTAGAAAAATCGAGGTCTACCTCATTCCGTTCCTGCGAAAGGCGGGTAGGGAAGTGGAAGGTTTGGTCGCGGAATTGAACGCGCTGAGCGCCCAAGGCCAGAGTATTCTGCGGTTGATAGGCGAGCAACTCGACGGCGCATTCGATCTCAGTCGTACGAAAGTTAACGAGTTATGCCACGCGATGGAGGCGTATTGCAATTATTGGATGGCACGACTGGAAAAAGAAGAAGAACAATTGCTGCCGATGGCGCGGCGTCTCTTGTCGATCGATGACTGGTTTGCAATAGCTGCACAATTTCTCTCGGACGATGCCGGAGGGAACGGTAGTAAACGGCATAAACCTGCTCCGTCGCGTTCCGTCGCTAAAAATAGGACATCGAACGCGAACCTACGCTAAGGCGCTTCATGAGCATCTCGTTCTAGCCATTATGTGCGCCTTGGGCGCTTTACATTGCATTCTGTGACGCTCGCCAAAATACTCTACGTCTTCCCGCGTGGCGCTTAACTCAAACAGACGACTGTTCTGGCGGAGGGATTTCTTTTTAACCTCATGTCTGAGCGTGACCATTGATTATGTTTGCGCTTGCATAGTCAATTGTTTCTTGGCATGGTGTGGTCATGATTTCCGCTGGGCCACGCATGCCAAAAATTCTCAAGTTCACACAATTTTCCCTCCGCGATTTTCTGATTGCCGCCGGTCCGGCGGTAATTGCGCTTGTCGTCACATGTCTGCTCGCGTACTGGTTGATCGATCCCGCACCGCCGAAGCAGGTCACCTTGTCAACTGGGCAAGAGAACAGCGCCTACGAGGCATTCGGGAAAAAATATGCTGAGGTGTTGGCGAAAACCGGTATCCGAGTCGTGCTGGTACCTTCTCCTGGGTCGCAGGAAAACCTGCAGCGTTTGAAAAATCCCGATTCGGGTGTCGATATTGCGTTTGTGCAAAGTGGATCGACCGAACAGGAGGAGGCACAGCGCAAAGGCTTGGTGTCACTCGGCAGTCTCTTTACCGAACCGGTCTGGCTATTCATGCGCGAGACGAAGGCGGTCACTCGCCTGACGCAGTTAAAAGGCATGAAAATCAATGTGGGGGCAGAGGGAACAGGTGTGCCGGCCCTGTTCAAGAACATTTTATCTGTCAACGGCGTCGAGCCGAACCAGCTGCAGCTTGGCGAGCTTGATAACACGCCGGCGACAGTGGCGTTGCTGGAGGGGCGTATCGACGGACTGGTGTTCAGTTCAGCGCCGGATGCACCGCTGATCCAAATGTTGTTGCAGACGCCAGGCATCCGGTTGTTCGACTTTGCGCAAGCCGAAGCGTACACCCGCCGCTTTCCATTTCTATCGCATGTGAGCTTGCCGCGCGGTATCGTTGACTTGGGTCGTGACCTGCCGCAGAAGGACTACCATCTGATCGCACCGACGGCAACGCTGGTCGCGCGTGAAGATTTGCATCCTGCATTGGTTGACTTGTTCGTGCAGGCCGCAGCCAGTATCCACGGCGATGCCGGCTGGTTTTACAAGAGAGGTGACTTTCCGACTGCCAGCTATACTGAAATACCGGTATCAACCGCCGCGCAACGGTTCTACAAGAGCGGCCCGCCGTTGTTGCAGCGCTACTTGCCGTTTTGGCTTGCCAATCTCCTTGAGCGCATGTGGGTATTGGTCGTGGCCTTGGGCGCGCTCATCTTGCCGCTATCCCGCATCATTCCGCCGCTATATGTATGGAAGGTACGTTCGCGCGTATATCGTTGGTATGGACAGTTGCGTGCGGTGGAGCAGGCACTGGAGGAGGTAACCCATGAGTGTCAGGCTGACATTTATCGTGAGCAAATGAGCCGTCTGAACGACATTGAAGAGCGCGTCAATCGCATCGCCATTCCGCTCTCATTTGCCGATGAGCTGTATGGTCTGCGCAGCCACATCAACTTCGTGCGGCGGCGCATAGCGGGGATGATGAAAACTGGATAACGAACCGTATGCCTTGCTACTGTCCGATCTCAGGCGCCCCTCCAAGGCAACTCCGCCTTGCACCAACCGCTGACCGTTTTGCGATGACCTTGTTCGTCCTTGTCGCCTTCGAAGCCTTCCAAGATGTCGAAACAGTTGGCGTACCCATGTTCAGTTGCCAGTTTGGCAGCATGGCGCGAGCGTACTCCTGAGCGACACAGGAAGAGCAGAACGTCTTCTTTGCCGGCCACTTGCGTTAGTTGATCGAGGAACCCTGGATTCGGCCTGCCGCCAGGATAGACGTTCCACTCGACCGCCGCATGCTGGGTATCGGGAACGGCCACACGGCCTACCCAATCGCGCTCTGCGTTAGTACGGACGTCTACCAGCTTGACGTTGGAATCAGCTTGGAGAAGAGCATACGCTTCTGTGGGAGTAACGGCTCCTGCGTAAGGAAGGCTCTGTTCTTGCCCGCGCTGGCGTGCTATCGAAAAAATGTCCATGAGAAATGCTCCATATTAAGATTTGTTGATTGTATTTCTTCAAGAATACGCATTCACACATTTGTTTGCGCACTAAAAATGTGCACAAACAAATCGGCTACAAACAAAATTGCACCAATGTGGTTAGACCTCAAAAAATGCACCAAAATAAAGAGATTTTGTGTTGCTCTTTTTTGGCGCATTGCTTGTTCAGAAACGCACTATTCCCGTTAATTCATGCGCTTCATCACGGTGCAGGCAGTTTGTCCACCCTCAAGAGGCTGGCACGGAATCTGCTATCATCCCCTTTGAATTCTGGTCGCATGTCGATGCCTGCGCGCTCCTTGCGTTATGGCGAATACAGTCGGCTCACACCAATTCCGCAATATCACACATATCACTTGCTCATTTTAGGAGATTCGCATGGCAATGACGGCCGCAGAGGTCTTGAAGATGGCGAAAGAAAACGAAGTCAAATTCGTTGATTTTCGTTTTGCAGACACCCGAGGCAAGGAGCAGCACGTTACTGTTCCAGTTTCGCAGTTTGACATGGAAAAATTCGAGTCCGGTCATGCGTTTGACGGTTCGTCGATTGCCGGCTGGAAGGGCATCGAAGCCTCCGACATGTTGCTAATGCCGGACCCGAATACGGCTAATATCGACCCGTTCATGGAAGAGACCACGTTGTTCATGCAATGCGACGTGATCGAGCCGTCCGATGGCAAGGGTTACGATCGTGATCCGCGTTCCATCGCCAAGCGTGCCGAAGCCTATCTGAAGTCTTCCGGTCTGGGCGACACTGCGTACTTCGGTCCGGAACCAGAGTTCTTCATTTTTGATAGCGTGCGCTGGAAGATCGACATGTCCGGTTGTTTCGTGAAGATCGATTCCGAAGAGGCTTCCTGGACTACTGGCGAAAAGCTCGAAGGCGGTAATACCGGTCACCGTCCGACCGTCAAAGGCGGCTATTTCCCGGTTCCTCCGGTCGATAGCTTCCAGGACATGCGTTCTGAAATGTGCTTGATTCTCGAAGCCATGGGGATTCCGGTTGAAGTGCATCACCACGAAGTGGCGGGCGCGGGGCAAAACGAAATCGGCACCAAATTCTCCACCCTGGTTCAGCGCGCCGATTGGACTCAAAACCTGAAGTACGTGATCTGGAACGTCGCCCACACCTACGGCAAGACTGCGACTTTCATGCCAAAACCGATCGTCGGCGACAACGGCTCGGGCATGCACGTCCACCAGTCCGTCTGGAAGGATGGCAAGAACCTGTTCGCAGGCGATGGTTATGCCGGTCTGTCCGAATTTGCACTGTATTACATCGGCGGCATCATCAAGCATGCACGTGCGCTGAACGCAATCACCAACCCGGGTACCAACTCGTACAAGCGCCTGGTTCCTGGTTACGAAGCACCGGTGAAACTGGCATACTCGGCACGTAACCGTTCGGCATCGATTCGTATTCCGCACGTTGCCAATCCGAAGGGCCGCCGCGTCGAAGCACGCTTCCCGGATCCCTTGGCCAACCCGTATCTGTGTTTCTCTGCCCTGCTGATGGCTGGTCTGGACGGTGTGCAGAACAAGATCCACCCGGGCGAAGCAGCATCTAAAGATCTGTACCATCTGCCGCCGGAAGAAGATGCGAAGATCCCGACCGTCTGTTCTTCGCTGGAGCAGGCGCTTGAGTACCTCGATAAGGACCGCGAGTTTCTGACGCGTGGCGGTGTGTTCAGCGACACAATGATCGATGCATACCTGGAACTAAAGATGCAGGAAGTCCAACGCTTCCGCATGACGACGCATCCGCTCGAGTTCGACATGTACTACTCGCTGTAATCTACGCGAACCGCTGCAAGGTGAAATAACGGGGAAGGCTGCGGCTTTCCCCGTTTTGTTTTGTATCCCGGAACTGCTACGCTATAGGGTGTTTGTAAAGCCTTGATTCTTATCCTAAACTAGTAGGCGTCCCTACGGTTTCTGTACAGAAAGATTATGAAACAACAACTATCCGGACTGCTGTTGCTGGTAGCCGCCACAGGCAGCGCTCATGCGCAGACCGACGTTTATCTTTGCGTTGATGGGTCGGGAAAGAAGGAGTACAAGAATAATGGTGTCACCAAGGGGTGCAAAAGGGTCGATCTGCCGGGAATTACCATGATTCCGGCACCACCGGTACGGAAGGCCGCGGTGGTGCAGACTGCAGCCGTCAGACCCGCCCCGAACACGCCTTCCGATTTCCCTAGGGTAGACAGCGACACGCAAAAGACGCGGGACAATGACCGGCGGCAGATCCTGCTCGATGAAATGAAGAGCGAGGAACAAAAACTGAGCGCACTCAAAAAAGAATTCAATAACGGCGAGCCTGAGCGTCGTGGTGATGAGCGAAACTATGCAAAATATCAGGAGCGTGTCGCCTTGATGAAGGACGACATTCACCGTGCCGAAAAAAATATCGAGGCGCTGAAGCGCGAAATCGGCAATCTAAAATAGCAGAAGCCGTCCGAACAGGAGCCGGCTGGCTTCAGGTATGACGCTTGCATGATAAAGGCCGCGTGATGCGGCCTTTTACTTTTTGGACTATCGTGAAAACTCCCTTGATTGTGTTGGACGGCCTCGATTTGCTTTCGTCGGCGGTCATTATTCTCGATGCCGGTTTCCATATCACTTATGCCAATGCGGCTGCCGAAAACCTGCTCGAAAGTTCGTTCAAGGTGCTGGCAAATCAAAAGCTGGACACACTTTTCCTGAACGGCAGCGATCTCGCCGCAGTTTTCTACGAGGCAGTCCAGCACCGCTTTGCCGACAAGCGGCTCGACCTGACGCTGGAGCGCGCCGGTCGCGAGTCTTTGCAGGTGCATGTGATCGTGACGGCGCTCGACCATGCCGAGACGCCGGTGCTGATCGAATTGCGGCAGAACGTGCAGCAGCTCAAGCTGGATCGTGAGGAA
>DATLIB010000187.1:0-15521 GCA_035539595.1 Noviherbaspirillum sp.
CGTTCCAACTCGGCCAGACGCATGACTTCGCTGCTGTCCTGTAAATCGCGGATAAGCGGTACTACGGCACGACTGTCCATCCAGTGCATGAAGGACTGTACGCGGGTTTCGATAATCGCTTCGGCTTGTGCGACGGCAGCCTGACGGTTTTCGATACCCGTCTGGACGGCAGAACCGAGATCGTCAACCGTATACAGGAACACATCGTCGAGCCTCCCTACTTCAGATTCGATGTCGCGCGGTACAGCCAGATCGACCATGAACATGGGTTTGTGGCGGCGAGACTTGACCGCCCGTTCAACCATGCCGAGGCCGATGATGGGAAGCGACGAGGCGGTGCTGGAAACCACGATATCGAACTGTGCAAGCTGTTCGGTCAGATCCGCCAGCCGAATTGCTCGACCGTTGAAGCGATGTGCCAGCGCTTCGCCGCGCTCCAGCGTGCGATTGGCAATGGTCAGGCTTTTGGGGTTCTGCGCAGCGAAATGTGTGGCACACAACTCAATCATCTCGCCGGCACCGATGAACAGCACGTTTTGCTCCGAGATTTTCTCGAAAATACGCTGCGATAGTCGTACCGCCGCCGCCGCCATGGAAACGCTGTGCGCGCCAATTTCCGTGGTGCTGCGCACTTCTTTTGCTACGGCGAAGGTGCGTTGGAACATCTGGTGCAGGTACGTCCCCAAGCCGCCAGCGGCTTCTGCCTGGCGTACTGCATCCTTCATCTGACCGAGAATCTGCGCCTCGCCGAGCACCATTGAATCCAGACCAGAGGCGACGCGAAAGGCGTGGCGCACGGCGTTATCCTGCGGCAGGGTATAAAGGTAGGGACGCAGTTGCGCATATGGCAGCTTGTGGTATTCAGCGAGGAAATGTGCCGTGGTATCGATGGCGGCATCAACCCCGCCGGAAACTTGGCTTGCTGCGTAGAGTTCTGTGCGATTGCAGGTTGAAAGAATCGCCGCCTCTTCCGATGCACCACCAACCGCCGTGCGACCGAACCAGGCACGCGCCGAAGCAACCGCCTGGCCAACCTGGTCAGCAGGGAACGCCACCTTTTCGCGCAAGGAAACAGGTGCGGTAGTGTGGTTAAGGCCGACGGCGAGAAGCTGCATTCGGAGGAAAAAATTTCGGGTGTTTTGAACTCGCTATTATAGCCCGTTGCACCAGAGCATTCGGCGCGGCGAGTCAATGACAAAACGACATCGCCAGTTACGCATTGACCTCCATTCCGACACCAGCCACAGGCAATACGTTCATTAAGGCAGCTGTTCCAGCTGATAACCGTAGCTGTAGACGGGCGTCAAGCGAAAACCGTTTTCCGGGCGCAGCCCTAATTTGCTGCGCACGCGTGACACATGCGTATCTATGGTGCGAGACGGTACTTCGGCGTCCCGGGCCCATACAGACTCAAGGATGTAGGCACGCGAGAGCGGTCGTCCTAGATTGCGAAAAAACAGTAACGCTAGTTCAAATTCTTTTTGCGTGACCTTGAGCGGCTTGCCCGCCATCGTAAGTAGAGCGAAGCGCGTGTCGAACAGATAAGGGCCGAACCGAATTGGTTCGACCACGCTTTGTTCCGGATAATTGCGCTTGAGTAAGATACGTACGCGAGTGAGCAATTCGCCGCGCCGTATCGGCTTGATGATGTAGTCGCTTGCGCCGGCGGCCAATGCGGCGGCGATTGCGTCTTCATCCGTGCGCTCCACCATAAGTAAGACGGGCAGCGCATCATGGAGCGTCTGCATCACCTCGAGGCCGGACATGTCCGTGACCGGCTCTCCCAGCACAATCAGCTCACATCCGTCATGGCTCACATGATCGAGTAGCGCTTTACCGGAATCAAAATGCCGACACTGGTGTGTCGCGTGCAGGATTTGACAAATCAGCTCCGTTTGCACGCGATCCTTATCAAGGATGGCGATGCGCATCTAGGGTGTTAAGGGAAATAGAATAGAAAAGCATGGTATGTAACGACCTAAACGCTGGAAATCAATGCTTCCATTTGGCCAGGAAGGAAATAAGCCGTTACCCGTGGCCAGCTCTGCTGGCAAATATGCCTTTTCACAAGGCTAATATGAAAAAAGGGCTTAGCCGAAGCTAAGCCCTTGATTTTCTTGGTGGCCCGGGGCGGAATCGAACCACCGACACAAGGATTTTCAATCCTCTGCTCTACCGACTGAGCTACCAGGCCAAGGCGCGCAAGTATAACAAAGCTGTCGGAATATGCAAGTCTTGCATGTTATGGGTGATTGCGGCAGCCGCTATAATGCCTGAGCATTTCCCCATATCAGGTCCCTGCGTTATGCATTTTCAAAGCAATATTTGTGTTATTGGCAATGGTGCTGTTGGCAAGGCTGCGGCGCTCGGCTTTGCGCAAGCCGGGTTGAGTGTAACTTTGTTGTGTCCTCCTCATCCCATTGTCGGCTCAGCAGGCAATGCGGATGACTGGGATGTCCGGGTCTATGCGTTGAATCATGTCGCGCATCAATTCCTTTCTTCAGTAAAGGTGTGGCAGGCGCTGGATGAGGCGCGCGTGGCGGCGGTCGATGCAATGATGGTTAAGGGCGATGGCGAGCAGGCCGGCAAGTTGGCGTTTGACGCTTATGGTGCGCGTGCCGGCGCGCTGGCCTGGATTGTCGAGGATAGCAACTTGAATCGTGCGTTGGATGCCGCCCTCAGGTTCGCACCGAATTTGCGCATCGTTACTGGTCGCGCAACCCGGTTGCATGCAGATCAACAGGCTGCGACGGTGCAGCTTGAAAATGATGATGTGATCGAGGCCTCGCTGGTGGTTGGTGCGGACGGGGCGCAATCCTGGGTACGTGGGCAATGCGATATCGGTCTCGATTATCGTTCCTATGGTCAACGCGCGATCGTGACGAATTTTGAGTGTGACAAGCCACATCAGGGTGTCGCCTATCAATGGTTTGCCGCTACCGATGGCATCGTCGCTTTGCTGCCTTTACCTGGACAGAGAGTGTCGCTGGTCTGGTCGGCGCCCGAAGCGCTCGCGCATTCCTTAGTGGATGGAGGGGCTGCGCATTTGGCTGAGCGGGCATCGGTGCTATCAGAGTATCGGTTGGGGCGTTTGCGGCCGTTGCAACCAGCCATGGTCAAAGATTTTCCGTTGACGTTGTTGCGGCCACACGCGATTGTCGCGCCACGAGTGGCGCTCGTGGGAGACGCTGCTCACGTGGTGCATCCTCTCGCGGGCCAAGGGATGAACCTGGGTTTTGCCGATGTGGCTGCGCTGATGCAAACCGTTGCGGGGCGTGAGTCGTATCGGGACTGCGGCGATGAGCGGGTACTCGGCCGATATGCACGTGCCCGCAAAGAAGACATTTTTCTCATGCAGCTTGCGACCGATGGGTTGGAACGCCTGTTTTCCACGGATTTTGAACCGCTGCGTGTCGCACGCAACATAGGATTGAACCTGGTCGACAAGTTGCCAGTCATAAAGAGAGCGCTGATTTCCCATGCGATGGGCAAGAGGTGAAGAGGTGATAACGGTAGCAAAAGAATGGAAAAGACATTCATGATGAAATTGCACAAATTGGCAGCATTGATGGCAATCGTCTTATGTGGCGGTACGGCAGCTTACGTGCTGGCACAAACTCCACAGGAAGAAGCGATCAAAAAAGTAATCGAGTCGCGGCTGGAAGATGGCGCGAAAATCGATTCGATCAGAAAGACGCCGTATAGCGGTTTGTACGAGTTGCGCATCGGTGGTGACATCTTGTATACCGATGCCAAAGGCGACTACGTATTCATCGGCCGCATCGTGGATACGCGGACCATGCAGGATCAAACGCGGGCCCGCATCGACGAGATCACCAAGATCAAGTTCGCCGATCTGCCGTTTGATGCTGCGCTGAAGACCGTCAAGGGCAATGGCAAGCGTGTCATTGCAGTTTTCGAAGACCCGAACTGCGGTTATTGCAAGCGCTTCCGTCAGACTCTGGGAGAGATGGATAACCTGACGGTATATACCTTTATGTACAACATCCTGTCGGAAGATTCGGTGGCCAAGTCGCGCAATATCTGGTGCTCCGCCGACCGTAACAAGGCATGGGATGACTGGATGCTGAAGGGGAAGGTGGCAGATGCGGCGCCAGCCAGCTGTACGACGCCACATGAAAAAATCTTTGCGCTCGGCAAAAAATTACGGGTGACCGGTACGCCAACCATTTTCTTCACTGATGGCTCCCGTATCCCCGGTGCGGTCGATGCCAAGGGGTTGGAGAGTAAACTGGCGTCGATCAAGTAATTGCCGTGTTACCTAGTCTAGCCATTGGTAATGACACAACCTGTAGCCGGCCTTGCTATCGGAATGCATGACGACGTTCCCCGACTAACGGGCATTTTGCTGGCGGCTGGGAAGGGGACAAGGTTCGATCCTGCTGGCGCGCGCAGCAAGCTGCTGCAGCCGCTTCCCGACGGCACTGCTGTGGTTGTCGCTGCCGCGCGTAATTTGCTGGCGGCGCTTCCTGATGTGCTTGCGGTTATACGTCCAGATAGCGATGCACTGGCCCTTGAGTTGAAAGCTGCCGGCTGCCGAATAACCCGATGTCCGAATGCGGAACAGGGCTTGGCCGCATCGCTGGTTCACGCGCTAACGCAGGCATCGCAGGCGCAGGGTTGGGTGATCGCACTCGGTGATATGCCCTATGTGCAGCCGGCGACGATGCGGGCGCTTGCTGCTGCAATCGCCCAGGGAGCGCAGATCGCCGTTCCGACAAACCGTGCGCGGCGTGGTAATCCGGTGGCCTTCGGACGCGCGTATTTGCCGGAGTTGTTGCGCTTGCATGGCGACGAAGGGGCGCGTCATCTGCTCAAAACAATGCCGGTTGTAGAAATCGCGACCGATGATCCGGGGATTTTTCAGGACATCGACATTTGGGCGGACCTACATCAAAACATGCCACAGGAAGGGACCGAATGAAGCCAGCAATCTACTACACCCTCTTTCCGAAGGACCCGGTCGGGCATCTGTTTGAAGTGACGCTGACGGTCACTGCGCCACATCCGGAGGGCCAGTTATTCACATTGCCGGCCTGGATTCCTGGTAGCTACATGATTCGGGAATTTGCACGCAACATCGTGCGCATTCAGGCGAGTGCGGCGGGCAGGAAAATTGCGCTAATAAAACACGACAAGCACACATGGCAGGCGGCGTCGTGCGACGGCCCGCTTGTCCTGCAATACGAAATCTATGCTTGGGATCTTTCGGTGCGTGCCGCGCATCTCGACCAGACGCATGGATTCTTCAACGGCACCAGCGTTTTTCTACGTGTGGATGGACAGGATCACCTTCCGCACATGGTTGATATCCGTCGCCCGGAGGGAGACGCCTATAAGACATGGCGTATTGCCACCGCCTTGCCAGAGCAGAAGGCCAAGCGTTACGGCTTTGGCACCTATATTGCGGCAGATTACGATGAACTGATCGACCATCCGGTCGAAATGGGAAATTTCGCTCTCGCCAGCTTCAAGGCCCATGGCGTGTCCCATGACATTGTCATTACCGGCCGTGTGCCGAACCTCGACATGGCGCGCTTGTCGCAGGATCTGAAAAAGATTTGCGAAGTGCAGATTGCCTTGTTCGAGCCCAAAAGCAGGCGTGCGCCGATGACGCGGTATGTATTCATGACACTGGCCATTGGTGACGGGTACGGCGGATTGGAACATCGGGCATCGACGGCACTGATCTGTTCGCGCGCCGACTTGCCGATCAAGGGGCAGGCGGAGATGAGCGATGGCTATCGCACGTACCTGGGTTTGTGCAGCCACGAATATTTCCACACATGGAATGTCAAGCGCATCAAGCCTGCGGCATTTTCTCCATACGCGCTGCACGCTGAGGCACATACTTCCCTGTTATGGTTGTTTGAAGGTTTCACGAGTTATTACGATGATCTGATCCTGGTGCGCAGTGGATTGATCGATGAAAAGCAGTATCTCAAGTTGGTGGCGAAAACCATCAATGGCGTATTGCGGGGCAGCGGTCGCACCAAGCAAAGCGTTGCGGAGTCGAGCTTCGACGCATGGACCAAATACTATCGGCAGGACGAAAACGCGCCTAATGCCATTGTCAGTTATTACACCAAGGGATCCTTGGTCGGCTTGGCATTCGATCTGCATATTCGGGAGCAAACCAAGGGCAGGAAATCGCTGGACGACGTCATGCGTTGCTTATGGCAGCGCTATGGTCGTGATTTCGATATGCGCCGGCAAGGCGTTACGGAAGCCGACGTGGAGGCGTTGTTTGATGAGGTGACTGGATTGAAGCTCAAGCGCTTCTTTGATCGCTATGTGCGAGGTACTGACGATTTACCTCTTGCTAAATTGTTCGGGCCTTTCGGCGTAACGATGACGGACAACCGCAAGGATGGCAAACTCAGCCTAGGGATACGCACCACGCGCGATGGTAATGACTGCAAGATCGCTAACGTATATGAAGCAGGCGCCGCCCACCGTGCTGGGATGTCTGCGGGCGACCTGTTAATCGCCATCGATGGCTTGCGTGTTTCTGCGAACAATTTGGAAGCGCAGCTATCGCGGTATCGGAGTGGCGACGTGGTGACACTGCATGTTTTTCGACGCGATGAGCTAATGTCGTTTGCGGCAACGCTGACGCAGGGCGATGCACCTCAAGTGGTTCTCGGTGCGGAGGCGAAACCTGCCGCATCCGTTCGCAAGCGCGCTGGGTGGTTGGCGGTCTGACCAAGTGCAAGAGCAGAGAGTCGGCATGGCTCTCTCGCTCCCGCAAGTTGTTCGCCGATAGATACTCCCGCCGGATAGTGCTCAACTAACCTGCAATAGGGGGCTTACGCGAACAGACGCTGCAGTTCGACACCCGGCTCCGGCGCGCGCATGAATGCTTCACCGACCAGAAAAGCGTGCACATCTGCATCGCGCATCTGTTTGACGTCGTCCGGTTGGAGGATGCCGGACTCCGTGATCACCATTTTTTCCGATGGAACGCGCGGCAATAGGTCTATCGTTGTTTGCAAGGATGTTTCGAAGGTGCGCAGGTTGCGGTTGTTGACGCCTACCATGGTGGTCTGCAATTTCAATGCCGCGGCGAGTTCCGTCGCATCGTGTACTTCTACCAGAACGCCCATGCCTAATTCATGGGCGCAGGCTTCTAGTTCCGCCATCAAGCCATGGTCCAACGCTGCAACGATCAACAGAATGCAATCGGCTCCCCAGGAACGGGCTTCATACACTTGGTACAAATCCACCATGAAATCTTTGCGCAACACTGGCAACGCACATGCCGCGCGCGCTTGCTTCAAATATTCTGGTGAACCTTGGAAGAATTGTGCATCGGTGAGTACTGACAGGCAGGCCGCGCCGTGCCCAGCGTAACTTTGTGCGATGGCTGCAGGCTGGAAATCGGCACGTAATACGCCTTTCGATGGCGAAGCTTTCTTGACTTCGGCAATGACGCCCGCTTGCCCGGCAGAGATCTTTGAACGCAGGCTTGCTTCAAAGTCACGTAGCGCCTGCCTTGCTTCGGTATTCGATTCCACTTCGCGCCGCAGGCTGGCGAGATCGCGGTATTTTTTTGCGGCTGCGACTTCTTCGGCCTTGACGTCAAGGATTTTGTTGAGGATATCGGACATGATGGTTTAGCTGGGGACCCCGAGTTGCTGCGTTACTTGTACGAACTGATTCAATTTTGCGCGTGCAGCGCCAGATGCAATGACTTCACGCGCCTTCATCAGACCGTCGCCGACGGCGGGTACGATGCCGGCGGCATACAGCGCCGTGCCGGCGTTCAGCGCCACAATATCGCGCACGGGGCCGGGTGTATTGTCCAGTGCTTCCAGAATTTTTTGCGTCGATTCTGCTGCTCCGGACACTTTCAGATTGCGACTGGCAACCATTTGCAGACCGAAATCTTCAGGATGAATCTCATACTCGCGTATTTCCCCGTTGACCAGTTCGCCCACCATGGTTGCAGCTCCAAGAGAAACCTCATCCATATTGTCGCGTCCCCAGACTACAACGGCATGCTGTGCGCCGAGTCGCTGCAGTACCCGCACCTGAATACCGACCAGATCGGGGTGAAATACGCCCATCAGGATATTCGGCGCACCGGCCGGGTTGGTGAGTGGGCCGAGAATATTGAAAATCGTTCGCACGCCGAGTTCCTTGCGTACCGGCGCGGCATGCTTCATGGCGGCGTGGTGATTGGGCGCGAACATGAAACCGATACCGGTCTGTTCTATTGACTGTGCAACCTGGTCCGGCGTCAGATTGATATTGGCACCTAGCGCTTCCAGCGCATCGGCACTACCCGAGGAGGAAGATACGCTGCGCCCGCCATGTTTGGCAACGCGCGCGCCAGCGGCGGCGGCGACAAACATCGAGGCGGTGGAGATATTGAAGGTATGCGCGCCATCCCCGCCAGTGCCGACAATATCGAGCAATCCGCTTGTATCACGCAGCGGTACCTTGGTTGCGAACTCGCGCATAACTTGAGCGGCGGCGGCAATTTCGCCGATGGTTTCCTTCTTGACGCGCAAACCCATCGTCAGCGCCGCGACCATCACCGGCGACATTTCGCCGTTCATGATTTTGCGAAATAGCGAAAGCATTTCGTCGTGGAAAATTTCGCGGTGTTCGATGCAGCGTAACAGCGCTTCCTGCGGGGTAATCGGCATTCCGGTGGCTCCGTGTAAAGTGGCTCAGGCGGTCAGGAAGTTCTTCAGCAACGTATGGCCGTGTTCCGACAGAATGGATTCCGGATGGAATTGCACACCTTCCACTGCCAAAGTCTTGTGGCGCACCCCCATGATTTCACCGTCGTCGGTCCATGCTGTCACTTCAAGGCAATCCGGCAGCGAGGCACGGTCGATCGCCAGCGAATGGTAGCGGATCACGGTATAGGGGGTTGGCAGATCCTTGAATACACCAGCGCCAGTATGGTGAATCACCGATGTCTTTCCGTGCATGACTTGTTTCGCACGGATCACCTGGCCGCCGAAGGCTGCTCCTATCCCTTGATGACCGAGGCAGACACCTAGGATGGGAATCTTGCCGGCAAATTGTTTCAACACCGGTACTGAAACGCCTGCTTCATTGGGGGTGCATGGTCCAGGCGAAATGCAGATCCGATCCGGTCGCAGGGCTGCAATTTGTTCCAACGTGATTTCGTCATTGCGAAAGGTGCGGACATCCTCTCCGAGTTCACCGAAATACTGGACCAGGTTGTAGGTGAAAGAGTCGTAATTATCGATCATCAGCAGCATCTCAGAACTCCCCATCCAGACCGTCTTGCACTTGTTCGGCGGCCCGTAGCACCGCACGGGCCTTGTTTTCGGTTTCCTGCCACTCCATTTCGGGCACTGAATCGGCAACTACTCCAGCTGCAGCCTGCACGTAAAGCATGCCATCCTTGATGACGCCGGTACGGATGGCAATGGCCAAATCCATTTCGCCGCCGAACGACAGGTAACCACAGGCGCCGCCGTAAATGCCGCGCTTGGTTGGCTCCAGTTCGTCGATGATTTCCATTGCGCGCACCTTAGGGGCGCCGGATAGCGTGCCAGCGGGGAAGGTCGCCTTCAATACATCCAGATTCGACAGATCAGGTTTCAGCATGCCTTCGACATTGGAAACGATGTGCTGCACATGCGAATACTTTTCGATTACCAGCTTGTCGGTCACTTGCACGCTTCCAGTTTCGGCAATACGGCCGATGTCATTGCGGGCGAGGTCGATCAGCATGACGTGCTCCGCGATTTCCTTCGGGTCGGCCAGCAATTCCGTTGCCAATTGAGCATCTTTTTCCGGCGTTTCGCCACGCGGTCGGGTGCCGGCAAGTGGGCGAATCGTTACCTTCCTCTTGCCATCGCTGGTCTGCTCGTTGCGTACCAGAATTTCTGGCGAGGCACCGACAATCTGCATATCGCCGAAATTGTAGAAGTACATATAGGGCGAAGGATTCAGTGAACGCAAGGCGCGATACAAGGACAATGGCGCATCTACATACGATTTTTTGAGGCGTTGACCAACCTGCACCTGCATCAAGTCGCCGGCCATGACATATTCCTTTGCTCGCACCACGGCCTTCAGGTAATCGTCTTTGGCGAACTCGCGAATAGTATCGGTACGTACGGAAGCTGAAGTCACCGGCACATCTACCGCCCGGCGCAGCATGGCGCGCAGGTCTTTCAGGCGCTGCTTTGCTCTCGAATACGCTTCCGGTTGGGTCGGATCTGCATATACGATCAGGTAAAGCTTGCCGGAAAGGTTGTCGATGACCGCCAGTTCCTCGGTGACCAGCAACTGGATGTCTGGTAATTCCAGATCATCTTTTGGTGCTGAATGCGTAAGCCTTTTTTCAATATGACGTACCGTGTCATAACCAAAATAACCGGCTAGGCCACCGCAGAAGCGAGGCATGCCGGGGCGGATTGCCGCCTTGTAGCGTGACTGGAATTGCGTAATGAATTCGAGCGGATTGCCTTCGTATGTTTCGATCACCAATCCGTTTTTCACCACTTCTGTTCGCGTGCCATAACTACGCATCAGCGTTGTTGCTGGCAGACCGATGAAGGAATAACGGCCAAAGCGCTCACCGCCAACCACAGATTCGAGCAGAAAGGTGTTCTTGCCGGCATTCTGGGGCTGCGCTAGTTTCAGATACAACGTGAGCGGCGTTTCGAGATCCGCAAACGCTTCGGCGATCAGGGGAATACGGTTGTAGCCTTGTGTGGCCAGCGATTTGAATTCAAGTTCGGTCATGTTTCTCTCCGGGCGCTATTGTAGAACGAGCAATCAATAGCGGGGTGTGATTGTCAAAAACGTTGCCAACCGAATAGGCGCGGTCAGCGGCAGATTAGGCCTATACAGTCCAAGATTGCCAGCGTCGCCACAGCCAGGCCTCAAACAGACCTAGCGATGTCACGTCACGTTTTTTGTCGAGAAACATGCGATTGATTTACAGGGAGATAAGTAAGGCTGCCTCGAGCAGCGTGGAAACTATACCATCCGAATCGACTTCATGTATAGACTGGCCATGGTTGTACCCGTAAGGCACGTTCAGCACTCGGCAGCCTGCCGCGCGTGCTGCCTCGGCGTCGTTCGACGAGTCGCCTATCGCTACCACTTGCGACGGCGGCAGACCGAAGTCTTCACACACTTTCAATAGAGGATAGGGATCGGGTTTTTTCTTGAGAAAGGAATCGCCTCCATAGATCACCTCGAAATGGGGGTGTAATCCTGTCTTTTCCAGTAACGGTGTGGCAAACGCGAGCGGCTTGTTGGTCACGCACGCTAGCCGCAACCCTTTGGCCCGCATGGCTTCCAGTCCTTCGCGTACACCTGGATAGAGAGTCGAATAGTCGCCATTGATGGCAAGGTAGTGCTTTTGGTAGGATGCCAGTGCCTGCGAAAAATGCTGTGCTGCCTCAAGCTCATCATAATCTACGTCGAGTACTCGCCGAATCAAGTTTTCGGTTCCTTTGCCGACGAAGCTCGTGATCGTCTCGATATCGAGCGGACCCAATCCGAGATCTGCTCGCATACGGTTAATCGCGATATGAAAATCCGGTGCTGTATGCACCATAGTGCCATCGAGGTCGATGATGGCAGCACGAATGCCTGTTATAACAAGCCGTTCTGGCGCATTCATGCCTGACCTAGTTGGGCGCGCATGGCGTCGATAACCGACTTGTAATCCGGTTTCCCGAAAATCGCAGAGCCGGCGACGAAGGTATCTGCACCGGCGCGCGCGGCAGCGGCGATATTTTCGATTTTGATGCCACCATCGACTTCCAGCATGATGTCGCGCCCCGACTGGTCAATACGCTGCCGCACTGCCGCGATTTTATTCAAAGCCTCCGGGATGAACGATTGGCCGCCAAAGCCGGGATTGACCGACATGATCAGGATGATGTCGAGTTTGTCCATCACATGATCCAGGTAGTGCAGTGGCGTGGCAGGATTGAATACCAGCCCGGCTTTACAACCGTTATCCCGAATCAACTGCAGCGTACGATCAATGTGCTCTGATGCCTCAGGATGAAAGGTAATAATATTCGCTCCAGCCTTAGCAAAGTCTGAAGCGATCCGGTCAACCGGTTTAACCATCAAGTGCACATCAATCGGCACATTCACATGCGGACGGATCGCTTCACAAACCAGCGGACCGATTGTCAAATTCGGAACATAATGGTTGTCCATTACGTCAAAATGAATCATGTCGGCACCAGCGGCAACAACATTGCGCACTTCGTCGCCCAAGCGGGCAAAATCGGCGGAAAGAATGCTAGGAGCTATGCGATAGATGGGCATGGTGGAAATTATGGAAAGCGATGCGGTATTTTACCTGTTCACCCAGCCGGTTTCGTCTTGCAATCACCTAAGTTTTCATGATGCAATGGAGCGGCTACCCTCAACGAATGAAAAGAACAGCAAGGAATATGCATGGCTGCTTACGAATTTACCGTGTCCGTCAAGACTCAATATCTGGCGGAGCAGTCCGATCCTGATCATTCTCATTATGTGTTTGTCTACAACGTAACCATTAAGAATACTGGGCAGATTGCGGCGCAATTGATTTCGCGACATTGGATCATCGTCGATGCGCATAATCATATTGAAGAGGTGCGAGGCCTTGGGGTGGTCGGCCATCAGCCGTTATTACAGCCAGGGGAACAATTTGAATACACCAGCGGAACTGTACTTGCAACGCCTCAAGGTTCAATGACAGGCTCTTATTTTTGTGTCGCCGAAGACGGGGAGCAATTCGAAGCGAAGATCCCCGAGTTCATCTTGTCCTTACCGCGCACCCTGCACTAATTATTGTTGAGCCTCATTTTTTGAAGGTAATGATTTCTGTTGTGGGGGTTGATTGGGTTTTTTACCTGAAAATGCTGTCCACCATACAATAAACACCAATAAAAACAAGGCAACACCGGCCTCTAGCATTAATAGCCACATACTTTTCTCCCCAATGTCATTTATCCGCATTAGTTTACTCGCATCAGCGGGGGTTGTTGTTCTTGGAATTTCCGCCTGTACCACCATCGTGCCTAAAGCGGCGAGTCAGCCACCGGTTGCATCGCCGAACCAGACTTCCGCTCCTGTACACCCAACTGAAGGGCGGAAGGAAGTGTTGAACTCGACGACATTTTCTGCGCTTCCAGGATGGGAAAAAGACAATTTGCGTGAGGCTTTGCCACCGTTCCTGATTTCATGCGAAGTGCTGATACGTAAACAAGACTGGAGAGAGCCGTGTACCGTCGCACGTGACGTTGATGCCGCCGATGAAAGTGCCGTGCGCACATTTTTCGAAGCGTTCTTCGTGCCTTACCAAGTCCGTCATGAAGACGGTTCGATAGAGGGCTTGATTACCGGCTACTATGAGCCGCTGCTGCGTGGAGCGCGCAAGCGCGGCGGCCCCTTTCAGACGCCTTTGCATCGCTTGCCGGATGATTTGCTAACGATCGACATTGCCAGCCTTTACCCTGAGCTTAAGGGTATGCGCTTGCGGGGTCGCCTTGTGGGCAACAAAGTGGTCCCCTATTTTTCTCGTGCCGAAATGCTTCAATCCGACACATTGGCCGGCAAGGAGTTGTTATGGGTTGACGACCCTGTCGCTGCATTTTTCCTGCAAATTCAGGGGTCTGGGCGGGTAGTGTTAAGCGATACTAAAGAAACGGTACGAGTCGCGTATGCCGATCAAAACGGTCATCCTTATAAGTCCATCGGACGTTATCTGGTCGATAAAGGAGAAATGACGCTTGACCAGGCTTCTGCGCAGAACATTAAATCTTGGTATCTCGCCAATCCAGCACGGCAACAGGAATTGCTAAACGTTAACCCAAGTTACGTGTTTTTCAGGGAGGAGAAGTTGACCGAGCCGGTCAAGGGGCCCAAAGGTGCATTGGGTCTTCCTCTCACATCGCAGCGCTCCATCGCAGTTGACCCGCAGTTCATTCCTTTAGGCGCACCAGTATTCCTTGCGACTACCCAAGCCGGCCAAGGCATGTCTCTTCAGCGCTTAGTAATGGCACAAGACACCGGTAGTGCCATCAAGAGCGCTGTCCGGGTGGACTATTTCTGGGGATTCGGTGCTGAAGCAGGGGAAAAGGCGGGACGTATGAAGCAACGCATTGAAATGTGGGTGTTGTTGCCAAAACTGGCGAAGACGCCAGACATGGTGCGTTACTAACAATGGTGCCGTCTGCTTACAATTGATTTCCGCTGCCTGAACTTGTCGTCTGCGACTGGCGCCCTCTCTCGTCTGAAAGAGAAGGGGGCGTAGAGGGTAAAATTGTGTCGTATTTATCTCTTGGAGTGATTTATGTCATATGAAACTATTATTGTCGAAATCCGTGAGAAAGTCGGACTGATTCAACTTAATCGCCCAAAAGCATTAAATGCACTTAACGATCAAGTGATGAATGAACTTGGTGAGGCGCTACAGGCTTTTGATGCAAACGACAACATTGGCTGCATCGTTCTTACCGGCAGTGACAAAGCATTTGCTGCCGGTGCGGATATAGGGGCTATGGCCGACTATACGTTTATGGATGTATATAAGAGTGATTACATTACTCGAAATTGGGAGCAGATTCGACGCATACGTAAGCCCATAATCGCGGCAGTCGCGGGTTATGCCCTGGGCGGAGGCTGCGAACTTGCCATGATGTGCGACTTTATCATTGCCGCAGACACGGCAAAGTTTGGTCAGCCGGAAATCAAATTAGGCACGATCCCGGGAGCTGGGGGCACGCAACGATTGCCTCGTGCGATATCAAAAGCCAAGGCCATGGACCTATGCTTGACCGCACGCGTGATGAATGCCGAGGAAGCTGAACGAGCAGGACTTGTGTCGCGGGTGGTTGTCGCTGGTAAATTGTTGGATGAGGCGTGCGCGGCAGCCGCGACAATTGCCGATATGTCACTTCCGGTTGCAATGATGGTAAAGGAATCCATTAATCGAGCATACGAAACAACCTTAGCCGAAGGAGTTCAATATGAGCGTCGTTTGTTTCATAGCACTTTCGCCTCGATGGATCAAAAAGAAGGGATGAAAGCATTTCTTGAGAAGCGCTTGCCGGATTTCAAGAATATCTGATAGGATTCGCGTCCCTTGTGAATGAGGCGTCTCTTGGATGAATGAGGGGGTGCGGATTTTGCGGGGTTGAAGTGAAGAGTGGGAGTGGATTTAGTAGTTGACGGTTTAAAGAAGGTGCTGCATAATCTCGTTTCTCTGCTGCTGACGAACAAAACGATTCGAAGCGAAGCGCAAAAAGTTGGTGATGCGCTGGTGGAAAAGGTTCTTTAAAAAATAACAGCCGATAAGTGTGGGCGCTTGGTGGAGTGCGGCAGCGAGTAATTGCTGTAGAACTTACACATTAAGTGCTCACGAAGAAATATAGGTAAGATCGCAAGAAATTATCTGTCAGTATTTTGAGTGAGCGACCTGTCAGGAATGGCAGTGCCAGAGATGGCAGAAACAGAGATTGAACTGAAGAGTTTGATCCTGGCTCAGA
>DATLIB010000188.1:0-10876 GCA_035539595.1 Noviherbaspirillum sp.
GGAGGTCTCGTTCATCGTGGAGGTTAACGATTGGCTGCGCCGCGGCTGGCTCAACGGACCACATTTCAAGCATGTGGAAATGCGACGTATTGCTTTGGATTTGGATCTGGATGAAGCGTCGAAACTGGATCGCAGGCCGGGGCTTTTACAACGATTGGTGAAATATGGTGAATCGCAGGGAATGGCGTTTTTGCATAACCTGGGTAAGGATTCTGAGGGGTAGCGCCGCCACGTTACAAGACGCTCCCCTCAACATTGCAATCCGGGATCGTAATCGTCGCTTGCATTACCTGCGCAATCGAATCCATGAAAGGCAAAAAGGCGAAAGTGATCGTTACCGTTCCTCAATACAGGTAATAAGCGGTCACTCGCCGTTTCCAGGTTGAACTAGTATTTCAAGCGCCCCTCTAATTTATCTGGTATCCAACTTAAGTTACACCTTATACGAAATACGAATCCCACAAAATTTCTGAACAATCCATGATCCTAAAAACGGCGATTGACCGCTTATTGCCTGCATTAAAGTATTGCATGCGCGACCATTTCTGCCTTTTTGCCATTCACCAATTGGGTGAGAACGCTGCGTACCCGTAGTGTGCATTTTTCGGACTGCTTGGCGTTGTTGCTCCTCCTTGCATGGAATGGCCATGCCGCCTCGTCGCGCCTAGCCGAGCGGTCCGAAAAATGCACACTCGGGCGCGTCCAGTCGCCATTTCCAGATTGAAAGATAGTGCCGCCAGCCGATGGCAGTATGTCGACAATTATTATGACACTACACAGGGGTGCTCCGACTCGGACGACCGTTGGCAATCCGATCTCGGCTCCTCCAATAGGAACACCCGATCGGGTTGAAGTGCGCCCATGATCGCCGGCTACCAGTTATTAGATCTGATCTGCACGACAGCCAGTTCTGATCTCTACCGTGCGCGGCGTGTGCAAGACGACGCGTACACGGTGTTGAAGCTTCTTGATTTGGGAAATACGCAGCCGGCGCAAGCGGCCCGGTTTCGGTGCGAATATGAACTGCTGCAAACGCTGGATATGCCGCATATCGTGCGACCTAGTGAACTACTTGACGAGCACGGGCGCCTCGCGATGGTTGTCGGCAACATCACCGGAAATTCACTGGAAGCGGTCCTGAAACATCGCCGGCTTGACCTGTTGACCTGCCTTCGTCTCGCGCGGCAACTGGCGGACATACTGGCCGGTCTGCATGCGGCTCATCTCATCCATAGGGACATTCGCCCGGCCAATTTTATGGTAACGGACGAAGATGCGAGGATTTGCCTGCTTGATTTGAGCTTGGCTATCTCGGATATGCAGAAAATTGTCACCATAAATGACTCATCGACCGGTGATTGGGCGTACTTCTCACCTGAGCAAACCGGGCGCATGAACCGCCCGCTGGATTACCAGACCGATTTTTATTCGTTGGGAGTCACCCTCTACCGCATGCTGACCGGCCAATTGCCGTTCGCTGCCGCCGATCCCTTGGAATGGGCGCATTGCCACATCGCCCGCATCCCGCCATCGCCGCGGGATCTCGTGCCCGAGTTACCGCAGGTGGTGGCAGATATCGTCATGAAGCTGTTGGCCAAGCTGCCGGAGGATCGTTACCAGAGCGCATATGGTTTGCGATACGACCTTGATCGTTGTCTGGCGCAGTGGCAGGCAAACGGGCGAATCGACGCCTTCCAGTTAGGCGAAGAAGATTTTTCCGAGCGCTTTCACATCCCGCATAAGCTTTATGGACGTGAGCAGGAGATGGCGACACTGCTGACGGCATTCGATCGCATGGCGGCAACCGGCCGGCGGGCACTGGTCACCGTGTCGGGATACGCCGGGGTGGGCAAGTCATCCCTGGTCGATGCACTGCGTCAGCCGATCGTGGCAAAGCAGGGCTACTTCATTGCCGGCAAATTCGATCAGTACCTGCGCGATATTCCCTACGCCACCATCACTCAGGCATGCCGTGAGTTGATCCGGCAATTGCTGGCCGAGAGCGAAACGCGCATCGCCGACTGGCGGCAACGGATGCAGGAGGCGGTCGGCGCCCATGGTCAGCTCATCGTCGAGGTGCTGCCCCAAGTCGAGCTCATCATTGGCAAGCAGCCGCCGGTGCCCGAGCTGCCGCCGAGCGAGGCGCAGCATCGGTTTCGCCGCGTGTTCAGGCAATTTCTGGAGGTGTTTACCCGAAAGGCGCATCCGCTCGTGCTCTTCCTCGATGACCTGCAATGGATCGACGCCGCCAGCCTGCAACTCATCGAGTATCTGTTTGCCGATGCAGACACGTGCTACCTGCTGCTGATCGGCGCCTACCGCGATAATGAAGTCAGCGCAGCGCATCCTCTGCTGTCCAGCCTAGACGCAATCCGGCACGGCGGCGCCGTGGTGGTGGATATCCGGCTCGTGCCGTTGCCGGTCGAGTCGCTGAACCGGCTGGTGGCGGATATGCTCCATGCGCAGCCGGCATCGTGCGAATCGCTGACGCGCCTGGTCTTTGCCAAAACCGAGGGCAATCCCTTCTTCTTTACCCAATTCCTGGCGTCGCTGTACAAGGAGGGCTTGTTGTGGCATGACGCCGAAGCCAGGGGCTGGCGGTGGGATCTGGACCGGATCCAGGCCAGCGACTTCACCGATAACGTAGCCGATTTCATGGCCGGCAAGTTGCGGGGGCTTCCCGCCCCGACCCAGGAATTACTGCAACTGGCGGCATGCCTGGGCAATAAGTTCGAGCTACGTCATCTTGCACTGGTCAGCCGGACTTCGCTAACCGAGGTCGAGCGGCGCCTGTTGGCGGCGCTCCACGAAGGCGTAATCACGCGCACCGACGACGCCGGCAAGTTCCTGCACGACCGGATCCAGCAGGCGGCCTACTCGCTGATTGCGCCAGACCATCGCGGCACAGTCCACCTGCAAATCGGTCGAGTGCTGCTCGCGGACCTGAGTGCGGAGGAGTTGGATGCGCAGCTCTTCGATATCGCGAACCAGTGCAACCGGGGCGCAGCACTGCTGGCCGACTGGCAGGAGACTGGGCAAATTGCGGACATCAACCTGCGCGCAGGCCGAAAAGCCAAGGCATCGGCAGCCTATGCATCGGCGTGCGTGTATCTAGCGGCCGGCATGGCCTTGCTGGAGGAAAGCGATTGGGAACGCCGGTATGAAGTGGCGTTCAGCCTATGGCTCGAACGGACAACCTGTGAATTGCTTTCCGGTAATTTCGAGCTCGCCGAGCGGCTCATTGTCGAATTGCTGCGACGTGGCGCATCCAACATCGACAAGGCAGCCGCTTACCGCTTGCAGGTCGAGATCTGCGAGGTGAAATCCCAACACCAGAGGGCCGTCGACAATGCGCTCGAGTGCCTGCGCCTGTTCGGCATTGCCATGCCGGCCCACCCCAGCCAGGACCAGGTTGACGCCGAATACGACAAGCTCTGGCAGAACCTGAGTAACCGCACGATCGAAAGCCTGATCGACCTGCCGCTGATGACTGACCCGGACATGCTGGCTGCCATGCATATGTTGTCGATCCTGTTTGCCCCGGCGCAGTCCACCGACGTCAATCTCGTGCACCTGCACCTTGCCCGGATGGCGAATATCACGCTGAAATACGGAACGACCGGCGGCGCCACGCAGGGCTATGCGTGGCTTGGCTTGTTTCTCGGGCCGGTATTCCACCGGTATGCGGACGGCTACCGCTTCGCCAAGCTTGCGATGGCTTTGATCGAGAAGCATGGCTTCCTCGCTCACAAATCGAAACTCTATTTGACTTTGGGCCAAGTCGCCCTTTGGACGCAACCGATAAGAAATTCGCTCGGCTTCATTCGGACTGCCTTCGATGCCGGCGTCGCAGTTGGAGATCTTACCTACACCTGCTATTGCTGCAATTCCATCCTCATTGCCCGCCTGATTGCGGGAGATCCGCTCGACGAAGTGTGGCGCGAGTCGGAGAACGGGCTTACCTTCGTCCGCAAGGCCAAGTTCACAGATGTCGGGAACATCGTTGTAAGCTATCAGCGCTTCATCCGGAACATGCGCGGGCAGACCACGCATTTCTCTACGTTCAGCGATGCACAATTCGACGAGGCAACGTTCGAGGCGCAGCTGACCGGGGATCGCATGGCGACGATGGTTTGCTGGTACTGGATCATCAAGGTGCAGGCCCGTTTCATGTCGGGCGATTACGAAGCGGCGCTGGCCGCAGCGGCGAAGGCGGAATCCCTGCTCTGGGCATCGGACGCCTTTATCCAACTACTTGACTACCACTATTACACTGCGCTGACGATCGCCGCGATCCATGACAGCGCGCCCCTGGCGCGCCAGGATGGCTTGCGCACGCAATTGACCGCGCATCGTGCGCAGTTGCTGGAATGGGCGGAGAACTGCTCGGCAACCTTCTGCGACAAACATGCACTGGTCGCAGCCGAGACGGCACGCATCGAACGGCGCGATCTCGACGCCATTCACCTGTACGAGAAAGCGATTCAATCGGCCCGCAAAAACGGTTTCGTCCAAAACCAGGGCATCGCGTATGAACTGGCTTCGGCGTTCTACCGGATGCGAGGATTCGACACATTCGCCGATGCCTACCTGCGCGAGGCGCGCGCCTGCTATGTGCACTGGGCCGCCGATGGCAAGGTCATTCAGCTTGATGAACGCTATCCGCAGTTGTGCACGCAATCGGCCTTGCCATCGGCCGATTCCCGGGAGGGCGGCGTGACTCAATTGGATCTGCTGTCGGTCACTAAAGCATCACAAGCCATTTCCGGCCGAATCCTGTTGAACGAGCTGGTGGACACGCTCATGCGTACCGTGCTGGAAAACGCCGGCGCGCAGAATGGCGCTTTGCTGCTGGTGCATAACGAGGAGCTGAGGCTCGCTGCCGATGCACGCATGACGGAGCAACAAGTCGAGGTGCGGTCGCATCTCGGGCAAACGCCGCCGTCATCCGCCTCATTGCCCGCCTCGATCCTCAATTACGTCCGGCGCAGCCGCGAGCAGGTGCTGCTGGACGATGTGGCGCAACCGAGTCCTTTTTCCAACGATGCGTATTTTTCCAGCTGCCATCTAAAGTCGGTGTTATGCCTGCCTATCCTGCGTCAGGCCGCATTGGTCGGCGTGCTGTACCTCGAAAACCACTTCGTCACGCACGCTTTTACACCGGCGCGTCTGATGGTACTGGAGCTGCTGGCCGCGCAAGCCGCGATCTCGCTGGAAAATGCGCTGCTCTATACCGACCTGCATGAGCGGGAGGCGCGTATCCAACGTCTGGTGGAATCCAATATTATCGGCGTCATCTTCTGGGATGTGCACGGCGCCATCAGCGACGCCAACGAAGCGTTTCTCCGGATCGTCGGTTACTCGCGACAAGATGTGCTGTCCGGAAATATACAATGGACGAGCATGACACCGCCGGAATACCGCGATGCCGATGCCCAAGCCGTGCAAGAGATCAAGCGCACCGGCAGCATTAGCCGGTATGAAAAGGAGTTGATTCACAAAGACGGCCATCGTGTCCCGGTCATGATCGGCGCTGCGTTCCTGGAGGGGTCGCAGGAGCGGGGCGTGGCCTTTGTACTCGACCAGACGGAGCAGAAGCAGGCCGACGCGCGCATCCGCCACATGGCGCACTACGACGCCCTGACCGGGCTGCCCAACCGCGCCCTGCTGCAAGACCGGGTGGAGCAAGCCATTACCCATGCGCACCGCTATCAGACGCGGCTGGCGATTCTCTTTGTGGATCTGGACCATTTCAAGCACATCAACGATTCGCTCGGGCACGCCGCCGGCGACCGCCTGCTGCAAATGGTGGCTGCCCGACTGCTGCAGTGCTTGCGCGAAGGAGACAGCGTGTCACGATGGGGGGGCGACGAGTTTGTGCTGAGCCTTTCCTTGCCGTCCGCGCACGACGCCGTGCTGGTGGCGCGGAAGGTGTTCCACGCATTGAGCCAGGCCTTCGTGATTGACGGCCACGAGTTGCATGTCAGCTGCAGCATCGGCATCAGCTTGTACCCCGATGATGGAGCCGACGCGGCGAGCCTGATGCGCACAGCGGATATGGCGATGTATCACGCCAAGGAAAGCGGGCGCGACAACTACCAGTTCTTCACACCGGCGTTAAACAAGGCGGCGCAGCAGCGTCTCGAGGTGGCGAACCGCTTATCTCACGCGCTGGCGAATAATGAATTGATGCTGTATTACCAGCCTCAGGTTTGTCTGGAGACCGGCGCCGTGTTTTCTGGGGAGGCGCTGCTGCGTTGGCGGCAACCCGGCGCCGCGCCGGTGTCGTGCGGCGCATTCATCGCCATCGCGGAAGAAACGGGCCTGATCCTGCCGATCGGCGAGTGGACGCTGCGCGAGGCATGTCATCAGCTTAAGCAATGGCGCGACGCCGGCCATTCGCAATTGCGCATCGCCGTTAACTTGTCAGCCCGCCAGTTCCACCAGCACAACTTCCTCGGCATGGTCGAAAACATCCTCCGCGAAGCGCAATTGCCCGCCGCCGCGTTGGATCTGGAGATCACCGAGAGCCTGCTGCTGCTGCATAGCGACGACAACATGGCGATCCTGCACCGGCTCTCGGCCATGGGGATCCAGCTATCCGTGGACGATTTCGGCACCGGGTACTCTAGCCTGGCCTATCTGCAGCGCTTTCCGATAAACGCCCTCAAGATAGACCAGTCGTTCGTGCGCGGAATTGGCCGGAATTCGAACGACACGGCGCTGGTTACCGCCATCATCGCGATGGCCAACAGCCTGCATCTCAAAGTGCTGGCCGAAGGCGTTGAAACGCGGCAACAGGCCGCCTTCCTGCTGTCCTGCGGCTGCCTTGCCGCGCAGGGTTTTTATTACAGTGAAGCAGTGCCGCCAGATGCGTTTGTCAGAATACTCGAGGAACAAGCGGACACATATTGCGCACTTAGCGATCGACCAGCAACGTTCTGACGCCACCCCACTTTTCCAAGCGGGGATTAATTAAGTACTTGTGCAAAAGTTTTCCAGCAAGGCGCGTCGACGCAGACAGTACACAGTTAGTATGGCAAGGAGGCGCAACGCCGCTGGAAGACTTTTGCACAAGTACTTACGAACGCCATGAAATATCCGAACAGGTTTGGGAGCACACGGATAAACACGGATTAGACGGATAGGCGATATCTCTTTCACGCTTGAGCAAAAGTATCCGTGAAAATTCGTCAAATCCGTGTAGACCCGTGTGCCCTATCGATGCCACTCCATGATGTGGGCAAGTAACCAATCGGAATTTATTGAGATTCGTATTACTTCGTCAGAATCAACTTCCCTTGCCTCGTTTGTCTCAACTGGTAACGCTCCTTGTTATGCATAATGGTGATGGCTTGCCGACCTTGCAGCAAATACTTGCTGTCGATCTCGTCCTTGGCCAGCGCCGCATGTCGATCGTCAGATGCAGCCTTGTCCTTTAGCGACGGTTCACCGCTCACGGTTGCGGCTCGGTGATGAATCCAATTTTGCCAAGACCGCCGGACTGCGCCGCCGCCATGACCTTTGCGACGCTCTCGTAAGGCGTTTTTCGATCGGCGCGCAGGTGCAACTCGGGCTGCGGGTCCTGTTGAGCGGCTAGTGCAATGTGAGATTTCAAACCATTCTCGTCGGTGCGCTCGCCGTTCCACAGAATCGCGCCATCATTGTCGATAGACAGGTTAATGTGCTCCGGTTTCGCGTCGTTCGGCTGATTGCTTGCGCGCGGCAATTCCAGTTTCACCGCATGGTTGATCACCGGAAGGGTGATGATGAAAATAATCAGCAGCACCAGCATGACATCCACGAGAGGCGTCATGTTGATCTCCGACATCACTTCGGAATCTTCATCCAGTAGCGAACCGAAAGCCATTACTTTTCTCCGGCCTTTCGCAACGTCAATACGGGCGCCTGTTTGCCGACGCGAGCGCCGGTGATCAAATAGGCATGCAAATCATGCGCGAATCGATTCAACCTTGTCAGCACCGTCTTGTTACCGCGAGTCAGCGCGTTATAACCTAGCACAGCCGGAATAGCGACGGCCAAGCCGAGCGCCGTCATGATCAAGGCCTCGCCCACTGGCCCGGCCACTTTGTCGATGCTTGCCTGTCCCGATGCGCCAATACCAATCAACGCGTGATAAATACCCCATACCGTCCCGAATAGGCCAACGAAAGGAGCGGTGCTGCCAACCGATGCGAGAATCGACAGTCCCGCCTGCAAATTACTCGTCGCATCATCGATGGAGCGCCGCAAACAGCTCGTCAACCAATCGCTGACATTCAACGCCCCATGTAAATCATCTTTATTCTGCGCATGATGCGCAGCAGCCTCGGAGCCGTCTTCGGTAAGCGCGCGAAACGGATTTTCCTGGCGATTCGGCGTCAATGTGCGCAGACCCTCTTCAAAACTCTTGGTGTGCCAAAAACGATCAGTCGCAGCAGCCGCCATCTTGCGTAACTTGGCGAGGCTCCACGCCTTCGCGACGATCACGTACCACGACATCATGGACATGATCAGTAGGATGATTGCTACGCCCTTGATCACAAGGTCGGCTTGCGCCCAGAGACTCACGATGCCGTAGGGATGATCCATATTTCATTTCCTTTTCATTTAGGACTTACGCAAAAACGCCCCAGCGGCGTTGCTCTTGCAGGGCGCATCTGCGTTTACATGCGCAGATCGTTCCGCAGGCTCGCAGCATGCTGCTCGAATTCCCTGCTCCACCCTCCTTGCCGTACAAGTTCGTACTGTCTGCGTCGGCGCGCCTTGCTGGGACGCATTTGCATAAGTCCCATCATTTACTGAATGACGTGCGCGCCTTGATCTCGAACAGGTTCTCAGCCATCTTGTTGAAAACGTACCGGCACAAGCACCGACGCGGACACTGGTTTATTGCCCTGTCTGGCAGGGGTAAAGCGCCAATTGCGAACCGCTCGAATGGCGGCGTCGTCCAATCGCGGAAACCCGCTGCTGGCTTCAAGTCGAACGTCTGTCGGCAGCCCTTCCACGCTGACAGACACGCGCAACACCACCTTACCTTGCTCTCCCATACGGCGCGAAAGCGCAGGATAAGTTGGCTTCGGATTATTCAAATAGGACACATCGAACTGGGGCGCCGTGACGACGGCGCTCTCCTCAGGCGCTGCGGCCTGCGCGACTTGCGCGGCCGGCGGCTCTGGCGCCGCAGGCGCAGAAATGGCGCTCTCCCGGGGAGCTGAATCAATAGGCGGCATTTCCACTTTTGGAGTAACCACAGGCTTCGACGGCAACGGCTTCGGTTGTCGCACGGGCGTCACAGGCTTCGGTCTTGGCGGCTCTATCACGGGGGCGTCAGGCGCAACGGAAGGCGGCGCGATCAAACGCGCGACAATTTCCTTCATTACGGGCGGCTGATATTGCGCATGACTTAAAGCCATCGCCACCACCCAAAAGAAAAATAAGTGCACAACCGCCACGGCGAACAGAGGCACAGGCGAACGCCAATCGAACATCTTCAGCTTTGCGATAACTAGGGCGCCCATTATAAATAGGAATCATTCTTATTTGCAAATCACCTTCAAAGACATGGTCCGACTGGGTTTAAAGATGAGATTTCCCAAGACGCGAATTCGAGGAATGGATGAGAGAAAAGAATTAATTCGCTAGAGGGCGGCTCTTGCCGGAACGATGCTCCTCAACATATTTATACACAATTCGAAACGCTAATAACGCGGCAAGGACCAACGTATATATAAGTGGCTTGGTAACGTCCCGCTTTACCAGCCACCAATAATGAAGCACCCCGAACATGGCGATCGGGTAAACAAGGCGATGCAGCAATTGCCATCTTCGGGCGCCTAACCGCTTGATCATCGCATTCGTCGAAGTCGCCGCCAATGGGATCAACATCAAGAACGCCGCGAATCCCACTGTGATGAAAGGCCGCTTCACAATATCTTTCCAAATTTCGGCCCAGTCGAAAGACTGATCCCACCAAATATAAGACGTAAAGTGCAGCACCACGTAAAAGAAGGCGAATAGACCAAACATACGCCGCAACCGCAGCAACCAGTTCCAACCCATGATCCGGCGTAACGGCGTAATCGCGAGCGTGATGAGCAGAAACGTCAGCGCCCACGTGCCTAGATCTCGAATGATGTATTCGATCGGGTTGGCTCCCAGACGATCAGTGAATGCGCCGTAAAAGAGCCACGCGATCGGCGACAGCGAAAGTAAAAAGCAGAATGCTTTTACATAGGGGACATGCTTCATTTAGAAGTTCTTCTTCAAGTCCATGCCTGCGTATAACTGCCCCACCTGATCCGCATAGCCGTTAAACAGGAGCGTCTTGCGTTTGGGTGCAAGAAAACCGCCGCCAATAACTCGCTCGGACGCTTGGCTCCAACGAGGATGATCAACCGCGGGATTCACATTCGAGTAGAAACCGTACTCCCGAGGCGCAGCTCGATTCCAGGCAGTGAGCGGCTCCTTCTCAACAAACCGTATTTTCACGATCGACTTAGCGCTCTTAAAACCATACTTCCATGGAACGATAATGCGAACAGGAGCGCCGTTCTGGTTCGGCAACACCTCGCCATAAAGCCCCAGCGTCAATAACGTCAAGGGATGCATGGCTTCATCCATCCGCAATCCCTCCACATAAGGCCATTTCAACGTACTCGAACGCTGGCCGGGCATTTGTTCTGGAGAGAACAACGTCACGAACTCCACGTACTTTGCGTTACCGGTTGGCTCAACCCGCTTGATCAACTCGACAAGCGAATAACCAATCCAAGGAATCACCATGGACCAGCCCTCGACGCAGCGCAGGCGATAGATGCGCTCCTCCAACGGCGCCAGTTTCAAGAGTTCGTCAATATCGTAAACCTTTGGACGT
>DATLIB010000189.1:0-4233 GCA_035539595.1 Noviherbaspirillum sp.
TAATACTTGATGTCGAGATCGAGGTAGGGATGGATCAGCTTGTCCTTGATCGCCTGCCAGATGATGCGGGTCATTTCATCGCCGTCGAGGTCCACCACTGGATTGGCGACTTTGATCTTGCTCATCGGATAACTCCCTAAGAATCCTTGGTTTGGCCCCTCGGCCGGTTTCGGTTGCCCCTATAGCATCACACACGAAAAGCGCAAAGACAGGTCGGGCAAGGGGGCATGCCCGCTTGGTGCCTCTATTTTTGCGGCAGAGTTTGGACGAAGCGCAGGCAGCGCTGCAGCCATTCGCTCAGGTCGTCGTCGTCCTCGATCGCATCCCCCGAAACCACCACGAAACCGCCCATGCTGCGGCCGCCCATATCCATGATCGAAGCGCCGGGCAGGGCGAGGGCGTCTTCCATTCCGTCCTTGCCGACCCGCGCCAGCATGCTGCCATCCTTGAGTGGCGCGACGAGCATATTGCCCTGATGCATGAAGGCGATACCGCCGAACATTTTCTTCTCCAGACAATGAACGCGAGCCGGCAAGAGGTCCCGGATTCGTTCGGCCAGTTCGTCGGTCGCCATGCTCATTGATCGCCGTCCCGCCGATAGGTTTCGTGCCAGGGCAGGTGGTCGGCCACCAGATCCCAACTCTGGTAGCTGCGGGAAAAGATCAGCTGATTGGGCTTGAACCAGGCGTTGTCGCCGGCAAAAACGCCTACTGGAACGATGCGCAGGGCCGGTGCGCGGGAGCTTTGCGCAAAAACGGTTGTGCCGCATTCGGGGCAAAAATGACGTGTGAAGGTGGCGCCCGACTCGGCCGGGCGGGAGAACGCCTTGGTCGCGCCGACGATGCGCAGGGCTTCGGTGTGGAACAGGGCAACCGAGGAATGGCCGGCGCCACTGGTCCGCTGACAGTTTTCGCAGGAGCAGTGGAACATGGACACGACGCGTCCATGGACATGAAGCACGATGGCTCCACAGTCGCAGCGGCCGCTCTGATTGAGTTCGGTGTTGGCTTGGCTGGTCATGGCAGGAGGCTCGCATGGGACCCGCGGCGCCGCAAGTCTTGCCAGAAGGCCCGTGGTCGAAGAAACTCCCGCGCCAAAACGGGGAGCCTCATGGGATTTTATCCCGACCTGCCGATCAGCACGCAACGCCTCACTCTTCGTCCGTTCACGCGCGGCGATGTCGATGCCGTTCTGGACTATCGCGGCCGCGAGGATGTGGCGCTCTATCTTTTCGACACCGCCCTCAGTCGCGAAGAATGCGCGCTGGCCGTGCAGCAGCGCATCTTGCAAACCAGCTGGTCCGCCGAGGGCGACAAAATCGTCCTCGCGGCGGTGCTGAGTGAGTCTGATACCCTGATCGGTGAATTGTCGCTGATCTGGCGGTCCGAAGACGCGAGGCAAGGCGAAATCGGCTGGATTTTTCATCCGGATCATCACGGACGGGGTTATGCGACCGAGGCTGCCAGCGCGCTTCTGGACCTCGGCTTTCAAGGCGCTGATCTGCATCGCATTTTTGCCCGCTGCGACGCGCGCAACGCGTCCTCGTGGCGCCTGATGGAACGGTTGGGCATGCGACGCGAGGCACATTTTCGCGAGCACGCGCTGTTCAAGGGTGGATGGGACGAGGAATTCGTCTATGCTGTGCTTCGTCGCGAATGGCGTACCGGCGGTTGAGCCGTAGTCGATTATCGCGTTTTCCCCCAAGCATGCCTCCCGAAAGTGGGTGCCGGTTTCGGGACCAATGACATGCGCAAAACGAGTTAGTAGCGCCCGAGTCCTGCCCATTGGCGGACGCGCGAAGCTGCTTGTTCCGTCGCTTTTGAAGTACAAATTTCACGAAGGATAGCAGGAACTTCCAACCCGGCGTGCCGTTGTCTGCGGAGAGTGTTCAAACAGCTTTACCGAGGGGCGTTGACCATCATGACTGGACTGCAATTTCCTTTGGCTACAGACCGTCTGGAACTGCGGCATTTCGAGCGCGCTGATGTCGCGCTTGTCGGTCGCTACCACATGCTGCCCGCGGTGCAGCGCTATCTCGTTCGGCCCACGCGATATCAGGAGGACGTCGCCGCCGCTGTCGAAATCATGCGCGGTCAGGTCTGCCTGCAGCGTCCTGGCGATACGCTGACGCTCGCTATGCAGCGCAAGGGCGACAAGGCGGTGCTTGGGCATGTGTCGCTGCATTGGTCAGACGCCACGGCCGGGCAGGGCGAACTGCTTTTCGCCATTGATCCCGCCTATGCAGGCGGCGGCTTTCTCACCGAAGCGCTGACGGCAATGCTCGATCTTGCCTTTGGACATTACGGTATTCATCGTGTCTTCGTGCGCTGCGACGGGCGCAATCATCACTCGGCAAAGCTGATGCAAAAACTCGGCATGCGGCTCGAGGCGCATTATCGCGAGCATGCCCTGTTCCAGGGGGAATGGGATGAAGAATTGCACTTCGCCATTCTCGACCGCGAATGGCAGGCTACTTCCAAGGTGCATCCGCTGCCGCTGCGTGATCGGGTGGCCTGACCTCACGCGCGCGTAATGATTATCGTGTTCTGATCAGCCCGCCATAGGGAGAAATTGCATGGCTGGCCTGCATTTGTGATGCATGCCAGAGGTTTGGTTGATCTACTGACGATGAGACGTTTTTCTTCAAATGCATGGTTCGAGGGGGCCAGGCACAGGCAGGACGGCTCACGTTAAACGCGTCAGTAGGCCCCTCATGTTCTCACGACCAACGACGCCCGCAGTGGGCGGCTCGCCTCAAACCATCGGCACCAATCGGGTGCGGCTGGTTTTCCTTGTTGCCATAGTCATTTGCGCTGCCGCCCTTGCTGGCGTCTATTCGCGTCCCGTGGAGTTCCTGGCCATGTTCTGGCCGGCGAATTCAATCCTGGCGGGGCTGCTCGTTCGCGCACGGCAATCGAACAGGCTGTTGGTTCTGGTTGGAGCGCTGCTCGGCTACCAGGCAGCCGGCTTTGTTGCCGGTGACCCCGCCTGGCTGGGGCTGCAAATGACGGCGGCAAACATGATCGGTGCCGTGGCCTTTGCTTTTGTCTTCTGTTCGCTGGAGACGCAGGACCGCGACCTGACGCGCGTGCGTGCTGTTCTTTCGTTCATTGGCAGCGCGATTGTCGCTGCGGCTGTCGCCGGCGTGGCGGGTGGCCCCGCTTGGGTCAGCCTGGGCGATGGCGACTACTTCGACGGCTGGCGGACATGGTTTTCGTCGGAGCTGATGAACTATCTGGTATTGTTGCCGGGCATCCTGGCATTACCCTGGCCGTTGCCGCGTCCCCGTTTCAGGGGCTGGAACGCGCTGCTGCGTCATCCAGTGGTGCCGCCGGCCATCGCGCTTTTGGCGAGCGCAGGGTTCGGGATTCTGATCCTAAACCCCATCGCCATCGTCTTCCCAGTGCCGGCCCTGATCTGGTGCGCGCTCGTCGTGCCACTGCCGCTCACCTGTTTCCTGGTGCTCCTCTATTCCGGCGCAACAATGTTTGCCGTCAAACTCGGTGTGTATGGTCTCGGGGCGAATGGGCTGAGCGATGAACTGATTGCCGCCGTTCAACTCGGCGTTGCGATGATCGCTCTGGGTCCGGTGCTGGTCGCCAGTGCCACTGCGGACCGCCGCCGGCAGTTTGCCGAAATAGAGCGTGCTGCAACTTACGACAGCCTCACCGATGCTCTCAATCGCGGTACGTTCCTGCGCGAGGCCGAGAACGTGCTTGCAAGGCTCAGGGATGCACGGCAGCCGGTTTCCGTCATTCTGTTCGATGTCGATCACTTCAAGCGCGTGAACGACGCCTTCGGACATGCAGCCGGCGACCTGCGCTGGTTTCGCTTTCGGCGGTAGTGCGCGCCTCGATCCGCAATGGCGACATGTTCGGCCGGCTGGGCGGCGAAGAGTTTTCGCTGCTGTTGCCCGGCGGGGGCTCGCAGGAAGCGCGGGCGGTGGCCAACAGGCTGCGCCGTCAGGTCGAGCGCATGCAGACAGCATTGCCTGGTGGCGAAGTCCTCGAGCTGACCGTCAGCATTGGCGTGGCCACCTCGCCGATGGCTCTGGTGCCAATGTCCGAAATGCTTTCGTTCGCAGATCAGACCATGTATGAGGCCAAACATGCGGGCCGCAATCGGGTGGAGTTTGTCGAAATGCCCGCCTGACGCAAGAAGAGACAAGCACATGGCCGGTACGGATCGATCGCTGGAACCTACTCTCGGGGCATGCCCTGCGATCATCCTGTG
>DATLIB010000190.1:0-14662 GCA_035539595.1 Noviherbaspirillum sp.
AAAATTGTTCAACTTATTCTTGCGCGGCGACTAAGTCCTGATAAAGAGAAAAGGTGAACCATCTGGTTAGCGACATGGTGTTTCGATAAAGCATCCAATCCTGCTTTTGTCGTACAGCACTTCAGCTGTTTTGATAAAAAAAGAGGAAGAAAATTTTGCCTTTTCGCGTCATGTTCCAAATGCGTCAATGTGTTCTCATGCGCAAACTTGACGGCATGCACCGACGCCTGCATTTTCTTCGCCAGCGCACTGCCCCTTGCTAAACGTCCTGGAAGAATCCCCAAAAAAGTCTTGATCAGTCTGCCAATAAACTTGCGTGGCAATGTACTGTACACAAGAGAAAAAAGTACATGGCCTGCGCAAAGATTTACCTGTTCTGCGCCAGGAGCTGCCTGAAAGGATGTCGTCTGGCGTGGTTTTCAAAACCTCTGTGATGCCTCGCAGCGCTTTACCGCATCGCAGTCTCATACCGATTACTGTGGCGCGAAGCTTGCTTGCGTTTGGCATTGTCTTATCAACGGAAGGAGCACTCTCGTGAATGCACAGCTCACTGCCATCGCTGCCTCATGCGCACTAGCCTTTGCGACAAGCGCCTTCGCGCAAACCTCTCCTGCCACCTCCGGTTCGCCGGAGCAAGGCGTGTCGTCGCAGCAAGCGACGAGCGGCGGCACAGGAACGGGACAAGCATCCATGACGCAGCAAATTGACCAACAACACAAGGCTGCCATGGAAAAATGCAATAGCATGCAAGACAACGCCGAGGACATCTGCAAAGCAGAGGCGGATGGCCAGAAGAAGGTGGCGGAAGCGGAGGCAAAGGTAAAGGAGCGCGATACGCCGAAGAACCGCTTGGCGCTGGAAGAGGCGAAAGCCGAGTCGCAGTATCAGGTCGCCAAAGAACAATGTGACGATCAAGTCGGCGACGCCAAGAAGGCATGCAACCAACAAGCCAAGGCAACGCGGGACGGCGCTCTCGCGCAGGCCAAGATGCAGTCACAGAAACCGACATCCAGCGGCAGCAGCGCTCCTGGCACTTCCGGCGCTTCTTCATCAGGCGGACAGACCACATCGCCAGCCGCGACGCCACCGCAAGGACAATCTCAGTGAAGAGTCGAGCAAGAACACGTGTGCATTTACGCGGACCGCAGCAGGAGGCGATGCAACGCATCCAGAGGCCCGCATCGACGAGTACTGCAAACAGGGCAACATCATCCCTGTTGCGAAAAAATGCGTCACTTATTTCTGCGTGGTGCCCAAGTGATGGGGACGTTTTGCTGTGGCTGTGGTGAGCCACAGCAAAACGACAACTTCGCCTAAAGCAGGGGCCACGTATTCACGCGCAGATCATCGCGGATTCAGCGCGCTTTCCTGACGGCAAGAGAGCGAATGATGAAGGACATCTCCCGCCAGAGCAGAATGACTTTGACGGCCTCAGCATTGCACTGACAAACCGCCAGATGTCATTAAAAATACTTCTTAACCACCTCGCCAAAGGCTTCTTCGGCGGACTTTCCTATCTTCATCAGATTGGTAATCTCGTCGGAGTATTCAGAAATGGCGGACGGTAGCGCCTGGCGATTATTCTTGAAATATTCGTAGCGTTGAGCGGCAAACTGTTCTTCCAATTTGGCCGCGCTGGTGCGAGTACCGCCTCCTGTTGCGCGCACGGCACGCACCGTACGCGATCCGCCGCCGGAACTGGCACCGATACCGGCGATGCCTGCTTTCACCTGATCCAGCGTAAAGACAGCGCTGGCATTGGCGCCGACAAACTCATCGGACTGCGACTGCAGCAGATGATGATTTCTGTCGAATGCCATTTTTTTGCCAAGCGTATTTGTCACTTGATAACTCGGCTGCGGTCCTCCGCTCACCAGGGAAAATTGCACACGGTCGCCATAGTCAATCATTTTTGCCATGACGTCTTTCAAATACGCTGCCGGGAGGGTGTCAAAGTTGCCATTCCAGCGCTTGCTTCTAGTCGTGCTCACTATGTCGTGCCTTCAAAAAAAGTTACTTGCCAAAATCCTCGGAACCGCTCGGTCCTGAGCATTCAGCAAAATGAAACCGGGCAAGAATTATCCCCCAACTAAGGGAAAGACGCTTTGATCTTCGATCACACAAAGCTGCAGTTGTTCAACGGAAAAAGAGAATAACGTGTAGACAAGGCCACGTCCCCGCTGTAATTTGAGAGGCTGTCCTGTCTGTATTACACCAGCCCCTTGCGCACCTGCGACTCGCTCGCCGCCACGGACAACATTGCAGCAATGAGAGCGCAACTTACACTTTTGCCGCGTGTCATTTGATGAGGTGCTGTCGCTCCTTGTTTTTCATTTGTAGCTACGTATGCCATCGCCTTCCTCTTTACCGGATTTATCAGATTCCCTGCCGGCCACACCGGATACCGACGACGACGCAGCGCCAGCCTTGCATGCGCAGATGCTGGGTGCCGAACTGGTCAAGCTGGAGGGACGCGTTTTCCTGCGTTTCTCCGGTGTGGTCGAAGTCGGCACCCTGCACGTGCCATACGACCTGGTGCCCAGTCATGGCGTGCTGGCCAAACCCAGCAAGTGGCGAAAAATGTCGCCCACCGACCAGATGCAGTTGATATCGCAGCGCGCCCATCCCGGCACGCAGGATGAATTGCAGCGCAGGCTGGCTGCCTTTATCGCCGGCATGCAGACACGCGCGGACGATAGCGGGCTCGACGCCATGACCTTCCTGCATGCGCTGGCAGGCAAAGACACCTCCGACCCGGTCGAGCAGGTCTTCGATCGCATCGAGCAGCGATTGACGCACGCCATCGAGCGGCAGCACGAAGAACGACACGCGGCGCTGACCAAGGAAAGCATCAATCTGGCGGAATACCCGGCATCGTTCGAGGTTGCGTATCGCATGCCGCGCCGTTTTATCGCCTTGTTGGGGCCGACCAACAGCGGCAAGACGCATCAGGCGATGGAAGCGCTTGCCAAGGCAAAGACCGGCGTCTATCTGGCGCCGCTACGCCTGCTGGCGCTGGAAAATTACGAACGCCTGCGCGACACGAAACCGCACGGCAAGGAAATCAAGGTCAGTCTGATCACCGGCGAAGAGCGCCGCATCGAGGAAGACGCCACGCATGTCGCCAGCACCGTGGAAATGCTCGACACCAGCACGCGCGTCGATGTCGCCGTGATCGATGAAATCCAAATGCTGGGCGACCGCGACCGTGGTGCCGCCTGGACCGCTGCGGTCTGCGGCGCGCCGGCCTCGGTGGTCTATCTGGTCGGTGCGCTCGAAGCGCGTCGCGCGATTGAAGCGCTGGCCGAACGGCTGGAATGCCCGCTGGAGGTACACACCTTGAGGCGCAAGGCGCCGCTGGCGATGGAGCCGGGGCCGGTGCGCAAGTTGCGCAACCTGCGGCGCGGCGATGCCGTGATCGCTTTCTCGCGGCGCGACGTGCTGATGTGGCGCGACCTGATCACCGAAAGCGGGTTTTCGGTGGCGACGGTGTACGGCAACCTGTCGCCCGAAGTGCGGCGTGCGCAAGCGGCCCGCTTCCGCAAGCGCGAGGCGGACATCGTGGTCGGCACCGACGCCATCGCCATGGGCTTGAACCTGCCCATCGAGCGCGTGGTGATGACCACCTCAACCAAGTACAACGGCGTCGAGGAAGAAGAAGTCCCGGCCGCGCTGGCCAAGCAAATCGCCGGTCGCGCGGGGCGCTTCGGCGTACATGAAGAAGGCTTCGTCGCCGGCTACGACGACGAAACCCATCAGGTGATGCGCTCCCTGCTGAAGGAAAAAATCCCCCCGGTGGCAGCAGCCGGTTTTTCCGTTGCACCCACGCTGGAACATCTGCACCGCATCGCGGCGGTCACCGGCGAACAATCCCTGACCAAATTGTTCAAGCGCTTCGTGCACAACATCGACGTGCCGGACGGCTTCTTCTTCCCGCGCATTACCGAAGAACAGCTGGATCGGGCGCAGTGGCTGGATACCTTGCCGCTGTCGGTGGCAGACAAATTCACGCTCTCGCTGGTGCCGATTTCCGCCAGAGTGCCGTCGTTGCACGCGGCTTGGCAAAATTGGGCGCATGCGCTTGCCAAAGGAAAGGTATGCGCACTGCACCACGAACCCGGCGCCTTGTTGCGCCAGAACCTGCAAGAAGTCGAAGACACCTGCCGGCGTTATTCCGCCTACGCATGGCTCAGCTACCGCTGCCCGGAGTATTTTCCCAGCGGCGAACTGGCGCAGGAACTGGCACGCGACGCCTCCGAACGCGTTGACGTGATCCTGCAGACGCAGAACGCCGCCATGCGCAAGCGCCGTGGCGGCAGAGCGGCATAAAGGCAGCGCATGCCGCACATCGCGTCGATGCGGTGACAGACGGATGCTGCTACCCTGTCGACACATGACTGCGGGTGCAGTCGATACAAAGGGAAAGATGATGGCAAAGAAAAAAGACGAACTCGATCCGGAAACAGCCGCCTTGATTCAGTGGTGCACCGAAGTCGAAGGCTTTCTGGTCGCAGGCGGCGCCACCCTGGCGCAGGCGCAGGAACATATCGAAGAACAGGTCGAATGGTTCACCGACATGTTCTACGAAGGACTGACACCGGAACAAGCCGCGAAAGAAGCCTTGAGCGATTGAGCATTTGCCGGCAGATCAACGCAAGGCAATACATGCGTTGCGAGCGGCGACATCGGATGCCCTGCCGGCGGCATCCCGCTTCATCGCTTGCGCAAGGGATCCAGCAAATGCCGCAGCGCATTGTGATCCAGCTCGTACATCAGCGCCAGCAGTTCACCAATTTCCCCTTTGGGAAAACCTTCACGCGCAAACCAGCCGAGGTAATGCCCGGGCAAATCGGCGATCACACGACCCTTGTATTTTCCGTAGGGCATTTCACGGGTGAGTAGAAGTTGAAAGTGTTCGGGGGTCATCGTCGGCGGGATACGGGTTGGGTATCGAATATGGCTGACATTGTGCGATACGGAAGGGATCCTTGTATTGCTGTTTCCAGCCGTACCAAGATGATGATTGCTTGACGGCCCGCGCGCCTCGGAAGAAGTAGCCGTTCCCGGAAAGCCCCCCCTTCAACGGTGGACCGGCACGCACGAACGTACGTGTGCGTCCGTATCGAAGATACTGAATGAAATCTACAATGTGTTTAACGGATGTGTCCGTGAAATCGGGGGAAGCCCATCTTGCTGTCAAACGCCAATCCATAGTAAACACCATCATTAAACTCGAACCGATCAATCACTTCCAATCCGAGCTTCCGAGTGTGTGCGGTGTACGACCGCTGATTAACGCTGTTGATGAAGGTCACTCCAATCGGTTGGAGTTCGCAGAATGCGACACACACGCCATCAAACAAGTACTTAAGTACATTCGAACCCCGATGTTCCACATCCACACACACTGGCCCATACTGAAAAGAGTTTTCGGTATTGATGAGACACTGCCCGAAGATTAAATGAGGTAGTCTCGTCATCATGTATGACATGATGGGCCATTGAGAGAAAAACTGCCAGCTGCCAGCAAACGCATAACCAACCAGTTTTTCCTTGCTCGTTGCAACAAAGACGCCTTTTTCTTGCAGTAAGTTTTCGACTTGCGCGTTGGTCAAACGGGTGGTCACGAAGCCTTGCGTGCGTTCGCTTGCAGTGAGATTGGAAAAGTGATTACGCTCCTGCAAACACAGGATGTCACCAATATCTTGAACATTGCCCTGTCTTACTGTGATGCCCCCCTCGTTTTCAAACATAGTATTTATCTCGCTTGAATGCGTGCCAATAACCAATGCATGCAGGCTAAGTGCTGCAGGTCGTGGCTTCTTAGAAGATGGACAAGAGAGCCAAGGGAGATTTCACCGTAACCACCAAATACAGCGCGCCGCTGCCAATCTGCCTCTGACACTTTTTTTAGGAGCTCTACTGTTTGCATGCGGAGCCCCCTGAAGCAATCCATGACTTCGTCTGCATCGCTGGCACTATACTGCCGCTCTTGTGCCAGCATATAGCCGTCCAGAGAAGCGAGCGTCGGGCATTCTTCGTGCAATGTTTTTGCAAAGCGGTCGTGATAGCCATCTACTTCAATGTCGCGTAGATGGCAGGCTTGTCCCAATGCGGAAAATTTTTCTCCCGGAATCCCATGCCAAGACGAGGGAACCCAATCGTGCAACTCTCGTGGAAATTTTTTAAAGAGGGCTGCGAAGTCATCCGGCATTGATGAAAGCTCATTAAGTACCGTCATGGCAGCTAGCATGCCTCGGCCGATTCAAGCACGGGGGCACGCAACTCATCCAAGGATAAGGCTGTGCCGGGGAGGGCAGGGCTAAATAGATGCCTTGTTGTTTTATACGGTAGAACCTTTTTGCCGTGTACAACTACACGATAAATATGCTCTATATCGAAAGGCATTCCAGTTTGCCAATCCAAGACCATTAAACCTGGGTTTTGGTAGTTCAACAGTACGCAAGGTAAATACGCGAGATTGAGCATGGCTGCAGCTCTTAGCCGGTGATTTCCATCCATGACGAGCCCAGTTGCACCATCTACTGGTAGGGGCGTTGTCCATATTCCGTTACCCCTTATCTTGGCTGCCAGACGCTGTACATCATTTGTATTGACTTCTTCAGAAGGGAGAAAGAAGGAAATCGGTTTTAGCGTGATTTGATAGGTGTGGTGACTCATCATTTGTTTTTCCTTATTTTATGCGGCAGCGTTTGCCATCAAAAAATAGCCGATCGTGCCGACTGCAACCGTATTAAAGAGTGCAAACAAGAAAGCGAAGCGGATCAGTTCCTGCTCATCGTCCTTGCTCCCTTTCGCCAGTCCAAGAATCAAAGCGACGATCGGCATCGAGCCAAGTGCGGCATGGCCGGCTGCACTATTCTGTATGGCAGCCATAACGGCGAGCGCAGCGGGCGTCAATCCGAGATGTGCCACCGAAGGCATGACAATCGCATTGCCGCCAACGTTGGAGCCGGTTATATAACCTGAAAGGCCTCCAAGTGCGGCAACCAACGGAGCTAATGTGACAGGCGCAAGATGATCGAGTGCGGCACGCACACCATCGAAAAAACCGGCCTTCACCAGAAGTTGCGACATGAACAAAAAGAAGAAAATGGTAAGGAGCGGCCGCCTCGCGCGATTGGAAAATGGCGTCAAAATATTATTCAATCCCAGTTTTGCAATGAGCACGATATCGACAATCAGCAATGCGATGCCGGGCGAAGCAAGCGGTTTCCACGATACCTGGGCGCCTTGCAGTATCAACATCGCATCCAGTCCGAATGTGGCATTGATGAGCTTCAAAACCAGAATCGTGCCTAGTAACGCGACATACGGCCATGCTGCAACAGGAAAGACAATGGTTGATTTCAGGTGGAATTTTGCCCATGCGATCCCTATCAACGTAATCGCCGCTGCAGCACCCACGCCGGCGATTTCCGGCCCCAAGGTGCGACTCATGATATGCAAGAGACCGATGAACAGAGCAGCAAATAGAGCGCCGATCCCAAACGTCGTGAGTTTGCGCTGACCGGCCAGCCAAAGCGCCAGGAGCGTTGCCCCCAGGAAGACGGGCGCACTCGTCCAAGCCGACCAACCACCAAGCGTATCGGCGGGCATCCCGGCAAGCGCAGCCCCGATCACTGTCGCTAAACCAAGAGTACCCCACGGCATGATGCACATGCCGGTTAACGCAATGCGCAATGCAATCCGTTTCTCGACAAGTGCGATCAGCAGGGGAACCGTGGCAATCAGTGATACGCCGAAACCAGTCATCCCTTCAAGCAGCGGCGCAAGCCCGAGAACAAGAAATAATGCCTGTGCCGCTTTTGGCCAGCCGAGTTTGCGTACCCATTCGGAAAGCGCATCATTGGCACCAACCCGCTCCAAAAATATGACAAACAGGAGTCCTGGCGCAATAACGAACGCCGTACTCATAAACAAAACCATTGTGTCCTGCAGGATGTTACTGAGCGTTCCCATAAGGAACGGCTTGGCAATGCCGCCAAACCACAGTCCGGTTGCGAGTAAAGCGCCTCCCACTGCAGCTTGTACAGGCGGACGGCGAAACATCAGAATCATCGAGATGACAAGAAAAATCGGCGAGAGCTGAAAAAAAGAGAGCACAGCAAATCCTTTACAAAAGAGGTTAGGAGTCGCGCAAGAATAAGTTGGACATGTTGGCGCTCATCGCTGGATGCAATGCAAGGCGTCTGACGCGCCGCAGTGCGCCAGCGGCGTGCAGCAAAAATTGCTCAACTTATTCTTGTGCGGCGACTTACGACCGCACCAAGACATTCATGCTGCTGCACGAACCTCAGCTTTGATGCCATGAAACGCACTAAGCAGTTCATCAAGGCCGTTACAGCTTCTCCTCTCTGGAAATTTCTGACTGATATGAGGAGGTGCATTCACAAAAAAGCCGAAGTCGGCCGCCTCCAGCATTCCCAAGTCATTGAACGAATCGCCTGCCGCTGCCACCGTGAAGCCGAGTGCCTGCAATCCTTTAACTACAGCAGGTTTTTGGTTATTTAGCCGTGGACGCCAGCCGGAGAGCCGGTCATCGCTATCCCTGAGCAGGTGATGGCAGAATATGGTGGGAAATCCCAGCTTGGGAGCAAGCGGCATCAGGAACTCATAAAATGAGTCCGAAACCAAAGCACAAGGCCAGGATGAACGAATGACATCAAGAAAATCCTTCGCTCCCGGCAGGGGGTCGATCTTGCTCGCGATCTCGGCAAGATCGGAATAGCTCACTCCATGCTTGTGCAAGGTGAGTATCCGATGACGCATTAGTGCATCGAAGTCTGGTTCGTCGCGGGTGGTGAGATATAAAGCGTCGAGACCTGTGGCTTCGGCGACTTTGATCCAGATTTCAGGCAAAAGAACGCCTTCGACGTCGAGGCATATAAACATCATGCTGCGACTCCCAATACATTTTCTTCCACTTCTTCGAGCTCCAGACAGATAGACACTGCCCGGTGTGCATCGGTAAGAGCGCGTGAATAGGCGCCTCCCGACGGAACGTAGTGGTTGTAGTAGGTAGCGCCTTCGACGGCCGGGCCGAGCAGCCAGATGTTGTCGACGACTCGTCCCGAACTATGGAGCGGACGGCAAGAGGCATCCACTTTGACGCCATCCATTCCATGCGCTTTGAATACTGGCAGGATCAAGCCGAGCTTGTAGAGGTCGGCCAGTATCGGAGAGTCGGTGTCCAGAATGCCGCTATGCGCAACGTGCGCGCTCACAACCCAGTCGAGTTCAATGCCATCGGTCTCGGATTCGAGAATGAGTTGGAAAGTGTCAGACTCCGGTTTCCAGTGCAAGGCCGATTTTCTTCCAGGAGCAACAGCAACAATGCCCGCATCAATCAGAGCGAGCAGGTCTTGATGGCGTTCTTTCTGCGGGCCGGCAACAGTGCGATTGACTAGTGCGGCATAGGTCGAGAAAAAACGATGATGCGCGTCTGGCGTAAGCCCCTCATGATCGATGAGCTCCCGCAGTTGGTCGCGTAAATCCCGCCATATTTCAAGTGCAGCTTTGAGGGGGCTGGCAAGCAACCCTTTGCTGCCGGCATTAAGGTCATTCTCGATGAATTGCCTTACCCAGTCTTTATAGGCGGAGCCGGTCAAGCCCTCAGGGACTTTGAACAGGAGGTGCTCTTCTGGTACAAAAATCCCGTATTCGGCTTCCAGTTGCGCAAAGACATGCTCGATTTTTCCCGCTGCGAAGGCTGTTACCATTTCTTGGCGTAGTGCGGAAAGGCGCGCGTTCCAGGCATCGCCGCCTTCCATGTGTACATGAGTGAAATAGAAGGCCGCCTTCATTTCCAACATGAGCAATGGCAAAATGGCCGCGTCGAAATCAATTTTTCCACCGGGCTGGTTTTTGCGGAGTTGCGCAATGGCGGCACTGGTGAGAAAGAGCGCTTTATGCTTGATCCTGTCGGGAGAGGTATCCGGCCTGACACGAAACGGTAAGCCGCTGCGGGAGTAAAGCAACATGCGCGGTTCACGGCCTGATGCAGTGTACGTGGCGTGCCCGTCGGCAGACCTGTGAAACCGGCCGCCGCGTCCGGCGGTCAACGCTGCAATGGCATCCATCGCAGCAAGGCCAAATCCCTCTATGCCGACAACGGCCTGAGTCGCTATATTTTGGAGTGTATGTGGCAGCGGATAAGGGACTCTGAGCATACGCCGATCACAAGGCTGCAGAGGCGCTTGTTTGCGCCCTGTATGTCCGATCGTGACGAAGAGCTTGTCAGCTTGTTCTACAACGCCACTTTCTCCAAAAATCGCGTATTCCTTGCCATCCTCTTTTGCGATCAGGCGAACCGCGCGTTCTCGATGCAAACGAATATTGACATTCGCCGGTAGCGCCGCTGTGATGGTGTCGTAGAACCAGGATAAATACTCGCCGATCAAGCGCCGCGGCAGAAAATCAGTTGACTCCACTGGGCGTCCGCCGTTCGCGCAAGGCAAACCGTCATCACCTATCCTGACGTTCCGCTCAGCACACCAAGTATAGAAATCAGGACCGCAACGCTCATCATCGGAACCGATTGCCACACGGTCGGGAAACATCGAAATTTGGCAGGCAATTGTATTGAGCAGAAGGTAATCCGGCTGTTCGGTGTCATGTATCCCGACACCCGCCTTGTTGGGCTCAAAAATTGTCACCTGAATAGCACGATCTGGTACATGTCGAGCTAAATGCACGATACGCTCAAGGATGCTAAGGCCGCGCGAGCCAAGTCCGATGATGGCAATTTGCAGAGAGCCCAGACTTGGTGCGGTATGGATATGGTCGAATGTGTAGTTCAAGTTAGCTTCCTGAGCCAGAGGTTTTATGGAAATTATCAATTTGGCCATGTAAGATGATTCCCTGGTTACCCAACTTGCCGGCACGGCATCCCTCATTGCCTTGCTTGAGTTCGGCATTGCCGGCAGACGTGTGGAGATAACGGGAGACTCTCACTTGAGATATGGGGCAGACAAACCATGATGGAGGCCTGGCTCTCACATAAACCATGCTGGCTTGCAAAAGACATTTTCTCGAATGCCCCCTATCGGTTTAGACGGAAGAATAGCTACACAACGAGCCGCAAGAAAGATACAGATGTTACGTATTTATGTAGTACAGATGAACAAATGAGGACTTACGCAAAATTGTTCCAGCAAGGCGTGCTGCCGCAGGCAGGTCATCCAGTACGACAAGACAACGCAACGCGGCTGGGACGGTTTTGCGTAAGTCCTACAAATAAGAAGTGAAGAAATCTCCATGGTGAAAACAGAAGCGAAACGCCAAACTCGGTATCAAAAAGTTGTTGATCGCCTTGTCTCGCAGATCGACGCTAGTATTTTTCTCCCAGATACTCGGCTTCCCTCGGTAAGGGATCTGATGAAAAGTGAAAAAATCAGCCTTACTACCGCAACGCGGGTATTCCAAGAATTAGAGGCGACCGGACGCGCATATTCCCGCAATCGCTCCGGCTACTTTGTCCAGTCCCAAAGCAAGTCCAATGAGAGCAAAACAAATGCGAGAAGCCAGCAAAGAAAATCATTCAAGGCAGTTACCGTTGCAGTGAACCACCTGGTAGTGGACATGCTGGAGCGCTCTTCCCAAGAGAACATCGTGGCACTTGGGTCGGCTGTGCTGAATGGAGATCTCGTACCACAGAGCCTGCTCAATCGGGTTTTGATGTCGATTGCAAAAAACAAAGAGATCAACCATGGCAGCTACGTGCCACCGCCAGGGCTATTGGAGCTGCGTTGCAATATCGCTCGCATCATGGTCGAACGTGGTGTTGTCTGCAGTCCGGATGACATCCTCATCACCGCAGGCGACAGCATCGCAACTGAATTCGCTTTGCGCGCCGTCACTCGCCCAGGTGATTCTATTGCCATCGAAACGCCGACCTACTTTGGCATTTTGCAAGCGATCGAAACATCAGGCCTTAAGGCCATAGAAATTTCAACTTCTCCAGAAACTGGCATCGATCTAGATGAATTGAAACGTGCAGTGCATGCACGCAAAATCAGTTGCGTCCTGCTGAATCCGACCATACAAAATCCGCTCGGTTATACGATGCCGTTGCAGCATCGTCATGCTTTGGTTGAGTTGCTGGCACAAGAAAACATTCCGCTCATTGAAGATGACGTTTTCCATGACTTGTACGACGGCGTAGAGAACCTCAAGGCAATCAAAAGTTTCGATCACCGGGGGATGGTGCTGTATTGCTCCTCGTTCTCGAAAGTATTGACTCCGGGCTATCGAATTGGCTGGTGCATCCCCGGCAAATACCGTAATGAGATGCTGTGCGATATTTTGGCGCGCAATATATCAATCAGCTCCTTGCCTCAGGTCCTTCTTTCCGAGTTTATTCGCAAGGGCTACTATGGTCCGCACACGAAAAAATTACGTGAGTTGTTTTCGTCGTACCCTAAAAAAATCGCGACGCTGATCGAGCGCCATTTCCCTGCCAAAACAAAGGTCAGTCAGCCAACAGGCGGCTTTGTCTTTTGGATCGAACTACCTGCGCCCATCAACATTGATTCCCTATACGAAACAGCGCTCGCCAATAGCATATCGATTACACCTGGGACAATTTTCTCCACTTCAGACACAACAAACAGAAATTTCCGAATTTGTGTCGGACGTAGATGGACGTCTCAAGTTGAGCAAGCGATCATTCAGTTGGGAGCGCTATGTAAACAGTTTTTAGCAGAGTAGCGAGTCTTTAGACGCTAGACGCCGCGCCGGAATAACATTGCACAATGTTGCTGGCCGTAGCGGGCGCGCTGCAGCGTTGCTCGTCGTCGCCATAGCCCGCGCCATGACTCCTCCTCGCGCCGTGCACCGCATCCCGCTACGACCGTCAAATTGCACAAGTTATTCCGGCGCGGTGCCTTACCACCTACGCGTTTCGCCAAAAAAGCCTGGTATGGAAACCGCCATTCCGCGTGCAAGTGCTTCGTCGTATAGATCCTTACCAAGTGCAAGATCAAGCATACCCATTCCAAATGGGGAAAAAATCAATGGGCGGGTACGATCCAATGTAGTCTCGCCTCGCATTAGCTGCGCAAGAGTACAGGTAACGAAGCGACGATCACCGACCTTCAGTTCAGCCAGATGTGGCGACGTATTCGCCTTCAAACAATGATCCACATCGTCAAATATGTTTTCGGCATCCAAAATCAGATCCGGCCCAATGTCACGCAAGGAAATATTGAGAACAATCTGGCCGGGAGAAAAAGTAGTCGGTGCTAAAACATAGGGGGTGCCGGCATTCGTCGCAAATACCACCACATCTGCCCGCAGTGCCTGTTCCAGGCTGTCTTCCGCAGCAACATCAGCACCGGCTTTTATGCGTGTTGCGGCATAGTCAGTAAATGAATGCATTGATGGGGTGTCGCTATCATGGATACGGATAGATTGAAATTTCCATTCATCGGCAATAAACATATCCAAAATATTACGCGCAATCACGCCGGCACCGATGAACGAAATTGTACCGACCTGCCGCTTGCGTTCGTTCAGCCAATAGGCACCTAATACGGCGGATGCTGCTGTGCGTGAGGAGCTGATCAGTGAACCTTCCAGGCAAGCAAAGGGATAGCCCGTTTGCTGATCGTTCAGTACGAGGATAGCGGAAGCGCGAGGAATGCCGCTCTTAATATTGTCGGGAAAACTGGCAATCCATTTGATCCCTGAGACGGCAGAATCGCCATCAATCGAAGCAGGCAAAGCGATGATCCGATTAGCGGGGTTTTTCGGATAACGTAGAAAATAACTATCCGGGTTAATGGTCTGGCCATCATGGTGTGCCAGATAAGCAGCTTCGACGCTAGAGATGCTACGAGTGGGGCGCTCATCAATGAGAGTTTTGATGACGCTGCCGGAAATGATATTGAAATCAAACATACATGAACCTTAAAAAAATGTGCTGCGAAATCAGGCGGCGGTAGGGATGTCCAAATAGAGAGGGGCGGTCAGCGGCTTATTGCCAAAGCGTTCCATCACCCAGTGATCATCATAGATAGTATCGAGATAGCGTTCGCCAAGATCAGGGGAAATTGCGACCACGGTGGAATGGGCAGGAATACGTTCGCGCCAGCGATGGACACCTGCCAGAACGGTTCCGGTCGATCCGCCGCCTAGCAGTCCGTTTGTGCGAGCAATATAACGGCACATGGCAATTGCATCGGACTCATCGATCATTTCAAACGCATAAATCCCGTCTGGAGAAAAAATTTCAGGCCGGCGACTTGTGCCAAGCCCGGGGATATAACGTTTACCCGCCGGTCGGCCGAATGTCACCGAACCGACGCTGTCGACCGCGACAATTTTGGTGTGAGGGCGATGTTCCTGAAAGAATTGCACGCAGCCCATCAGGGTGCCTGTGGTGCCTGCTCCGATGAATAAATAATCGATGTGCTCGAATTTGTTGGCGATGGAACGTGCCGTTGTCCGCGCATGCGAAGCCGGGTTTTCGGGGTTGGCGTACTGATTGAGCCAGAAATAACGCCGATCCTGGACAAGGATCTCGTTTATATACGCGATGCGCGTTCCGAGAAATCCTCCGTTTTCGTCACGTTGATCAACCATGACGATGGTAGCGCCCAATGCTTTCATCATCTTGATGTTATGGGCAGAAGTATTT
>DATLIB010000191.1:0-18806 GCA_035539595.1 Noviherbaspirillum sp.
CGGCACAATCAAGGGAGAAGAAGAGGCAGGCACCTGCACGCCGCCGTCGAAACTCCACGTATGGCCGCGACTATAGCGGTTGTCCACAAACGTCTGCTCTCCCCTGTTCCAGGAGATGGTTGCTTCATAGGTATGCATGCCTGGTCCTCACAAAAGTCTGAAAAAATTTCCAGTAGTTCGTCGTTCCTTGTTTTTGATCCGCGGGCTGGTAGACGACGAAGCGAACCTCAACATTGACTTGGCTACACCATTGCAAACGCCGTTGTTGGGTGTCCTTCACCAATCCTCGCTCAAAAATTGAGTTGCAAAACACATCCGCCAATTGCTTTGATGCAATAAGAGGTGGCTTGCATACGACGTCTTTCCTATGGAAACAGGCAACAGATTACGCCCCGCTTTGGCTTTTTTAAATAACCAATAAATGGTATTTTAAAAATACCAATTTAAGGACCGTACAGACCATGCATCTAGCACAATCCCTGGCCACCCTGCCGCTGGATCCGGCATCCGCTACGCCAATGTTCCGCCAGCTCTACGAAGCGATCAAGCAAACGATATTGAGCGGAAAAATCAGCCCCGGCATGCAACTGCCGCCGACGCGAGCACTGTCGGAACTGTTCGGCATCTCGCGACAAACCGTGCTGAACGCATACGCGCAGCTGATGGCGGAAGGATATCTGTCCGGCACGGTCGGCAAAGGCACGTTTGTCAGCGCCAACCTCCCCCTCTCCAAGAAGGACAAGCCCAACACTCCAACGCCGGCGCCCTTGCAACTGCTGCGCCCGCTATCCGCACGAGGGCAATGCTTTGTCGGTCCGCAGACTGCGCTGAATATCCATGAAGGTGCGTTGAAAGCATTCCGTATCGGCATGCCCGGTATCGACGTATTCCCCTTCGATGTCTGGGCACGGCTGGAAGCGCGCCGTTGGCGGCGGCCATCGCATGAATTGGGTTACAGCGATCCTGCCGGTTACGCCCCTTTGCGTACAGCGCTTGCCGCCTATCTGCGTGCATCGCGCGGCGTGCATTGTGTGCCGGAGCAGATCGTCATCACCTCCGGTTCGCAACAGGCGCTCTTCCTGATCGCCACGCTGCTGCTGGCGCCGAACGATGGCGCATGGGTAGAGGAACCCGGATACCGCGGCATTAGCGCATCGCTGCACGCTGCCCAAGCCCGCATCTGTCCGGTGCCGGTAGACAACGAGGGGCTGTGCGTCTCCCACGGCATCGCCCATCATTCAGATGCAAAACTGGTCTATGTAACCCCTTCACACCAGCTACCGCTTGGCGTGACCATGAGCTTGCAGCGCCGCCTGGAACTGCTGGCGTGGGCGGCAAAAAACCGTACCTGGATAGTGGAAGACGATTACGACAGCGAATATCGCTATACCGGCCCGCCGCTGGCATCGTTGCAAAGCCTGGACAGGGCCGGCTGCGTGATCTATGTCGGCACACTGTCGAAAGTGCTATTTCCCGGGTTGCGGCTAGGTTACCTGGTTTTGCCGCCATCGCTGGTCGATGCCTTCGTACAAGCCAGGGCAATCCTTGATCGCCATGCCACCATCGTTCCGCAAATGGTGTTGGCGGACTTCATCGCAGAAGGCCATTTCGGCAGGCATATCAAACGAACCAGGGAGGTGTATGCAGAACGGCGCTCAGCACTCCTCGAAGCCCTCAACACGCACTTGGCAGAAGAATTGCAGGCAGGTCCTGCCGATGCGGGACTGCAGCTCTCGACCACCTTCAGACGCCAGCGTAATGACTTGGCCGTTGCCCATGCTGCCGCGCAAAAAGGCCTTGAAGTGCGCGCCCTCTCCAGGTTCTACAACGTCGATGAGAGTGCAGGGAGCGGACACAACCGAGCGTCCGGCCTGGTGCTCGGGTTCGCCCCCATTCCTGTTGCAGAGATCAAGCGCGGTGTGACGATCTTGCGTGACATCCTGCGCCGATAGCCGATAAAGCGCTGTTACGGCAGCGGGATGTTGGCTGGTTCAGGAGGTCAGTACCTCAGAAGCCCAACCACAAGAGAAAGTTGCTATTGAAGGTGAAATAACCCAACAGGAAAAGGGTCAAGGCAACAACAAACTGCTTCCAAAATTTCTTGTCCATATGGCGGTCCGGTAGGTGTTGCTGTGTCGGTGTAATCGCTGTATCGGCGTAACGCGCTAGATCGCCTGCTCGTCCTTCAGTTGGGCGATTTGCACATCATCGTAGCCCAGTTCTCGCAATACTTCGGCCGTGTGTTCGCCCAGTGCCGGGCCCAACCATTTGGTCTCGCCGGGTGTCTCGGACAACTTCGGCGTAATCGCCGGCAGCTTGATCGGCGTACCGTCGGCAAAGGCGTGCTGCTCGAACATGCGGCGAGCGAGGAATTGCGGATCGTGCATCATGTCCCGCACGGAATAGATTTTGCCGACCGGGACATTGGCCTTTTTGAGGATGGCAAGCGCATCATCAATGCTTTGCGTTGCGCACCATGCCTGAATGGCGTTGTCAATTTCTTCGGTGCGCGGCACGCGACCGTCATTGCGCGCCAGTTGCGGATCGTTCGCCATGTCTTCGCGCCCGATGGCCAGCATCAACCGCCTGAAGATAGCGTCGCCATTACCAGCGATAACGACGTTCTCGCCCTCCTGCGTGGTGTAGGTGTTAGACGGTACGATGCCAGGCAAAGCACCGCCGGTACGCGCACGAACCACCCCCGCATAATCGTATTCCGGCACCAGCGATTCCATCATGTTGAATACCGCCTCGTACAGCGCGACATCGACCATCTGCCCCTGACCGGCCACACAGTCTGTGCCGCGCTTGCCATTCCAGCGTCCGCCAGTCACGTCACGGTGACGCAACGCCATCATGCCGCCGATCACGCCGTGCAGCGCAGCGACCGAATCGCCGATCGAAATGCCGATGCGCACCGGCGGCCGATCCGGATGTCCCGATACATGGCGCATGCCCCCCATCGACTCGCCAATTGCACCGAAGCCCGGCTGGTCCTTCATCGGCCCGGTCTGACCGTAGCCGGATAAGCGGACCATGATGACCGCGGGATTAATCGCCTTCAGGTCTTCGTAACCGAGGCCCCATTTTTCCAGCACGCCCGGACGGTAGTTCTCGATGATGATGTCTGCATCCAACGCCAGCCGCTTGGCAATTTCCTGGCCGCGTGGGTCTTTCATGTTCAGTGTCACGCTTTTCTTGTTGCGCGACTGCACCGACCACCAGAGCGAAGTGCCATCCTTGAGCACCCGCCACTGACGAATAGGATCGCCACCAGCCGGCGACTCGACCTTGATGACTTCTGCACCGAACTCGGCCAGCATGCGAGAGCAAAACGGACCGGCGATCAACGTGCCCATTTCCAGTACCTTAATGCCGGCCAAAGGACCGGGTGATGCGTCTTTTTTCATATTGCTCCGCTATGTCGAACGCCGGTCCAGCATGGCGCGCGCAATGGTGCCGGCATCCACGTATTCCAGTTCACCACCAACCGGTACGCCACGCGCCAGGCGACTGACTTTCAGGCCACGTGCCTTCAGCGTCTCGCTGATGTAGTGCGCGGTGGCTTCCCCCTCGTTGGTAAAATTGGTCGCCAGCACGACTTCGTTGACCACGCCGTCCGTCGCGCGAGCGACCAGCTTTTCAAGGTGAATGTCCTTCGGTCCGATGCCGTCCAACGGCGACAATCTGCCCATAAGGATGAAATACAAGCCCTTGAACGTCAGTGTCTGCTCAATCATCAGCTGGTCCGCCGGCGTCTCCACTACACAAAGCAAACTGGCATCACGTTCCGGATCCCGGCAAGTCTCGCAAACCTCATGCTCGGTAAAGGTGTTGCACTTGGCGCAGTGATGGATTTTCTCGACCGCCTGCGACAACGCACGTCCGAGCAGCACAGCGCCATCGCGATCATGCTGCATCAGGTGATACGCCATGCGCTGGGCCGACTTGGGACCGACACCGGGCAACCGGCGCAGGGCTTCGGTAAGGAATTCAAGACTGGAAGGCGATTTCACGAAATTTCTCTGTTAGGAGTCGAGCAAGAATGTTCAAGTTATTCTTGCTCGGCGACTCAGGAACGTGCACGAAATAATTTCCTGATTTGGACGCGTCTGTCGGGATGCAATGCAAGGCGCGAGGAGGAGTCATAGCGAGCTATGGCGACGACGAGCAACGCCGCAGTGCACCCGTCAGACGTGGAACAAATCAGGAAATTATTTCGTGCACGTTCCTTACCCGCTGCTGGATGTAAAACCGGGCAGACAGTACGCAGACTGCCTGCCCGGTTACTTTCAAAACTCAATGCTGCCAGAATCAAAATGGCATCTTGAAGCCCGGTGGCAACGGCAAGCCCGCTGTCATACCCGCCATTTTTTCCTGGGACGTGGCTTCCGCCTTGCGTACGGCATCGTTGAAGGCGGCGGCAACCAGATCTTCCAGCATGTCCTTGTCATCGCCCAACAGGGACGGATCGATCGTTACACGTTTGACGTCGTTCTTGCACGTCATCACCACCTTCACCATGCCAGCGCCGGATTGCCCCTCGACCTCGATCAATGCAAGCTGCTCCTGCATCTTCTTCATATTGTCCTGCATTGCCTGAGCCTGTTTCATCAGCCCTGCCAGTTGGCCTTTCATCATATTCTTACTCCTAATCGTTAGTTAAGCTGGTTTGATCGAGCCCGGCACGATGGTCGCGCCGAATTCGCGCATCAAGGTCTGCACAAAGGGATCGCTTTGCAAGTTTTCTTCCGCTTGGCGCAGGCGCGCCTCGCGTTCGGCGATCGCCTGTGCACTGGCGGTTTGTTCTACCGCGCCGATTTCGGTGGTGACCCGAACCGGTTTTCCAAAATGTTCCGACAGCGCCGCAGCGAGTTTATCCACGCTGCCAGCCGAACATAAAGTTTCCAATGGAATACGCAGATGCATCAGGGCACCACCGCCATTGTCCTCGCATTGGAGCAGCTCGCTCTGCTGCGCCAGTTGCTGGGCCACGCCACGCAAAGGCAACGCAGCGGCAAGAACAGGCCAGTTACCGTCCCAATCAAGAGAAGGAACAGGTGTTGTGACAGGTTGTACCCGGCTGGCAAAAGACACCGGAGCGGCGGACGATGGAACGGTTTCCATCGCCATCGTGGTATCCAACCGACCTACGTCGGTCGATTCCGGTTCAGTTTTTTTTTGAGCCTCTGCGCCGACAGGTATGGCAGCGGCCTGTTCTCCTGCCTGCGGTTGCTCATCCTCCCACGGCGGGGGCGATGACATGCTTGTTTTTGACGGCATCGGAACCGTCGCTGGCGGCTTGCCACCATTGCGTGCCGCCTCCAGCGCTGCGCGCGCCGGACTCATGCCCGCTGCAGGACGCGCGGCAGGAGCACTTGCAGCGACGGTTGGCGGCGCCGCACTCAAACGTGAAATCGGAGCGGGCTGGATAGAGGACGCGGCGGCAGGCATATGTACTGCCGGTTTGGACTCGGCAGCGCCGACTCCCGGTCGGAATGCCAGCATCCGTAACAAAGTCATCGAAAATCCAGCGTACTCATCCGGCGCCAGACTTAACTCATTTCGTCCGTGAACGGCAATCTGGTAAAACAACTGGATCTCTTCCGCATCGAACAGGGAGGACAGGCGAATAATATCTTCACGCTCAGGCACATCGTCCGGCAGCGCCGCCGGCACAGTCTGTGCCAAGGCGATGCGATGCAATAAAGTGCCGAGGTCTTGCAAGGCAGCACTGTAGGCCAGGCTGCGCGCTGCCATCTCATCTGCGACAGACAGCAATCCCGCACCGTCCTTGGCGGCCAGCGCATCCAGCATCCGAATCAGGTAAGACTGGTCGAGCGCACCAAGCATGCCTTGTACAGCTTCCAGTGTCACTTTTCCGGCCGCATATGCAATCGCCTGGTCGGTCAGTGACAGTGCATCACGCATCGAACCATGCGCGCCCTGCGCCAACAAGCGCAAGGCCGGTGAGTCGAAGGAGATATTTTCCTGACCCAGAATGTTTTCCAGGTGGCCGACAATATGGCCTGGAGGCATCTGCTTGAGGTTGAACTGCAGACAGCGTGACAACACCGTCACCGGAATTTTTTGTGGATCAGTCGTCGCCAGGATGAACTTCACATGCTCAGGCGGCTCTTCCAGAGTCTTCAGCATGGAATTGAACGCGTGATTGGTCAGCATGTGAACTTCGTCGATCATGTAGACCTTGAAACGGGCATTAGAGGGCGCATAAACCGCCTGTTCCAGCAACTGCGCCATCTCATCGACACCGCGATTGGAAGCGGCATCCATTTCAATATAGTCGACAAAGCGGCCGGCATCGATAGCCATGCACGCTTCGCAGATGCCGCAAGGGATGGCCGTGATACCGATTTCACAATTCAGCGACTTCGCCAGAATCCGTGAGAGTGTGGTCTTGCCCACACCGCGTGTGCCTGTAAACAAGTAGGCATGATGCAAGCGCTGCTGATTCAACGCATGCGTCAGTGCCCGCACAACGTGCTCCTGCCCGACGAGCGTTTCGAAGCTCTTTGGGCGATACTTACGGGCGAGAACTTGATAAGACATGGTTACGCTGGCTGTTAATCGCAAGCTGGCATTTTACCTGACCTGATGCAAGTTATAGGCGGGGGTTTATCACATCGATAAAGGATGTCCGCAATGCAATGGCCAACACATGAAGTCACCAACCAAGTGCCCGAACTGGGGGACTACAACCTTTTCACAACCGATCTTGCCTTGTGCGAAGGAGTTCGAAGCAGCGCCGCCGCATGGCATGAAGAACGGCTCAAGCGCTTCGGCGCCGAACTTGGCAAGAAGGAAGTCATACGCCTCGGCGAATTGGCAAATCGCCACTTGCCTGAACTAAACACGCACGACCGTTTCGGTTTTCGCATCGATCAGGTGACATTTCATCCAAGTTGGCATGCGTTGCTGAGCATAATGCGCCGCGAAGACCTGCACGCATTGCCTTGGAAACAAGCCAAGTCTGGAGCCCATGTCGCGCGGACAGCGGGATATTTCATGCAAGCGCAGATCGAAGCCGGATCACTGTGTCCGACCACGATGACCTTCGCCGCTATTCCAGCGCTGCAGAAAGAGCCGAAGTTATTCGCCTCTTTACAATCGAAACTCTTTTCCTGCGAGCACGACGAACGTGACCTGCCCCTAGAGCAAAAGCGGTCGATTCTGATCGGTATGGGCATGACCGAAAAGCAAGGCGGCTCCGACGTACGTACCAACACCACGATAGCGCGCCCGGTCAACGGTGCGGGGCGTGGGGCGGAATACGCACTGATCGGCCACAAATGGTTTTTCTCCGCACCAATGTGTGACGCGCATCTGGTCCTGGCCCGCACCGACACCGGACTTTCCTGTTTTTTCGTACCGCGCTGGCGGCCGGATGGCAGCAAGAACGCCGTCCTGATACAACGCCTGAAAGACAAGCTCGGCAACCGCTCCAATGCCAGCAGCGAAGTAGAATTCCAGGATGCCTACGGCATCATGGTGGGCGACGAAGGCCGTGGCATTCCCACCATGATTGAAATGGCCAGCCATACCCGGCTCGATTGCGTGATCGGCAGTACCGGCCTGATGCGCAACGCCTTCGTACAGGCGGCGCACCACGCGCGGCATCGCTTTGCATTCGGTCGGCTGCTGGCAGAGCAGCCCCTGATGCGCAACGTGTTATGCGATCTCGCGCTTGAAAGTGAAGCCGCAACCTTGCTGATGCTGCGTCTGGCACGCGCCGTCGAAGCGCCGCATGATTCACTAGAACGCGCATGGCGGCGCATCCTCACACCGGCTGCCAAATTTTGGATCTGCAAACGTGCCCCGGCATTTACCGGCGAATGCATGGAAGTCTGGGGCGGTAACGGCTACGTTGAAACCGGCCCCATGGCACGTTTGTACCGCGAAGCTCCGGTCAATTCAATCTGGGAAGGGTCTGGCAATGTGATGTGCCTGGACGTATTACGCGCGATAGAGCGGGAAACAGAAGGATTCCTGCAATTGCTAGACCAACTGGATGAAACTACCAAGGGATATGCCGTCTTGCAAGAGGCAATCGGCACCTTGCGCAGAGACCACTCCCTGCCTCCGGAACAGCGCGAAATACAAGCACGCCGCTTTGCCCAGCGGCTACTACTTACCGCACAGGCGAGCCTGATGTTGCAGCATGCCCCCGCCACGATTGCCGAGGCCTTCATTGTCAGTCGGCTGGACGCTGAACATGGGCGCGTATACGGCACACTGGCGGCACCAGCACTACAGCAGGAAATTCTGGCGCGGGCTTGGCCAAGCTGACACAATGAAGAGGAATTTAAAACAAGAAAGAGGCGAGCCTTGTCTACGGCACTTGCAGGAAATGGCTGTGGCTGCTTCGTTCCCGACCTGACCAGATTGGCCATGCCACAATGCGTAGGGGCCCGCCCGCCGCAATTCTAACAGCAAAGCCCCCCTGACGCCTCGATATTTCAGCAGCCTTACGGTCTGTCAGATTCCGAGTTCCTCCCAGATACGGTCCACCCTGGCCTTGACCTCGGCGGTCATCGTAATAGTCTGCCCCCATTCGCGGCTGGTTTCTCCAGACCACTTGTTGGTTGCATCAATTCCCATCTTGCTGCCTAACCCGCTGACCGGCGACGCAAAATCCAGGTAATCGATCGGCGTATTATCCACCAGCGTCGTATCGCGCGACGGATCCACTCGAGTGGTAATGGCCCAGATCACCTCCTTCCAGTCGCGAATGTTCACATCCTCGTCCACCACGATAATGAACTTGGTATACATGAACTGCCTCAGGAAACTCCAAACCCCAAACATGACGCGCTTGGCGTGGCCGGGATAGGACTTTTTCATTTGCACCACCGCCATGCGGTAACTGCACCCCTCTGGTGGCAGGTAGAAGTCGGTAATCTCCGTGAATTGCTTCTGCAATAGAGGGATAAAGACTTCATTCAAGGCGACACCCAGAATTGCCGGTTCGTCCGGCGGTTTGCCTGTATAGGTAGAGTGATAGATTGGGTCGCGCCGCATCGTGATGCGATCGATGGTAAATACCGGGAACCACTCCTGTTCGTTGTAATAGCCGGTATGGTCACCGTACGGACCTTCCAGTGCATGCTCATAGCCGCTCGGATGTCCCTCATCTGGATAAATATGGCCCTCCAATACGATCTCGGCCGATGCGGGCACCCGTAATTCACTGCCAACCGCCTTAACCAGTTCAGTTCGACTGCCGCGTAAGAGACCGGCAAACTGATATTCCGACAAACTGTCAGGAACAGGCGTGACTGCGCCGAGAATGGTTGCAGGGTCAGCGCCCAATGCAACCGCGATCGGGTAAGGTTTACCGCGATTGACGATGCCGTGCTCGCGAAAATCGAGCGCACCGCCGCGGTGCGCCAACCAGCGCATGATTACTTTGTTGCGACCGATCACCTGCTGCCGATAGATGCCGAGATTCTGGCGCTTTTTATGCGGCCCTTTGGTAATGACGAGCCCCCAAGTAATCAGCGGCGCAATGTCGCCCGGCCAGCAGTGCTGGATCGGCAACCTAGCCAAATCGACGTCCTCCTCCTCCCACACGATGTCTTGACATGCTGCCGAACGATGCTCTTTCGGTGCCATATCCCATAGCGATTTCACCATCGCGCCTAGACCCAGCACATCTCTTAGCCCCTTGGGCGGTTCGGGCTCTTTCAATGTCGCAAGCACATGGCCGATCTTGCGCAATTCGCTGATGTCCTGCGCCCCCATACCCAAAGCTACCCGCCGTGGCGTGCCAAATAAGTTACCCAAGACAGGAATAGAGTGCCCTCTCGGCTTGGAAAAAAGCAATGCTGGCCCCTGTGCCCGCAGAGTTCTATCGCAAATTTCAGTCATCTCAAGATGAGGGTCGACGCAAACAGGAATGGTCTTTAATTCGCCAATTTGTTGCAACTGGGAAATAAAATCTCGTAAATCTGAATATTTCATGAGCTTTGACAAAGTTTGAGAATCACTTCCATTTTTAAGATGCAAGTCCAAGTAGTTGATTTTATTGATTTTCCATTGCATCACAGCGAAATAATAAGATCAGAAAGTTATAAAGAATCAACTTTATAGTGTTGACGAGGCATAAACGGAGCCCTAGAATTCGGCCAACTTGATGAGGAAATGCACCTTCAGATGCGAAGCAGTGCAACGCAACATACCCATCATTCACGGGATCGGGGTCCCACATGGCCTATTAAGGAGTGTTTTCAAAAGGCGTCCGCCTTCTCCCCGAAAAACCGTTTGCCACTGATCCGGTGCCGCCAGGCAACCGCCAGTCCAAAGCAAACAGGTCCGACGTCTGCCGCTTACGCGATGTAATGCAGATGATGTCTGATTCACGGCAGTACAAAGATCTACATATTTCACAGTAGGTTCTTCGCGTACCGTGACGATTCAGGAGGTTCAATGTTAAATCGATTCATTTGGGCAAGCGCAGAATCCGCCCGCAAAAAAGCCAGCTTGGCGACCGGGTGGACGGTCTTCGTCCGCGATACCGCCAGCGGATTCATCACTACTGCTCATCACATGCTGATGGTGCTGGGCTTCGTCGCAATCGCCGCTCTGGCCATCATGTTCGTAAAACCAGACGCTGCTGACCATTTAAAAGCGCTGTCCCCGTTTGCCGAAGCCGAAGCTAGCGAGTCTGAACTGGCAACCCTGATGGATAGCGCACATGCACAATCCGTCACTCCTAGCAGCAATATGAAGGCCGTGTTGAAGGTCAACGGCCAAGGTCCGCTCGAACAGCAATGGGTTACTTCCTGGTTATCCAGACGCTATCGCGTAGCGACCGATGCGACTGGGATGCTCGTTTCCGCTGCGTACCTGACAGCCGCAGAAATCAAACTTGACCCATTGCTAATTCTGTCCGTGATGGCAATCGAATCCCGTTTCAACCCATTCGCCGAAAGCCCGGTTGGTGCACAGGGCCTGATGCAGGTGATGTCCAAGGTGCATCAGGACAAATTTGAAGACCACGGCGGTGTTAAGGCTGCCCTTAATCCAGTCGCGAACATCAAGGTTGGCTCACTCATCTTGAAAGAGTACGTCAGACGCGGTGGCTCGGTCGAAGCCGGTCTGAAATTGTATGTCGGCGCAGGTGCATTGGATACTGACTTCGGCTATGGCTCCAAGGTACTAGCCGAATACCGTCGCTTGAAAGACGTGGCAATGGGCAAGAAGGTACCGATTTATTCGACGTCGGTGAAGGTTGCAGCTCCAAAGCAAGCGCCCAAACCGCAAGCGGTCGATGAAAATCTTGGCGAGCCGACACAGCCGTTGGCAAACTCGGACCAGGTGGCTGCCTTATAAGCAACTGGTCCACAAAATAAAAAAGGAGCTTCAGAAGCTCCTTTTTTATTTTGCTCTATAAAGATGACTCACCGTCGTTCACGCTCAGCAAGAAACTTCCGTAACCTTATTACCGCTTCCTGAAGGTTTTCCATTGAAGTCGCATATGACAGCCGAATATACTGACGCGCGGTATACGGACCGAAATCCAGCCCCGGCACAAGTACCACGCCCGCCTGGTTAAGCATATCGACAGTAAGTTGATCAGTGTCGTCGGACAACGCCGAGCAATCAGCATAGACATAGAATGCTCCATCCGGCATCACCGGCACATTGAATCCCAGATCGCGCAACGCTGGAACGATGTAGTCTCGGCGGCGCTTGAATTCGGCCTTGCGTTGCTCATAAATCCCGATCGACTCGGATGAAAAGCACGCAACGGCGGCCTGTTGGGCCACACTGGACGCACAGATGAACAAATTCTGCGCCAACTTTTCAATTTGCGGCACCATCGCTTCAGGCACCACCAACCAACCGAGCCGCCAGCCGGTCATGCTGAAATACTTCGAGAAGCTGTTGATAACGATGACGTCCTCGCCCAAAGACAACGCCGAAAACGGCGTATCGTCATATGTCAGCCCTTGATAAATCTCATCAACAATCGTGAAACCGCCCTTTTCACGTACGGCAGAAACAATTTTCCCCAGTTCGTCATGCGGGATGGACGTGCCGGTCGGGTTCGACGGGGATGCCAGCAGCACACCGCGCGTCATAGTCGACCACTGTTCGCGTACGGTCGCCTCCGACAACTGGAAACGTTGATCAGGGCCGCTCGGAATCAATTTCGCCCGCCCCTCAAAAGCGGCAACGAAGTGGCGATTACAAGGATAGGAGGGATCGGGCATCAACACTTCCGCCCCCTTCTCCACCAGAGCGGCGCAAGCCAGCAGAAGCGCCGCCGATGCTCCCGCCGTAACAACAATCCGCGCAGGCGCGATCTGTAGCCCATAACCGCGCTGATAATAAGCAGCGATAGCTTCGCGCAAGGCCGGGATACCAACCGCCGAGGTGTACTGCATTTTCCCGTCGGCCATGGCCCGCGTCGCGGCTTCAATCACCGGCCGGGGTGCAGTGAAGTCAGGCTCGCCAATGCCCATGTGAATAATGGAGCGTCCCTGACGCTCGAGTTCTGCCGCCATTTTTGCCAACTCCATCACATGGAACGGCGCAATATTGGCGAGACGGGAAGCAAGGATGGGATTCATGAAAACAGTGATGAAAGAGCCGGTGACAGAGGGTAGGTCAGAGCGGCTAATTGAGAGGATTATTGCTTTTTTGCGCAGCCAACTTCGAGGTCTCGCACCTTGGCTGCGAACTTATCAAGGACGCCATTGACATACTTGTGTCCATCAATGCCGCCGAAGGATTTGGTTAGTTCGACTGCCTCGTTAATCACCACTTTGTATGGAATTTCGATGTGGTTACCAAGTTCATAGGCGCCAATCAGCAACGCCGCATGCTCTACCGGCGACAACTGGTCAATTGGGCGATCAATCAGCGGCCCTAGCCTCTCGCGCAAAGTGGCGACCTGTTTAATCGTGCCATGCAACAGAGCATTGAAATGCTCTGCATCGGCCTTATCGAACCCGTGCGCTTCGCGGATGTGTGCATCAATGGCGCCCGCATCTTCGTTGTTCAGCAGCCATTGATACAGCCCTTGCAGGGCGAATTCACGCGCGCGATGACGCGGTGTACGGTTCTTATTCGGATTCGCATGTGCGGACTTTTGATTCATTGCTTACTCTTCCTCGGTTGCTTCAGCCAGCTCTTCCAGCGCGATCGCGAGGTTGGCCATTTCAATTGCTACCCGGGCTGCATCTGCGCCCTTTTCCGCCATGCGCGCTTCGGCCTGTTCATCTGTATCGGTTGTCAGTACAGCATTAGCCACCGGAATGCCGAAATCAAGACCGACGCGTGTAATACCGGCACCGGACTCATTGGATACCAGTTCGAAATGATAGGTTTCACCACGGATAACTGCACCGATTGCAATCAGCGCATCAAATTGCTGAGTCTCCGCCATTTTTTGCAATGCCAAGGGAATTTCCAGCGCACCGGGAACTGTTACGTGCAGTACGTCTTCGTCGGCGACGCCGAGGTGCTTGAGTTCAGCCAGACACGAAGACAACAGGCCGTGGCACACGTCTTCATTAAAACGGGCTTGCACAATGCCGATCCGGACGCCTGCGCCGCTCAAATTGGTTTCGTATGTTCCTACGGTCATGGTAGTTCCTTTATGCGCATATGCGCTCGTTGATTGTTGTTACCCAGGCCTTGGGATGCATGAGCCCGGAAAACTTGTTTGCTTTCGGTATTCAGTCCTGCCGCGCATTGGCGGCTTGATATTCAGTTGCCCGGCTCGGGCTGATAACCAACGACTTCGAGATCGAAGCCGGTCATCGACGGCATCTTGCGCGGGCTAGCCAGCAGCTTCATCTTGCCGACCCCAAGGTCTTTCAGAATCTGGGCACCGATGCCATAGGTGCGCAGATCCATCCGGGATGCGCGCGCCTGCGGTTTCTGGTCAGGATTACTAAGAGCATCGAACTGGGCAAACATTTGTTCTGCCGATTCTTCGCAATTCAGTAACACCATAGTGCCGCGCTCCGCCATTTTGATGGCCGCCATCGCAGCAGCGATGTTCCACGAATGCGTTGTTGTCTGTGTTTCCAGTAAATCAAGAATTGACACCGGCTGATGCACGCGCACGAGCGTTTCCAGTTCCGGTTTGATCTCCCCATGCACCAGCGCCAAATGAGCACAACCGCTTGGCTTATCGCGATAGGCAATAGCAGTGAAGTGCCCATGGACGGTCTGCATGGGGCGCGCTGCAATGCGCTCGACAATGCTTTCGGTCTGACTGCGATAATGAATCAGGTCGGCAATCGTGCCAATCTTGAGGTTATGCTCCCTAGCGAATTCCATCAAATCAGGTAGCCGTGCCATCGTGCCATCATCTTTCATGATTTCACAAATGACCGCCGCAGGCATCAAGCCCGCCAGTTCGGCAAAATCACATCCAGCTTCAGTATGGCCGGCACGCATCAGCACACCTCCTCTTTGCGCCTTCAGCGGGAAAATATGGCCAGGCTGAACAATATCGGCTGGTTTGGCGTTTTTCGCCACGGCAACCTGAATGGTTTTCGCTCGATCCGCAGCCGAAATACCCGTCGTCACGCCTTCGGCGGCTTCGATGGACACCGTAAAATTAGTGCCATAGGAAGTACCATTGCGAGTCGTCATCATCGCCAGATCCAACTGGTTGCAGCGTTCTTCCGTCAACGTCAAGCAAATCAGGCCACGTCCATACTTGGCCATGAAGTTAATCGCCTCTGGCGTGACAAATTCTGCGGCAAGAACCAGATCACCTTCATTTTCGCGATCTTCCTCGTCCACCAGAATGACTATGCGGCCTGCGCGGAGTTCGGCAATGATTTCTTGTGTTGTCGAGATAGCCATGACTTAAATCCTATGTAGTCCGCTATTTTAAAGGATTTACTCAGACCTAGACTTTCAGAACCGAAACTACCATGAGTTTAGACACGCCGGTTGCTAATATCAAAAGCGATACCCGGCTAGAAGGTAGGTCATTACGGCTTTTGGTTCAGCATGCGCTCCACATAACGCGCGATCAAATCAATTTCCAGATTGACCAAGGAACCCGTCTTGAGATGTTTTAGCGTGGTGACCTGAACCGTATGAGGAATCAGGTTAATAGAAAATTCACACTCGCTTGCAGTATCGAGCACCCGGTTAACCGTCAACGATACGCCATTGACGACGATTGAACCCTTATATGCCACGTATTTAGCCAAATCCTTCGGTGCTTCGATAACCAGTTCCATGGATTCACCTACCGGTTCGAAGCGGCGTACAACGCCGAGGCCATCGACGTGGCCGGATACCAGGTGCCCTCCCAGTCGATCGGAGAGCGTCAGCGCCTTTTCAAGATTGACCTCACCTGTCACATTAAGGCCGGCAGTACGATTCAGGCTTTCGCGCGACACATCAACAACAAAACCGATATCAGTTTTTTCGACCACAGTCATGCAAGTACCGTTGAGAGCGATCGAATCACCTAGCACCACATCCGCCATTGACAACCCTCCCGCATGGACGTGAAGACGCACCCCTGCATCCGGTTGCTCGCCCAAAGACGAAATAGAAGTAATTTTGCCCACTGCGGCGACAATTCCGGTAAACATGGCGATGACTCGGTCAGGTGAAACGCGCAAGGATACGCAAATCGGGACCAATCTGCTTGATTTCGTGAAAAGACAGCGTGCGCCTGTTTTCCAGATTTTGCAGAGCAGGCAAATCGAAGGCCCCTTGCGCATCTCCCAGCAAACTGGGTGCCAGATAAAGCAGCAATTCGTCAACACAGTCGTCCCGGATCAGCGAGCCATTCAGCTTGAAACCTGCTTCGACGTGCAGCTCATTAATCTGGCGCCTACCTAATTCTTGCATCAAGGCTGGCAAATCGACTTTGCCTTGGGCGTTCGGCAACAGAATAACCTCCGCGCCGCGATCGCGCAGCCGTGCCTCCTTTTCCGGATTGGCACTGGCCGCCACAATCCATGTCCCGCCGGCAGCCAAGATGCGGGCATCAGGATCGATCTGAAGACGGCTGTCCACCACAATGCGTCGTGGCTGTCGGGGCGTATCGAGCGCACGCACCGTTAATTCGGGGTTGTCTTCCTGCACAGTACCGATTCCAGTCATTACCGCACAGGCACGTGCTCGCCACCAGTGTCCGTCGTCACGTGCGGCCGGCGAGGTAATCCATTTGCTGCTGCCGTTATGAAGTGCTGTTTTTCCATCAAGACTGGCTGCGGCCTTCAATCTCACCCATGGCTTGCCGCGCCGCATGCGGGACATAAAGCCGATGTTCATTTCATGTGCTTGCTGCTCAAGTATGCCGCAAACCACTTCAATTCCGGCTGCCCGTAATTTTGCGACACCTTGTCCGCCGACGAGAGGGTTGGGATCGATCACTGCCATGACCACTTTTGCCACGCCCGCCTGAATCAATCCGTCCGCACATGGCGGCGTACGGCCGAAATGGCTGCATGGCTCCAGTGTCACATAGACCGTGGCGCCGCGAACATCGCATCCTCTGCTAGCGGCATCGTTCATCGCTTGCACTTCAGCATGCGCCTGCCCGGCCGGCTGCGTGTAACCCTCGCCGATCACACAATTGTCTTTGACGATGATGCACCCCACCCGAGGATTAGGCGTAGTGGTAAAAAGTCCCTTCGATGCCCACTGCAAGGCGCGTTCAATACCTTGCTGATCGCTAAAAATTTCCACGGAATTTCCTGCTGCGAAGAGAGGGGAACGGTGCAAGCACCGCAATAACCAAATTACACAATTCTATCGTCCCGACAGACGTACTACATAGCGGATCAGCAAGTGCTTCGCTCAGTGTCCGGGTTACACACCCGAGGCCTTCCAAGGAAATTCAACTTGATCTTCCTCGTTTGATTATCCAACTGGAAGGTCAGTGTTCCGAATTGCGTCTGTTGACTGCTTGTATTAGTGCGTGTACGGCCGCTGCCGTGATAGGCGAGATATTGTACTTTCGAATCGGTAAGCGCAGCGGTGATACGGATTCCGTGATGCGCTCGATCATGAGAGAAAACGATTCGCTCTCCTTTATCGGGTCGTTGATTATTATTCCCATCAACGAAAATCACCCAGCCTTTGGACCAATCGCCGGCGCCATCCGACGGCACCAAATCAACACGAATTCCATGCTGAATTGCTTCCGAACGTGCAAGATGGATTGACGCAAAAAAGTCGTTAACTGTAGTGGTAATTTGTTGGTGACGAATCATTGCCTGCACACTAGGAATGCCAATCGCCAGCAGGATGATAGCAACCGCAAGCACGACCATAAGCTCGATCGCCGAAAAACCTCTTTGGATAAGCTTGTCGCATATGAGCATGTCGGTGTTATTTCCAGCAATTAGGATTATCTGCCGAATGTACGCCCGTACTGGTGAGCACAAGGTCGCCACATACCGGGTCTCGATAGCTTGTATTCACATTTTCCGTCCCCGGCATGGCAGTTAGCCTCACGCAATCCTGGATCATCTCATTGCTACATGCTTCAGCCTTGATTTCATATGCGCTGTCTTTTGCGGCATTGCCGGAAAACCATTTGAACTTCTTCTCATGCTCATCGGTGGAAGAGGAGGAAAATGGCACATAGGTATTATGTTGTGTATAAAAGCGCTCCTGCTGCTGCATGATTTGCATCAAGGCGGCACGCCCTTCCGCACGTCTGCTTTTGCGCACTGACTCAACATAAGACGGATAAGCCACGGCAGACAAGATCGCCGCCACAACCAGAACGACCATCACCTCTATCATGGTAAAACCTTTGCGTCGCTCGTTAATCCAAGCGGCACCGTCGCGGTCATGCAAGGGCATCGCGCAACTCCTGCCAATTTGAGATTTCCCGCCAACTGAAACGCCCCAACGGCACAACGGTTTTATGGTGATCGTCGCGTTTCCTGTAAAACGTTTGCAGCACAACCTGAGTCGATGTTCTTGCACCAAATCCAATGGCGGTGATACGGTAAAAATAGGTAACTTCTTCGGGCGCCGTCGATTCCACGTCTTTCTTATAGGACATCAGTTCAATGAGGTATCGGGGAAGTTGAGCCGTTAAGGGACCATTTCCATTCGGGAAAACCCTGTTTGTGAAGTAACCGTATGGTACTGATTGCGTTTCAAAATCCACTGCCAGCCAAGCGGGTACGCCCCCAGATACAGCACGACGGCACAACCCCAAATAAATGTCGACTGCAGCATCCGAGCACTGCGCTGTAAAGCCCTCGATGCTGTTTTGACTAAAGAGATGGCGACGCTCGGAGGTTTCTATATCGCGCTCAGCATCTATCAACGCGGCCTCCGCCGCTTGCAGCGCAATCTGCCTATCCTGGTCGTTACGCGATGCTTTTTCACCTTGCAGTGAAGTCTGGGCAGCCGACATTCCAAGCATTTGCACCGCAAGCAACATCAGTAACGACATCACAAGCGAGGCTCCCTGCTGCCGGCGCTTACCATGACCTTTCGGCCGCCACCGTACTGGTGGAAGCGACCCGTTGTAAGAGATCATTTCGGATCCTCTTTTAGAAGAGGACGCAACTGAATCGTCGTAGAAAAAATCCTTCGTCTCTTCCCGCGCGCGGATTTTGGCAATACCGATTCCATAATGCGTACACCTGGATCACTATCGCCATGCGCTTCTGCGTAATCTGAGCCAAACAAGTCGTATACACCCATAGAATCTCCGTCCGATAAGCGGTGCGAACCTCGTAAAAGCAAGGCAAATTTCACCGAGACCACCTTATTCCAATCACTATTGGCGCCGCCCTCACTCACACTGTTCGTGTGGTCGAGTTGCG
>DATLIB010000192.1:0-3972 GCA_035539595.1 Noviherbaspirillum sp.
CCCGCCATGCGGACATCCCGCTCGATCATGTACAAGGAAATGGCGCCATTACTCTGAGCATCGGCGCCGCCGGTGGTAGTGCGCTTGCCGCCTTCAAAGACAGAAAAAACCTGCATGATGACCACCATGGAGACCATGCCCATCGCCAGTCCCACCATGATTTCGATCAGGCTAAAACCTGTGCGGTAAGGGTGCATTTGCCGATTCCTCGTGTTCTATCCGTTGATCTGGGTAACGACCGTGTAATTGTGTTCGGCGTCTTCGCCGGGCAGTTGCCAGGTAATCGTTACTGTCACATCGTTGCCCGATACGGTAACGATGCGTTTTCCACCCGGCAGGCTATCGACATCCTCTCCTTCCTCGTCCGTCACATAATCGGCCAGGTTTTCCCGATTCGCCCACATCTGCCCGATGGTCTGATTGGCCAGGAAACTGGCATCGACCCGATATTTGGCATCCGTCGTATGCCGGACGGCGGCGGACTGCACGCCGACAATCGCCAAAATGCCCAGGGAAAAGATCAGCATCGCGATCAAGCCCTCAAGCAACATCAGTCCGCGTTGTTTCTGAAGTGAATTCTGTCGGCGCATTGCCGTTCTCCTGCTCAACTGCAACCTTGGGAATTGTCCGCGAACGCCAGCGCCGGATCGCACATGCGAATCTGTCCACCGGTATGAATCACCACGACAAACCGGCGCGCATCGCTCGATGTGGCGCTGGTGATATCCACGCGGGTAATATCGTCATCGTTCACCACGCGACCGATGCCATTGAAGGTCACGCCCGCTATCAGGCCGGCACCGGCGGCAATGGCGCTACCGAAATGACCGACCGGCAGCGGCGATGGCAGTGCTGCGGTACTGACGCCCACTCTGGCATTGGGACTGCCATCGCTTGCCGGCCGGCTTTGTATCGTTTCGGGGCAATCGTCAGTCACCGTGACACAACCGACAGTCCAGGCCACGAGGCCGCTGGCGTTGGTCAAATCAAAACGCACCGGCGTGTTGCGCCTGACTGCTTCCGCGCGCGCGAGCTGCACGCCGTTGAGGACGGACTCGGCAGCGGTGCGGTTCTGGGTGTTTTGAATCCAGAGATTAAAAGAAGGCATGCCCGTGGCGAGCAATATCGCCACGATGGCGACCCCGATCATCAGCTCGATCAGGGTAACGCCGCGCTGTCGCCTCACTAACACGTTTCCCCCTTCTTGACGATCCAGCAAGTTGCCGGTGCGGTTCCCCAGTCGGTGGGGAGTTCCGTGGTCGCCTTGTTATTGTCCTGGTCGATCGTATAGGTGAAATCGGACATGCTTCCCTGCCCAGCGGCCTGAACGGTATAGGCCGTCGCGCTCAGGGTCGGACAGGTATAGCCAAAATCATCATCATCGGGCAGCGGCGCTATGGTGCCGTCGGCGCAGGCGCCAACATAGGTGCGGTTATCCTGGTAATACTGTTCCAGCTTGACGCGCATGCTGGACAAATTATTGGTGGCTTGGGGAACGCGCCCGCGCGTAACGTAATTGTTGTAGGCCGGCAGCGCCACCCCGGCCAGAATGGCAATAATGGCAACCGTAACCATCAGTTCGATCAGGGTGAACCCCGCACCGGCTCTTGGCTGGCGAACGCAAAAATCGGGACGTGTCATTAGCTGCTCCTTTTCATCGATATTACTGTAGTGCAATAGTAACGCTTTGCGCGACTCTCCCGACAAACGGCATAAAATCGGGAACCAATGGTGCAAGCTGAATACAACAGTCCAGCTGCCCCGGATTGGCATTACTGATGTCTTTGGATGACAAATGTGCCGAAGCACAGTAAGGTGCGAGGCACTGTTTATCCCCCCTCTGACTCATACACTTTTCCATGCATCTCGACGAACCTCTCTCCGACAAGGAATTCACGGAACTCGACCAGTTTCTGCTTTCCGACCGCTGTGCCGACGACGGCATGACCATGGATTCGCTGCACGGCTTTCTGACCGCGCTCGCCATCGGCCCCGAAGAAGTACTCATGGCCGAATGGCTGCCACGGGTCTGGGGCGCGGCTGGCAAAGACGGTCCGCAGTTCAAGTCACCGAAGGAAGCACAGCGCATTACCGGGCTGATCGCGCGCTTCATGAATGAAGTCGCCATGACCTTTGAGGTCGCGCCGAAGGAATTCGAACCGCTGTTTTGCGAACATGAACACGAAGGACGCACCCTGCTCGATGGCGATGCCTGGGCGTGGGGTTTCTGGGAAGGCATGCAGTTGCGCCCGGATGCGTGGGAGCCGATCTGGTCGTCCGACATCGCGGAGATGGTGCGCCCGATCTATCTGCTCGGTGCGGACGAGATCGAGGAAGAGGAAGTAGTGCTGACTGACGATCCGGTCAAGCGCCACAAACTGGCAGTGGAAATGGAAGCGGCGATTCCGCACATTCACCGCTTCTGGCAGCCGCACCGCAAATCCGCAGTACAGCAGGTGCAGCGCGACACTCCCAAGACCGGCCGCAACGACCCCTGCCCTTGTGGCAGCGGGAAGAAATACAAGAAGTGTTGTGGAGCGGATCAGCCGGAAGCATAAGGGACCGTCCTGTTCTGGCTGCTACTCGCTCAGAACTTGCTCAAATGCCGTACTGCTTCTTCGCGTTCGGCTTGATGTTGCGCGTGGCCGCGAAGATGTCGGACAGCGGCAGCTTGGGCGAGCGGTCCGCCGTCAGCAAACCGTTCGCTTCCTGGAAGGTGTCGGCGAACTGCGTATAGCAAAAGCCGCTGAACATGGGTGTTTCGTTCACCACTTCCAGCAACCGACGATAACTGTCCAAAAATGCCTGGTCGCTATCGGCCAGCGAATATCCCCATACATTCTTGACGCCCGGCTCCGGTTTCTTGGCATAGGTAATGCCGCCGAATTCGGTCAGGATGATCGGCTGGCCGCGATGCGGATAACCGTCCAGAGTGAGAATGCGTCCGCCCGGACGCCGGCGGTCGAACAACTCCTGCGTATTGACGTTGGACGAATAGCGCGCCGCCACCCGCTCCGCATCGCCGTCGTAATCATGGATACCGAGCAGATCGGTCGCCGATGCCTCCCAGCCATCGTTGCCGATCACCGGCCGCGTCGGGTCCAAGGTACGGGTCAAGTGATACAAGGCTTCCACGGCATTGCGGTGCGCCTGCATCGAGGTCAGGTTGGGCACACCCCAGGATTCGTTGAACGGTACCCAGACAATGATGCAGGGATGACTGTAATCGCGCTCCATTACTTCGCTCCATTCGCGCACCATGCGATTGATCGCCAACGGCGTGAAGCGGTAGGATGAGGGCATTTCTTCCCATACCAGCAGACCGAGACGGTCGGCCCAATACAGGTAACGCGGGTCTTCGATCTTCTGATGCTTGCGCACGCCGTTAAACCCCATCGCCTTGGCCAACTCGACATCCTTGCGTAAGGCGTCGTCGGAAGGCGCGGCCAGCAGCGTATCGGGCCAATACCCCTGATCGAGCACCAGCTTCAAATGATAGGGACGGCCATTGAGCATGAAACGGTCGCGGTTGATGTTGACCGAGCGCAGTGCGGTATAGGAGCGCACCTTGTCCAGCACCTGATCGCCGTGCCGCAGCGTGATTTCCGCGTCCAGCAGCGTGGGATGTTCCGGGCTCCATAACAACTCGTTGCGCGAGTCATCGATGCCGGGGTCCGACAAGGCAATCTTGCGATGCGCTTCGCCGCCGATGATGTGATAGTGGTCGTCTGCCAGCATTTTATTGCCGTGGCGTATCTTGACTTCGATAGTGAGATTGTCCAGTTGCTCGCCGACGACCAGCGTTTCGCAACCGATTTCAAAGCCGTCGTAATGCGGCGTCCAGCGCAGCTTCTGGACATACGTGTGCGACACGCGCTCCAGCCACACCGTTTGCCAGATGCCGGTGGTGCGCGGATACCAGATGGAATGCGGCTCCAGTTGCCAGTCCTGCTTGCCGCGGGGTTTGGCCAG
>DATLIB010000193.1:0-8681 GCA_035539595.1 Noviherbaspirillum sp.
CCCATCCGCAGCCAGCATTGTCGCCAGTGTTCGACACTATTGAGGTGCACCTCGAATTCGTCCGCCACTTGCTGTAACGTCATGCCTTGTCCCAGCATCCGTACCCCTTGCGCCCGCCTGCGCGTGCGCGCGGATGGTAAATCCCCATTTCCCGCAACGTCCGGTTCTCTTCCGTGCTCAACTTCAACCCTTGCATCACTGCAAATCCCCATGCCATTGCCTATGAAGATTTGACAGTAATTTTTGCGTGGTTACTTAGTAACAAGATAATCATTGTAATGATCCTTTATTTCCGATTGGCCTAGGTGGCTTTTCATTTAATCATTGCAATTCTGATCGGGGTTGCGAATTATCAATTCTTCACCGTGCCTCGCCACAACGCATCATGGCCTGAGTTTTTTATTGTTTTACGCATATTTATGCGTGATCGCTATCGTCCTGATTTAAAAAAACTCTGAATTCTCTCTTTTTTCGGCGCAACCATTGGGCTACCTCACTGTCCTAATACTGCTCAATAGAAACGTTACTCGCTCCTCGGTTCAACAATCGAATGAAGTGCGTAACATGACCACTTCATGGGACTTAAGAATGCCAAGTGCTTCCAAATCCAAAATGTATGATTCTTTTAAGAATGGCTACGTTGTCGCAGTACTGCTCGTATTGTTAGCGTTTATGGCCGTTGCGGCCGCTGTCTACAGGCCACTTACAATGCCGGGCACTGCTCCGGTTGTGCAATCGCAAAATATTTCTGAAATCACGCGCTTAGCGGAAAACAAGGATCGTCTTGAATATCTGATGGTAGCTAAGCCATTAGCTGATTTTCCACGCTATGTATTCAAGTACAAAGATTCGGGACAGATCCATGTCGTCAAAGTACCGAGTACCTCACACGCCAATCTGGAACGCGAGGTGCTGTTAAAGAATGCGATTCCTTACTCAATCGCCAAGGATGACTTTCTTGACACTAACAAAGCGGTGTTGGAGGACGAAGGGACGCAACACGGTGTAATGGCCAACGTCGGTTCTTTTTTTCTACGTAATGCCATTGGAATTGCCTTGTTGGCCTTCTTGTTCGTTGGTCTTCGGAAAGGGATTCCAGGCATGGGGGCCGGCGCATCACTCATTAAGCCAGAACGTCTGAAAGGCAGTATGGATGACTTGATCGGCATGGACGACATCAAGCAGGAAGTTGCCCATCTGGAGGAAATGATCCGGAATCGCGATCTTTATCGTTCACACAATATCGACAAACCATTCAACGTCATGCTGACGGGGCCAGCGGGCACTGGGAAAACCAAACTAGCCGGTTACTTGGCAAAGAAGCTCGACATTCCGTTGATCCAAGCATCCGGCTCTGGTTTGGAATCCGGTTTCGTTGGGGGCGGATCAAAGGCGCTGAATGCACTCTATAAAAAAGCTTGCACCCAGGAACGTTGCATCATTTTCCTCGATGAAGCGCAAAGCCTGTTCATGCCACGGGGACGCGGCGACAAAAAATGGGACGACGACACCGCCAACACCTTACTTGGACTGCTGGACGGCATCAAGAGCGACCAAGGGGCCGGTGTCATTTGGGTGGTAGCGTCCAACTTTGACGATGCAACGACAGCGATGGACGAGGCAATGCTGCGTCGATTTTCAGTGAAGATCAACTTCCGTCTGCCAAACAAGTCGGAACGACGTGAGTTGTTGAGCGTATTCCTTGCCAAGAAGGATCCAAAATGTGTGGACTGGACTCAACTCAACTTGGACTACGTCGCAGAAATCACCGCCAACCTCAGTCCTGCGTTACTGGAAACTGTCGTTGAGCGGGCCAGCATGATTGCGATCCAGGAAAAAACGCTAATTACCACTGATGTCCTGTTCCGTGCTTTTGAGCGCGCATCGATCGGACTCACCGACCGTGCGACCACGGCGGACCAGGACAAGAAGCGGGAACGTGTTGCTTTGCATGAGCTAGGCCATTTTTTCATGCAAATTGATCCCTTTGTGCGTCAAGGTCTGAGCTGGAATGAAATAAAGGCAAAGTCAAGTTTGTTGAAGATCAGCACGGAGTCGGTCTCCAAGATTGGGGCGCTGGGTTATGTATTGTCGTCAGCAGAAGATGTATCGCTGCAAACACTGGAAGAAATGGAGCAGGATGTAATCCAACTGTACGGTGGCGTGGCGGCGGAAGAGTTGTTTTATGGCGCACGCGGCATTTCTACCGGGAGTCAGAACGACATCCAAAAAGTCACCGCAAAACTCGACCTGATGGTTAACCGACTATCAATGTACTCGCGTTCCAAGGTTGACTATGCGCAGTTCAAACGCGAAGGCTTCAACGACGACGCGGTGAAGCAGGTGGAAACGAAAGCAGACGAGTTGTACACCCAGACGCTGGACGCGATCAAGGGCTACAAAGATCTCATGTGGTCCTTGAAAAACACCTTGCTGGAACGTTATGTGTTGTCGAAGGACGAGGTTTTCGCGCTTCTTGCCGAAATGACCGAGTCAAACAAAGCGACGCTCCACCCTGCAGTAGTAAAAGCGCAGGGTTAAAAAAGCCTTTTTTCCTCCGGCGCGAATAACGCAGGGAAATGCGTACACATTGAACGCACTGATCCAGCGTAATTTCTTCATCCCAGATCGGACAGACAAAGTGCCCTCATGTAGGGCACTTTGTTCATTTGGCGCCCGCCCGGTCGCGTGCCCCCTATCCTTTAGCAACAAGCATGTCTGCGTTGGTCGGCCGCAGCCAATACGCAGCCATTATTATCGAATTATCAAATAACCTCCTGTTGGACGTACAATTCCACCGGTAACTGAGGCTCGGAATAAGCATGACCTGAGCTTGATATAACCTAAGGCGGCAATTTTTCCACCATTCAATAATGACGGATGTGTGCGTTTAGTTTTCGGCAACATGAATTTCACTCATCTCAGCGGCAAGAGAAAAGCGTGCTGATCCGCTCATCTATTTGCGGCACGTTTCTCCTCCTCTTGCAGATCGGCATTGCCGGTGCACTGCTGGGACTGTCATTTCCCTGTTTCGCCCAAACGCAAAACGTCACTTACACAGTAGAAATCAAGGGCGCCGGCAAGCTGAGCAGTCTGCTGCGAGAGCATCTCGATATCAGCCGCCGTCAGAATGCCGTTCTGTCGACCGATGAACTGGAACGTCTAGTGGCGATCACACCGCAGCAAGCGCGCGAACTGCTAGCGACGGAATCTTATTTCTCTGCCGTCGTGCAGCCGGTACTCGATCGCGGAGTCGACCTGTGGGTGGTGCGCATCGCCATTGCGCTCGGACCCGAAACCCGTGTCGATGCACTGGACATTCATTTCAGCGGAGGCATCGTCAGTGGACCGAACGCCGATCAAAGACGCATGAATCAGCTACGTCGGCGTTGGCAACTTAAACAGGGAGAAATATTCCGTCAAACTGCATGGAACGAGGCGAAAAGCGAATTACTGAAAGGCCTGCTGGTACGTGACTTTCCGGCGGCCACGATCATTCGCAGCGAGGCGCGCATCGATCCGCAGAAAAGCAGCGCGGCGCTGACCGTTGAAGTCGATTCCGGTCCGGCCTTTACCTTCGGAGAGCTCAATATTCAGGGGCTGGAACGCTATTCGCGCACCATGATTGATTCACAGAATCCGATCCATCCCGGCGATCCCTATTCGCAGGAAAAACTCAACGAGCTGCAATCGCGGCTGGAAGATAGTGGCTACTTCCGCTCTGCCTTTGCCACGGTTGACATCGACCCGGCACAACCGGAGCGCGTGCCGGTGCGGCTGGACTTAATAGAAAACCCGCGCAAGCGGCTGGGATTGGGTGGCGGTTTTTCGACCGATACCGGCGCCCGTGCACAGGTGAAATGGCTGGACCGCAATTTCCTGCGGCGCAACTGGCGGCTGGAATCGGAGCTGCGCATTGACCGTGAAACGCGGGTGCTGGGAGGGGACGTATTCTTGCAACCGATTGCCATCGGCTGGTTGCCGAGCTTCGGCGCGCATCTGGAACGGACTGAAAGCGGGGGCGAGATCAACGACAAGATACGCACCGGCGCCCGGCTCGTCAGCCCGAACAAGGTAGATGAGAAAGCCTGGGCTATTGCCTTTCTGGCCGATCGCCAGCGCATCGGGGACAACTTTTCCAACAATCGCCAGGCGCTGATCGGTTCGTTTACTTATACCAAGCGTCGGCTGAACAACCCCTTGCGACCGCGACGCGGTTACGTGGCGTCGTTGGAACTGGGTGTCGGTCCGCGCGGCTTGGTCAACGAGAGCCACATCGGGCGGGTAGTTGGCCGCGCGCTATGGATGCATACGTTCTCTCCGCGCTGGCGCACTGTGGCGCGCGGCCAAATCGGACAGGTATTCGGCGGCTCGCGCCAAACCGTTCCCGCCGATCTGCTGTTTCGCACTGGCGGCGACCAAAGCGTGCGCGGCTATGGCTATGATTCGCTCGGTGTCGAGCAGAATGGTGCCGTGGTGGCTGGCAAAGTCAGCGCGGTCTTGAGCGCAGAATTGATTTACCAAGTCACCCCCCAATGGGGCGCGGCGCTGTTTACCGATGCCGGCAATGCAGCCGATGCCTGGCGCGATTTCGTGTTCAAACGTGGAAGTGGTGTCGGTGCCCGCTGGAACAGCCCTATCGGGCCGATCAACCTCGATTTGGCATACGGCCACGCAACCCGCGAACCTCGCCTTCACTTCTCGATCGGCTATGGATTCTGACCAGCCTACGCCACCTGCACTGCGCCGCCTGCCGGGACCATTCGCGGTCTTGCTCGCCCTGTTACTGATGCTGCTACTGTTGGTCGGCTGGCTGTTCGGCACGACGAGCGGTGCACGCACCGCGTTTTCTGCCATCGCATCCTTGTCGGGTGGCACGCTAACGGCGCAAGGTATCGAGGGTCAACTGGGCAGTTCGCTGCGACTGCAACGGCTGACGCTGAAACGACAGAATGACAGCCTGGTTTTTTCCGGCTTACGCCTGAACTGGCAACCGTCTGCACTGCTGCGCGCCAAATTGCATATCGTTGCGCTGCATGTCGAACAGCTTGTCGTGATCGGCAAGATCGATACCACACCTGAGCCCGCCAAACTGCCGGACACCATCGCACTGCCGCTGACATTGCAGGCGGACGATGTGCGTGTGGCCGCTGGTGAAATTCGGCGCGGACCGGTCAAGCTGATCGGCTTTGGTCCAATTGCCATGCAAGTCGTGTTCGATGGCGATCAGTATGCGCTACGGCTACACGAGTTTGCGGCCGGCGCAGCGCTTCAGGATGGTGCCGTTACAACGCGTTTCAGCGGCTCCGCCACACTTGCCGCTACCAAACCGTATGCCTTGCAAGGACGGTTTTCCAGCGACAGCACGGCGCAGGCTCAAGGGCAAACCGTGGGTGCCGCTGGCCAATTGACGCTCGGCGGTTCGCTGGCCGACATTGCCGCAACGATCGACTTTACCGTCAACCAGGCCGCACTCAAAGGACATGCGATGTTACGGCCGTTTTCCGACCAGTTACTCGGCACGACGCAACTGCACGTACAGACTCTTAATCTGTCCACCATCGATCCCACGTTGCCGCACACCGTGCTCGACATACGCTTGTCGGCAAGCGACAGCGGCAACGGCGAACTGCAACTGAGCAATACGGCAGCGGGACCATATAGCGACGGGAAACTGCCTGTATCAATACTATCCCTCTCCTTTCGCCAAGCAGCCGGACAGTTTCATTTCGACCGCCTCGATGCTCGCCTCGGCGCGGCAAAACAGCCAGCGGGTGACATTACCGGCAAGGGCCGCTACGCCGATGGCGCGCTGACGCTCGGCTTGCATACCGAGGCACTCGATGCCCAACGCATCGACCGACGCATGCGCCCCACCCGGCTAAGCGGAAATCTCGACATCCGTCATGCCAATGGCAGGCAGGAATTCGCCCTGGCCTTGAGCGAACCGCTGCGGCGTCAGCATCTCCTGCTGGAGATACGCGGCGTGGTGGCGGATTCGAACATAGCACTCGAACATGCCGAACTGCAGGCGGGCGATAGTCGTATCGTCGCTTCCGGGCATGTCGCCTTGGCCGGCACCCAAGGTTTCAGTGCCAAAGGAGAAGTCGAGCGCTTTCGGGTACAGGATCTGGGAGATTTTGCGCAATTGCCAACGCTCCTCCTCAACGGGTCGTTTTCGCTGGAGGGCACCCGTGCGCCGCAATTGGAAGCCGACCTTTCTTTCGACATACGCAACAGCCACCTCGACAATCAGCCATTGAGCGGTCGCGGCCGGGCGCAATTGCGGCGCGAGCGCTTGCTGGTACAGGATTTCCATCTGCTGGCAGGTGCCAACCGACTGCAGGCGGAAGGCATGTTGGCGCAGGAAAATTCACAGCTTTCTTTTGATTTGAACGCACCGCAACTAGCCCAGCTCGGTCCGGCGTTCGGCGGAGCGCTACGTGCCAGCGGTACGGCACGCGGCACGCTGATGCAGCCGCGTATCCAAGCCCAGTGGAGCGCCAGCAATGCGCGAATGCCCGCCGGACTGGAAATGGATTCCATGCAAGGCAAAGCCGACATCGCCCTCAACCGCACGCACCGACTCCTCATCGGCAACGCCGTGGCAGAAGTCTCTGCGCGCGGAGTGCGGTCCGGCGCCAGCAAACTGACAGCCATGTCGGCACAGCTACGTTTTTCTCCACAGCCGAATGCACCGTTACAGGTAGATATCAAGGCCGAAGGGATTGCCGCCGGCCAGTTGCGCGCCGAGCATCTCAGTCTGGCAGTCAATGGCACGACGGCGCGGCATGGAATCGACGCCCTGCTGCGCGAAACCGGACAGGACTGGTCGCTGGCCGCACGCGGTGGGCTGGAGCAGCTTACCAACACCCCGCGTTGGCGAGGAGAAGTTACCGCCTTGAATGCCGACGGACGCTTTCATGCGCAGCTTGCCTCCCCCGCCGCCTTGCTGCTATCCGCACAACGCATTCAACTCGACCGTTTTCTACTCAATACCGACGCCGCCCATATCGCAGTAGAACAATTCACGCGCAGTGCCGACGGTATCGTCACGCGGGGAAGGATCGAGCGCTTGCAACTTGCTGAGCTGCTGCGCCATCTCTCGCCGGCGCCGCCGGTCAAAACCGATTTACGCTTGAGCGGCGACTGGGATGTGCGCATGCTGGATACCCTCGACGGCAGGTTCCGGCTGCGTCGCGACAGTGGAGATGCCACCGTCCTCGGTGGTTCACCAGTGACGCTAGGGCTGCGCAATCTGTACGCGGACATCGACATCAATCGCGGGAAACTGGCCTTGCAACTGCAGGCAGACGGCCGCCAGATGGGTTTGATCGAGGCCAATGTTGCAACCGTTATCGGCGGCGGTTCAAGCCGTTTTTCCCTCGCGCCGAATGCGCCGGTGTCTGGCCGCGTGCGCGTCGATATTCCTTCTATGGGATGGCTCGGGCCGCTAGTGTCCCCCTCCATGATTGCCGATGGCCGCCTGCAAAGCGCGGTATCCCTCGGCGGCAGCATCGACCAACCGCAATTTTCCGGTCGCATCGAGGGCAGCGCATTGCGCCTCACGCTGTCCGAATTGGGGTTGGATCTGCGGCAAGGCACTCTGGAAAGCGTGCTAGAGGGCGACCAGCTGCTGATTCGCCACCTCCAGTTCCGCAGTGGCGATGGCCGTTTGTTACTGTCCGGCCCGATCGATCTTGGCAGCACGGTCAATGCACAACTGGCCTTGCAAGCCGACCGCTTTGCCTTGCTCAACCGCAGCGACCGTCGCCTTGTGGTGAGTGGCAACAGCCAAATTGCATGGCAGGAAAATCGTGCGGCAGTAACTGGAGCGTTCACCGTCAACTCCGGTTTCATCGATCTGGGCAGCGCAGATCGGCCGCAATTGTCGAGCGACATCGTGGTGGTGGGGCGTGAAAAGAAAAAGGCCGGCGGGATGGCCGCTGCCGTTGATGTCACAGTCGGACTGGGCGACGGCGTGGCGCTGCGCGGGCGTGGACTGGATGCCATGCTGGTGGGACAAGTCCGCCTCTCCAATGCGGCCGGAGAGCCGCTGCAGGCGCGCGGCACACTCAGCATCGCCAAGGGCTCCTATACCGCCTATGGCCGCGAACTGGCGATTGAACAGGGCTTTCTGCGCTTCACTGGGGCAATCGACAACCCGGCGCTGGATATCCTTGCCATGCGGCGAGGGCAAGAAGTGGAAGCCGGCATATCGGTGCGCGGTACGGTACTGGCGCCGCGGGTGACGCTGGTGTCGGAACCGGCAGTGCCGGAAGCTGAAAAATTGTCCTGGCTGGTGCTCGGTCGCGGGTTGGAAGGTGCTGGCGAAGGCGACATAGGCGCCTTGCAACAAGCGGCCGGTGCCCTGCTTTCCGAAGGTGCTGCGGCCGGTGTGCAATCGCGCATCGCCAGTGCCTTCGGACTGGACACGCTCAGTGTCGGCACCAGCCAAGACAGTCTTCAACAACGCATTTTCACGCTCGGCAAACAGGTTTCATCAAAGCTGTATGTTGGCTATCAGCAGGGGTTGGAAACAGCAGGAAGCATTCTGCAACTGCGCTACTTGCTGTCGCCGCATCTGTCGGTAGAAGCGGAGGCCGGTGCACGCAGTGCGATTTCGCTGTTCTACAACATCGCTTTCGACTAGGTCCGGTTTAGGAGTCGCGCAAGAATAA
>DATLIB010000194.1:0-6622 GCA_035539595.1 Noviherbaspirillum sp.
CGACACTACAAGTTATGCCTGATGACCATAGCGAGTTGGACCCACCCCTTCCCATCCCGAACAGGACCGTGAAACGACTTCGCGCCGATGATAGTGCTGCAACCAGTGTGAAAGTAGGTAATCGTCAGGCTCGTATTAAAATAGCCCCGCATCATCCGATGCGGGGCTTTTTGCTTTTGAACTGAGTTGAAGGAAATCGCTATGCCGACTTATTTGCTTCCCACTACGGGAGAACCAGTAACTACGCTTTCGAGCGATTCGTCTGACACGGCGCAGACAGACGGACAAGAAACAAGTATTAGCTTGTTGTCCAAAAAAAATAAGAGTAACGCGTCCGGGCGCAGTAGCGTCGATGACACTGTCCTCAGCGACAAGCAACAGCATGGTCGTCACCTGGACAGTAGGGGCCTCGTCAGGCACCAGTGCTGCTACGGCTTACAAGGTGGGCTGGACCGAAGGCGGCACGGGACGGACCTGGGTTAGCAGCGCGCCGCATTATCCGCTTTCCAGCAGCCCGTTGACGCTCACCGGCCTGATCGTCAATACAGCCTGTAACGTGACCGTCACGCCGCTCAACAGTGCCGGCGAGGGGATTCAAACTACCAGGATGCTATCGACTACGGCTGCCGAGGCACCACCTCCTACCGACAGTTTGCCGGCCAAGGTAGTGGGCGGGTACTATCCTAAGTCGCCGCGCAAGAATAAGTTGAACAATTTTTGCTGCTCGCCGCTGGCGCACTGCGGCTGTCTGCCGCTTGCAGTGCTCGCACTGCGGCGCGTCAGACGCCTTGCATTGCATCCAGCGGCGAGCGCCAGCATGTCCAACTTATTCTTGCGCGACTCCTAACTGGACGCCGTCACCGGTACGCATCCGCGACGTCAATGACAACTACAACCTGATTTACCTCTTTCACGCGCAACCGGTTGGCGGCCCCCCGGGCAGCACCGGTGCGGTGTACTTCAATCTGCCCGGCGATGGCAGGGGCGCCGCGACCAATCTGGTGGAGGATATCCGATATGCGCGCGCCGTCCAGGGACGCAAGATCATCCTGTCCGTCGGTGGCGCCGGCAACGGGATGAGCTTTACGAGTCGGGCCAAGTCTCAGATCTTCGTCGATAGCGTGGCCGCGATCTATCAGCAGCTGGGCGGTTTCGATGGACTCGACTGGCAGACTCATACCGACGAAGCCGCAGGATGGGGATTCGCCAATCACCTCGGATCCCTGATCAATCCGCAGCGGTAGGGCGCTGGACGCCATTTCCGCAGGCAAGTGCTGCGCGGAGGGCGAGAGCGGCGTCTGGATGAGCCGGGCCGTCTTTTGGTCGCCGGCCGAATGTCCGTCGGAGCGATCGTTTTCCTTTTGCAAAAACACCCGCAGCCGCCTGTTCTCCACCCGTATGGAACCGCACAGCGGAGATTCCCCACCTATCGATGACAATTTGCCAGCACATGAATGAGCAAATGTTCCATTTGTAGGTTTGTATATCAATAAGGGGATGAAATGACCGAAATAAGCCGTCTCGTACGTCGGGTGATGATTCAGTGGCAACTGCGCAGTCTTGAGCACCAGGCAGAAAGCATCATCGAGGCGCGACAACATGCACTTGCCCGACTCATGGAAATTCAACGTGAGCGTTACGCCAAAAAAGAGGAACTTTGGCGGAGTTATTCCAATGAACTGGGTGCTCATCCTGCGCAGTAAAGCGAAAGGGCATAACTTCCTCGGATGGTAAAAAAGCGGTGTCAACGTTGCTGTCGGTGCGGGTAACTGCACCGGCCGGAAGTGTGAATCGGACGTGCAACGGGCATTTGCATACAACTGACGTTGCCTTTATTCAAAAGAATAATGACGACGCGCATTGCGATACTGTCTCGCGGTATCCCATAGGCGCACCAAATCCGAACTAACCGCATACGCCGTTCTCTCCGTCTTGGCGAACCCGGTGCGAGCGCGTCAGCGGTCGCGATCGGTTGTCGTATTAGCCGCTTGCAGTTAGTTCGGAAAATGGATAGGATTTTTGCCATGGTTTCGCCTGTCGGCGAGCCGTTTCTTTTCGATTCTCCTTGCCCGCGCCCATACTGCTTTTAAAATTCAACCATGAGCTATCCCTTGTTTGCGTCGGACGACGCCATGTCACTTGAGCAGAGACTGAACGACAGCTTTGAGGCATGGGTCCACAGTCGTTCCATGTCGCGTTCCCGGGTACGCTCGGAGAAAGCATTGAGCGCGCATTCTGCCGAGGTATACCGTGAAATGTGGCATGCGTTCGTTGCGTTCTGCGTGACACGCGCACTGGACCTGCACCAGGTTTCGGGCGACGAACTTAACCTTTTTTTACGGACGCGTGGGACCGCCGGCGTTCCGGAACGTCCACGTCTGGCAACCAAGCTGCCAGACCTGACGCCCAGGTACGGGCGACGCTTCCTTACCCTGATTCATTGGGTAAGCACCTTTCAGGCGCGCGAAGAGGGGCGGGTGCCCAACTTGGCCGCAGCAACACTGCTGGACAAGCCCGAGTATCGCTATGCCAATGCGGCCGACAAGGATCCGCCGCCGGAATATTTGAACGAAGCCGATGTCAAACGCCTGATTGCCTATGTCACGCAACTGCCGCACCGGCATGCCATGACTGAATCACTGAGCTGGAAAGAAATACGCGACCGAACGGCCGTTGCCCTGATGCTCGGCGCTGGTCTGACGCCCGGCGACGTGCGCAACCTGCGGCTAGAAGGGGTCACCCTGCGTGGCGGTCGCCGGTCCGAACTGCCGTGGAAGTTGGCGCTCCCTGGCAACGGTAATTCCCCCGCGCGCGAAACGCCGCTGGCCGCTTGGGCTGGCCACCAACTGGCCTATTGGCTGCAGGTGCGCACCGAGCAAGCGATCGCAGGTGACTATGTGTTTCCTTCGACACGGGCAGGGAAACAATGGTCGGACACGCGCTGCTTCGAATTGACGCGAGACGTGCTCGCCGCGGCTGGCATGCCCAAGGAAACCGGCGGCCTGTTCAAGTTGCGTCATACTTTTGCGCTGCGCCAGCTTGCCAAGGGCAAAAGCGAAGCGGATGTTGCATGCTGGCTGGGCCTGCTCGACATCAATGGCATGGGCAAGTACCGCCGCATCGTGCCGGCCCCAATAGAGGTCGTCTAACAGACTGTTGAAATTCGCTTCGATGAATTGATCGCAGCTGTGTTGAGAAAGATGTCGGTGGCAAATGGTCTTTGTGTTGCCAACATTTCGGCGGCACGGTCTTGGTGCATTGCCGAGTAGCGCATTGCGTCACGTGCAAGTGCGCGCGTCATTGCGCCGCTCTTCGTAGTAACGCGAACAGTATTCGCGCCATGCGGCGCAAATTGCTGGCCGTCAATGACACTGCCGCCCCAACGTGCTTCATTGCGTGCCACATGCCTTTCCAGTTCGCCTGCCGTCTTGCGGCGGTTCATCGTCGGCGCCATCCTTGCGCACGAAACTCTTGTGGCTGACCCATGCCTGGATTAGCGGTAGTTTGTTGAAGGAGGCATGAGTGATGCATGCGATGGCAGCCAGAGGTGTTGCTGCCATGACTGCACGTCGACCTTGTCCGCCGGCACCGATCCGCTCGAAGGCTATGCGGTGCACTTTGATCCCCTGTTTCATGCGCTAGCCCAGCGACATCACTTCCATACCGATTACCGCTAGAAATGCGATCGTCGGTAACGATGTTAGAACGTTCATGCTTACCCTCTCTTGTGATGCAATTTCATTGCATAATGGAGCATCATCATCTCAAAAAACACGCTTCATGCCGACGGACACATTTAAGGTTTTGTTCGATGTGCCGATGCTATTGGGCGAGTGTCCCCTATGGCATCCGAATGAGGCCGTACTTTACTGGATTGATATTACCGGCCGAGCGGTGCACCGATTCAATCCAAGTCACAACACACACCATATGTGGTCGTTGCCGGCAGAGCCGGGCTGCATTGCATGGTGTGCAAGCGGCGGTCTGATCGTCGCCATGCGTACCGGCGTGGTGCTATTAAACACCATCGACGGATCGCTGACACCGGTGGCCGATGCACCGTACGATACATCGCGTATTCGTTTCAACGACGGCCGTTGTGATGTTGCAGGCCGCCTATGGACAGGTACCTTGTACGAGCCACGCGATCAGCAAGCAGGCTCACTGTTCTGCATCGAGCATGGAACAATCAGAGATGCGAGCAAATCCGTCACTGTGTCGAATGGCGTTGCCTTCAGTATCGACAGCCATACGCTGTATCACACCGATACGACGGCGCACAGGATCATGGCGTATCAGTTCAATCCAGCAACTGGAGAGATCGGCATTGGGCGGTTATTTAAACAGTTCTCTTCCAACAGGACCAACAATTATGGCGGTCGTCCGGATGGTGCCGCGATCGATAGCGAAGGTACCTACTGGTGCGCCATGTATGAAGGAGGAAGATTGTTACGATTAGCACCGTCCGGTGAAGTGCTGAGGGAAATTATTCTTCCTTTACGCTGCCCGACAATGATTGCGTTCGGCGGTCCGGATTTGAAAACCCTGTACGTCACATCGGTGCGCGATAAACGCCCTGCCGAAGAACTTGCACAATACCCGCTCTCTGGTTGCGTACTTACCTTATCGGTCGATGTACCCGGTAGACCAGAATCTGCCTACATCCTATAGCACTTGAGTAGGCAGGCCACGGGTATTCAGTTTGAAGCATGCTCAGCCCTATAAATGACATGCGAACCATTAATAAAAAATAAAGAGTCTGTATGAACAAAAAATATCTGGCATGGAAAACGCTGGTCGCCATCGGCACACTGGTCGTCACTCACTCATCAAGTTACGCTTTGGATTCTGTCTCTATTGAACTCGGCGCAGGCGATCATACAAAAATGGTGCGTATTGGGACCCAATGGCAATGGAACAAGCGATGGTGGCAATCCAATGGCACTCATATCGGAGGCTATTGGGATCTTACTCTTGCTCGATGGCACGGAGACCGGTTTAAGCTGGTCCCAGGCGCAACCCAAAACATCACAGCCATTGGCATCACCCCGGTATTCCGGTTTCAAAGTGATAGCTTGAAGGGCTTTTACGGCGAGGCCGGCATCGGCGCTCACCTGCTTTCGGAGCTTTACGATAACAATGGACATCAGCTATCGACGGCCTTTCAGTTTGGCGATCATCTAGGAATTGGTTATGTATTCCAAAACAAGCTAGACCTTGGCTTAAAAATCCTGCACTTCTCGAACGGCAGTATCAAAAAACCCAATGATGGCGTCAACTTCATGGCAATTCGTCTTAGCTACCCGCTCTAGGGCTTGTCAGGAATCAAGATAACGCTTGTTATCGGATGAGCGCAGCATAGGGGTTGGTCATAGTAGAAAGAGTTGGCCATGTCATCCTTGCCAACGCACCGGTGCAAGTGCGCGAAGTGCCGTCCACACAAACCCCATCCGGATCGTGCCTATTCCCATCAAATCAACCTGTTTCTCAGTTGCTTGAACGAGCCGCAGCGGCGCTGGTTCGCCGCACTCGAAGCCATAGGCATCGGCCATGGAGACAAGCAATTGCTGGCACACATCACTGGCTTGAGTCCAATGACGATCCGATATTGCCACCACGGTCGGAACAGTTTATCTCTCCTGGATACTCATCTATTAAGCGCCCGTTAACGGGCAGCGTCTGATCGACGGGGGCAATATGGATGCGTGGTGGAACGATGTTTGGATGACGATACAGGATGAATTGTTTCCTTCGGCCGATGCGACACAGGTGACGCGTGTGTTGATACGCTTGACGATTGCCGTTGTGCTCGGCGGCCTGGTCGGCTTTGAACGGGAAACGCGCGGCACCGCAGCTGGCTTGCGCACGCATATGCTGGTTGCCTTGGGTGCAGCTCTTTTCGTTCTCGTGCCACTTGAGGCCGGAGTGCAGGTGGCGGACATGAGCCGCGTGCTACAGGGGATTACTTCCGGTATCGGGTTTCTTGGTGCGGGCGCAATCATCAAGCTGTCGCAGGATCGTCGCATCCGCGGCCTGACGACGGCAGCAAGCATCTGGCTAACGGCGGCCATCGGCGTTGCCGCCGGCATGGGGAAAGGCGCGATTGCGATGTTCGCCGCCCTTTTGGCCTTGTTTATACTGTCGCACCTGCACGGCAAATGCTGCCAGCGCAAAAGCAACAGCGAGCCAGGCAAGACAGCAAGCAGTGACACCGAAAAAACCGTCACCGAGCATCCACTCACCGTTTGAAGCATGCTTGCTGCTGCCTCCTCCAGACGAGTCATCCTTGGTGGATCTCTCCAGTTACCCAAGCTATCGCCACACCGTTACACGTAGCGGCGGCGCCTACAAGACGGGACGATCGCAGCACGTGATTGAGCGTACTTTCGATGTCGTTTGTGGGAATGGAAGTCACTTAAAAAAAGGCTCTGTCTGAATAAACTGTTGGAGCTCCATTCCGTCAAACCGAGGTTGGGTGACGGGGGGGCAGACAAATGAAGACGGCAGAGTTTCAGCGGTGGTCAGCGAAGCTGGCGACGCTCACGGCGCATCAGCGCGAGGCGGTAGAGCAACAGTTGCGTTTGGGTGCTCCGCGTCAGGCAACGGAACGCCTGATTGGCCA
>DATLIB010000195.1:0-2381 GCA_035539595.1 Noviherbaspirillum sp.
ATCCCGGGAGTGGGGGCAATGACAGACAACCTGGAATTTCTCAAAAACCTGTGGGGCAATATGGGACTTTCCGGCATGCCAGGAATGAACATTCCCGGCATGGTGATGCCGACCTTGTCGGTCGAGGAAATCAACAAAAAAATCACCGATCTGAAAGCGGTTGAATCCTGGCTGGGCCTGAACATGAATATGTTGCGCGCCACCATCCAGGCGCTGGAAGTGCAGGCCGCGACCCTCTCCACCTTGCAAACAATGGGTGAAAGTTTCAGCGCCAGCATGAATGTAGCTACCGGCAGTACCGGCAAAGAGTCCGTTGCATCTGCAGGCACCAGCGGCGCTAGTGCGACTGGCACGGAAAAAGCGCAAGGTGCACCCGAGCCGACCAGTCAGGACCAGTCCGATGCTGCCAGCTTTACTGCGCCGCTGGTCAATGCGGCCGCGTGGTGGAACATGCTGCAAGAGCAATTCAACCAAGCGGTTGGCAGTGCGATGGCAACGGAGCCTGCTTCATCTTCCGATGCCAAACAGCAACCGAAAGCCACGCCTCAGTCCAAGACGGCTACATCGGCGGCATCGGCACCCGGTAGTGTGCCGCGCAAGCGCAAGACGACGAAGTAAGGATGGGGCGAGCAACGCTGCAGCGCGCCTGCTACGGCCAGCAAAATTGGGCAAGTTATTCCTGCGCGGTGCCTTATACCTGTTTTGCAGCTTGCGCCACTGTCAGGCGTTGCGCCATCCATAAGCTCGCCAGTCCGCAAGCGACGGCGAAATAGCCGACCAGATCGTAATGCTCGATCTGTCCCGCCGCGTTGCGCGTGATGATCAAGCCTGCGACTAGCGACGCGATGCCGGAGGCCAGCATCTGTACCGACGACGACAAGCTCATGAATGTGCCGCGCACTTGCGGCGCGCTCACGGCACCGGCCATCGCCATGCCGGGGATCATGCGGCCCGATACCAGCACGAAAAACGCTGCCCCCGAAATCAGCACTGCCCACCACGGCACCGGCGGCAGGTGTGTCATTACCAGCAAGGGCACGAAGGACGACAGTGCCACCCAGCGGAATACACGCGGCTTGCCGTAGCGGTCGGCCAGTCTGCCGATATAGCGGGAGCTGAAAAAGGTCGCGGTGCCGCCGCATAGATACACCAGCGTAATGAAATTTTCCGACATGCCGACATTCGCGGTGTAGTACAGGGCGATATAGGGAATCACGCTGAAGCCGGTCATCATCAGCAGAGAAAGAAAAAAGAACGCCTTCAGATGCTCGCGCGCGACGGCTACCGCGACTAGCTGCTGCAATACGTTGCCGCGCCGTTCCTGTCCTAGATGGGCAGTCAGGCTCGGTAAAAAACGGTAACCGATGAACAGAAAGCCGCAAGACAGCAGGACGATGAAAAAGAAGGGAGCACGCCAACCGAGCGCAGGGATATGGTTGGCGAAAAACAAACCGAGCGGTACACCGGCTACTGTCGATACTGAAAACGCCGCCATGACGGTGCCGATCGCCTGTGCACGCCGCTCATACGGCACCAGATCCGCGATCATGGTTTGCACCAGCGCGCCCAGCACGCCGCCGAATGCCCCTGCCATCGCCCGCGCCACCAGCAGTGTTCCGTAGTTGAACGCAAGCCCGCAACACAAGGTTGCCAGGATAAACAGCACATACAGTGTCAGCACCAGCCGCCGACGGTCGAAGCGGTCCACATAGGCCGCCGCCAGCAAGCCAGAGATGGCCGCGGTAAAGGTATACGACGACAGCAACAGGCCAAATTCGTTGGTATTGATGTGCAAAGCCCGCAACAACTGCGGACCGAGCGGCATCATGATCATGAAATCGAGAATGTGCGTGAACTGGATGCCGGCCAGGACGAGGAGGATAAACCGCTCGTTCCGTGGCGAGGAAGAATTAAGTGTGTGATTCACAAATAAGTGTGTGACGCCGAGTCAAGAGAATCGTCAGCTTAGCAGCGTTAAATAAATCTTTCTGGAGAGGTGTGCTATGCCGTCAAGGGGGCTGTCGGAGTGCATGCACCGGTCAATGAGGGAAGTAAATGAATGTTGTGGAGAGGTTGAGCATCCTACTAGTACACACAAACCAAGCGCCGGGATTGGTGGGTTTGTTTTCCAGAAAAACCGTGGTTAGGTCTACGTCAAAAAAGTTAATCGCGACTCGGATCTGTCGGGTGGGCTGAGCAGGTGACTGCTCGGTCTGCCAGAGCAATCACTTATTTGTTTGATTGCAAGAGTTGGCCGTTCGCAGTAACAACTGTTTGACCTAACGGGTTGAAGTCCCGTCCAAGGAATTGTCCGTACACCTTGGTAGTTCAAGGGAGCGGCGTCCGAGTAATCGGGGGTCGTGAGTTCCCAATTGGCAAAG
>DATLIB010000196.1:0-3816 GCA_035539595.1 Noviherbaspirillum sp.
CGGGCCGTCCTACAATAGTCGGACGGCTGGCAAATAAGCGTGGCAAATCCAACCATAGAGAGCAGGAGTGAAACCGGAATGAGTATCTGTGAGCGCTGCGGCGCGACTTTCGAATGCGGCATGGTCGATAACGCGCAGGCGCCGTGCTGGTGCACGCAACTCCCGCCGCTGCCGTCCAGTGCCTATGTCAGGAGCGCCGCTGACGGCACACAGAGCCGCTGCTTTTGTCCCGCCTGTCTACGCGTGGCCGTGATGGCGCAGGATGCCGCGCCACGGGAAAACAGTTAACCTCAGGTCGGGCCGCAACTGCGCATTTCCTGTTTCGGAAAATCCGCCTTGATTTTTTCCACCGCGTTTTTCGTGGCAGGGTCTAGCTCCCGCAACTGAAACGCCACCATGTTTGACGCCGTCATGCGTTGCCCTAGGCGAGCGCCGCGCACGCCTTGCAGTGTCAGATTCTCCATATGCGCCCGCGCTGCCTCTTCTTGTTTGAATACGCCCAGGGAAATTCCCCAACGCAGCGCAGGATTGTCCTGGATCACGAAAAAGTCTTCCACACCGAGTTGGCGCAATTCGATCACCTTTTTCTCCGCGCCTTCCCGATCGCCTTGCGGCGGGATATACACGATATGACTTGCCACTTCTTGCAGGGAACGTTGCGACACGTGCGCACCAAGCGACAACGGTGCCAGCCTTGCCATGAAACGCTTGGCATCGCTGGGGTTGAACCGGCCCAGCTCGACGCAGACGAACCGCTCTGCCTTCTTCTCCACAACCGGAGCCGCAGCAACCGGTGCTGGTTCGGGCGCCGGCTCAGGCACTGGTGCCTTCGGAGGTTTGGCAACGGGAGCGGGGATCAGTTTGATCTTGTCGGCATTGAGCTGGTTGTTCATGCGCGACGGCTCATGGCCGCTCACCAACATGGTATCCAGATGACCTTGCTGGTAGGCAAACAGGCCGGTATTGGCAAGCAGCAAAGCCCAAAAAAAGAATTTCAGCATCATGTCTTCATTGCCACTGTGTGCAAGCCGATTAGCACGAGGTTATCGATGTTGGTGTGAGGAGAAGTCAGATGCGGCGACACTAGTTTGGCGGCGCCGCCCGACAAGATGCACTGCACCTTGCCGTGACTGCGCGCATGGGCGGCCATCGCGCGCTCGATCGCACCAGCCTGCGCCGCAATGCAGCCGCTGACGATAGCTGCGTCGGTGTTGTCGGCGAACGGTTCGGCTATATCCAGATTCTCGGCCACCTGCGGCAGCTGCGCCGTATTGCGTGCCAGCGATTGCGCCATCAGCCCCAGACCGGGCAAAATCATACCACCCAGAAAAACGCCTTCGGCGCTGACGGCATCCACGGTAGTCGCCGTGCCGCAAGTGGCGACAATCAAGGCTTGGTCCGGGTACAAGGCATGCGCACCGATGGCCGAAGCAAAACGGTCGCAGCCAAGCTGGGCGGGATCGCGGTAGGCGTTGCGTACGCCAGCCAGGGACGGCACCGAACTCAACCAGGCCAGCGGCACCGGCTGCATGCCGAGCGCCCCCAGCAACACCTGTTCCAAGGTGTCGCGCATGCCTTGGCCTGCAACATTGGAAATCAGCACGCGCACGATGCCGCGATCGCGCCAAGCGTCACGCAATTGCAGCACGTCGGCATGCTCGACCAGGCCGGACGCGATCCATCGACCGAGCGTTGCAGCCCCCTGCCCCCCATTGGAAACCAGCGCCCACTTCACTCTGGTGTTGCCGGCATCAATCAACAAAAGCATTTGTTCAACCCTCTCTTGCACGCAGCGAGACATCGCCGGCCATCACCGCAATGCGCCCCTCGGTACTATCGAGCAAGAAGCGACCGACCCCATCGACACCGACGGCGATACCTTCATGCAGCACCTTGCCGTTATCCAGAATCGTTACCGGCTGTCCGCTGTAAGCATGCAAGGCATTCCAGCGCGACGTGAATGCCGCCAGCCCCTCGTGTTCGAACTGCACCAGTGCTTCCGACAAACCGTTCAGCAGCGTCGCCAGCAACGTGTCCTGATCCAGTTCAGCCAACCAGGGAATGTTGCCGATTGGTCGAGCAATGCCAGCGGCGGCACTGTCGCTTATTCCCATGTTGAGACCGATACCGATCACCGCCCAGCTGGTCTCATGTGGCACGCGCGCAGCGGAAGCCGATTCGATCAAAATGCCGGCCAGTTTCTTGCCTTCATGCAGCACGTCGTTCGGCCACTTGAGCCGCAGCTTGATCTCGAACATGGCCAGCGCGTCGGCGATGGCCACGCCGACCGCCAGCGGCAAACCGACCAGGGCGTGCATCGGCCGGTCGAATTTCCATGCCAGGGAAAAAGTCAGCGATTTGCCCGGTACGGAATGCCAGACACGACCGGCACGACCGCGTCCGGCGGTTTGCGATTTGGCGACTAACAGTGTCGGCCCGCTCAGCGTGTCGAGATGGGATAACAGATCGGCGTTGGTGGATCCGGTTTCATCGACGAGCCGGATGGTCACGCATTGCGCGGCGGAGCGGCACAAGGAGGCAATCCGTTCGGAATCAAGGGCAGAAGTCATGGCCGCATTGTAGCGGGAGGATGGATCAAACGTAATGCCGGTCGGCATCGACCATCGCGTCGGATGACGCCTCGGACAATCTCCCTTAAACTCGCGGCATGACAATTCGGCAAGCACCGTCGCTCACTATCGGCAGGGAACCCCATCTGACCGTATCGGCCAGCGGATCCTGGCAAGTACAAGCCCTGGCCCAAGCAGGCGCCATCAAGCTGATCCAGCAACGATTGCGCACGTTGCCGAACGCGGCGCCGATTGCCTGGGATCTATCGCAGATTAGCGCCATGGACCATATCGGCGCACAACTATTCTGGAATGCCTGGGGCAAAACACGTCCGGGACAACTGGCGCTAGATCCGCGGCATGAAGCCTTGTTCCAGCGCATCGAGGCGGCGGGGGAACTGGCATTACCCGTCGCATCCAGGCAACAGTGGTTTTCCCCTGCCCGACTGGACTCGGCCTTGAGCACTGTGGCGGGACATCTGACCGGCTTCGTGGCACTCATCGGGCAGCTGACAATCGATCTGGGCCGTTTCATGCGGCACCCTGTGCGTGGGCCATGGAAGGAAATTTCGGCCAATGTTTTCCATATCGGCTACCAAGCACTCGGCATTACTGCGCTCGTGGGATTTTTAATTGGGGTCGTACTGTCTTATCTTTCAGCGCAGCAATTACAGACCTTCGGTGGCGATATTTACCTGGTCAATATTCTCGGCATGAGCATCGTGCGCGAGTTGGGTCCCTTGCTGGCGGCGATTTTGGTCGCAGGCCGCTCCGGTTCCGCGATAACCGCCCAGCTCGGTGTCATGCGTGTGACTGAGGAACTGGATGCGATGCTGGTCATGGGCATGCCGCATGGCTTTCGCTTGATCATGCCAAGGGTGCTGGCGCTGGCGCTTTCGATGCCCTTGCTGGTCGTGTGGACGGATGCGATCGCTTTGCTTGGCGGCATGGTCGCCGCCAAATTCGAGCTAGGTTTGTCGATCACGTATTTTCTGCAGGAACTGCCCGCTGCAGTGCCGCTGCCGAATTACTGGATCGGCCTTGGCAAAGGTGTCGTATTCGGCGCTCTGATCGCCCTGGTTGCCTGCCATTTCGGCCTGCGCATCCAGCCTAATACGGAAAGCCTGGGCCAAGGCACCACGCTCTCGGTGGTCTGCGCGATCACGGCTGTCATTCTGGCCGATGCCGTGTTTGCCATCGTCTTCAAGGGCGTGGGGTTTTACTGATGTCCGACTCTGTGATTGAG
>DATLIB010000197.1:0-7250 GCA_035539595.1 Noviherbaspirillum sp.
GTACATACGCTGACACAGTCCAAGGCGAAGGCTGCCGCACAGGAAATGGCGGATCAGATGGCGGGCGCGTATGGTATGAGTTGCGAGTGGGAGGGAAACGTGCTGCTGTTCAAGAGCGACAGCGTAGCAGGGGCATTAACGCTGACAGACGATGAGGCGCGGCTGGAAATCAGGCTCGGGTTCCTGTTCAAGGCGTTTGCGCCGGCCATTGAAGAAAAAGTCACGGCGAAGATGGAGAAGGTGTTCGGCGCCGGAAGCTAAGGCCTTTCAGACCGTACTCTCATGCAGCATGTGGATGCCTTGGGGGCAATGTCAGTCGTCATCCTCATCGTCGCTGCCGACGACTGCGCTGCCAACGGCCACGGCGCCACTGGCGGCTGTGGACACCGCGCCCACAGCCAGCGAGCCGGCGGCAACGCCGACACTGACTGCCGCACCAGCGACGGATAGGACGGTGCAACCGCTCAGCAGCAAAACTGCGATGAGACTGCTGCCAAGAAAAATCTGTTTCAAATGCATAAGGGCCTGATCCGGAGGAGGACTGCGTGTGCAGTTGGAAGGGCGTGGGTTGAACGACTCTTGTCGCCTGCAGCGGAATGCCATGCCGTATGTCGCATATCCCGCTGACCAGGCAATTCAGACAACACTTTTGTATTTATCCAACCACCGGTATCAGGTCATGTGCTCCTGAGAAAGAGTGCTTAGACGCCTAAAAGTTCCACTTCGAAAATCAAAGTGGCATTCGGCGGAATCACGCCGCCGGCACCGCGCGCACCGTAGCCCAGAGACGAGGGAATGATCAGCTTGCGTACGCCTCCAACTTTCATACCTTGCACACCCTCGTCCCAGCCTTTGATAACGTGCCCGGCACCCAACGGGAAGCTGAACGGATCGTTGCGGTCCTTACTCGAATCGAACTTACTGCCAGCGGTACCATCCGGGTTCTGCAACCAGCCGGTGTAGTGCACGGTAACGTGCTGACCGGCTTGGGCTTCTTCGCCGGAGCCGATGGTGGTGTCTTCGTATTGCAGGCCAGAGGCGGTCATTGTGGTCGACATGGTTACTCCTTTATTCGGTTGACAAGTCGCGCGATTGTATCAGCGGACCTCCATTTCTTCAGGTGGCGGGCACGTTATCAGCGCTGGTTTCGGTAAGATACGGCCTCGCTGCCGGGTAACTTGTGGCCAAACGGAATGTTAAAAGGAGATAGTGCTCATGCAACCGGTATTGATTGCTTTCGGGCGCGCCTTGTTGTCGCAACTGCATATCAAGATGCTGCTGTTGACCGTGCTGCCTTTTGTGGTGTCGGCAGCGATATGGGGCGTGTTGTTGTGGCTCGGCCTGCAGCCGACGATCGACTGGCTGCATGCCTACTTTGCTGCACACGAGGGCTTTGCGGTGGCAGGCGAGGTGCTGGGCTGGTTTGGTTTGGGAGCCATCAAGACCGTGCTCGTGCCCTTGCTGGCCATGTGGGTGCTGTTGCCATTGATGATACTGACCGCCCTGATGTTCGTCGGCACCATGGCCATGCCAGTCATCGTGCGCCATGTTGGTCACCGCCACTATCCCGACCTCGAGCAACGCCATGGCGGTACGCTCGCCGGCAGCTTGTGGATCGCCACTTACTCGTTCATCGTATTTGTGGTGCTGTGGCTGGTCACCTTGCCTTTAACCCTGTTCCCACCACTGACCTTCCTTGTTCAGCCCGCCTTGTGGGGGTGGTTGACTTACCGTGTCATGGCGTATGACGCTTTGGCTGAACATGCTAGTGCACAAGAATTGAAAGACGTCATGCGCATTCACCGCTGGCCGCTGCTGGCAATCGGAACGATTGCCGGCGCGATGGGGGCGGCGCCAACCCTGTTGTGGTTGGGCGGTGCGCTGTCGGTCATCTTTTTTCCGCTACTGGCGGCAGGAGCGATCTGGCTGTATGTATTGGTCTTCGTGTTCAGTGGCTTGTGGTTCCAGTATTACTGTCTCGATGCGCTGGCTGCGTTGCGAGGAAAGCCAGAACCGGCGGCAATGGCCTCTCCATTACAACTGCCGGATAGGCAGTAAGGCCGGGCGATGAAATTGAGGGTGCTGAGGCATAATGATTCTTTGCCCAGCGAATCTTTTTATGGCTATTGGACTCATTATCATCGGCGATGAAATTCTGTCAGGAAAACGCGCCGACAAGCATTTTCCCAAGGTGGTCGAACTGCTGACTGCTCGCGGATTGCAATTGTCCTGGGCGGAATACGCGGGCGACGACCGCGAACGTATTACCTCCGTGCTCCGCCGTACGTTCGCCAGCAACGACATTGTGTTTTGCTGTGGCGGCATCGGTGCGACGCCAGACGATCATACGCGCCAGTGCGCGGCGGCTGCGTTGGATGTGCCGCTGATGCTGCATCCGGAAGCAAAGTTGAAGATCGAAGAACGGATCGCCGACGTGGCGCGCGAGACGGGGCTGACACCTGATTATGCTGTGCCGGAAAATCTGCACCGCTTGAAGATGGGCGAGTTTCCGCAAGGGGCAGCCATCATCCCCAATCCCTATAACAAGATCCCGGGATTTTCAATTTGCCATGGCAAGGGAGGGGCACATTACTTTATGCCGGGATTCCCGGTGATGGCATGGCCGATGATCGAATGGGTACTGGATACGCATTATTCGCATCTGTTCTCGCGAGCCCCCCGCTTGGAAAAGGCAGTGCTGGTCTTTGAAATGGCAGAGTCCACACTGACCCCCTTGATGGAGGCCATCGAGGTGGATTTCCCGTTGGTGAAGGTATTCAGTCTGCCAAGTGTCGGCGATGCGACGATCCGGCGGCATATCGAATTGGGAGTGAAAGGCGAACCTGTGCAAGTGATGGCCGCGTTTGAAAAAATGCTGCGGGGACTGGACGAGTTCAAAGCCGAATATCGGTACGTCTAGCCGATACTAATCCATGCTGTCGTCTGCGAAGGCAGATTTTTTTTCACGGGGGAAGGTAACGACGTGGTCAGCGCCCAAGCGGATACCGATTTTTTCCCCGGTCGCATGGTCATGGTGCGAGGGCACCAGGGCCAGTAATTTTTGTCCGCTGGGTAATTTCAGGGTGTACAAAAATTCCGCCCCGCGAAATGCCTTGCGCACCACCTCCGCCTGTAACGGGCTGGCGTCATCGTGGATGACGTCATCCGCGCGTAGCAGCACATCGACTTGTGCTCCGTCCTTGTCAGCGGTCGAGCACGTTCCCACGCCCTGCCACAGTGGCAGGCTGCCCAGTTCGATATTGACCACCTGACTTTCTCGGTCGATCACGCCCGGCGTGAAGACGCCTTGTCCGATGAAATCCGCCACGAAGCGGTTGCATGGACGATGGTAAAGATCGTAGGCACGATCCCATTGGAGGATAGCGCCATCTTGCATGACCCCGATATGGTCGGCGATCGCAAAAGCCTCGTGCTGGTCATGCGTGACCAGCACCGCCGTCGTATTGAGTTCCTTGAGGATGGCGCGCACTTCGAGCGCCAGCCGTTCGCGCAAGTCCACGTCTAGGTTGGAAAACGGTTCGTCCAGCAGAAGCAGGTCGGGTTGTGGCGCCAGCGCACGTGCCAATGCCACACGCTGTTGCTGCCCCCCCGACAGTTCGTGCGGAAACTGGCGTGCATGCGAGGTAAGGCCGACCATTGATAGCAATTTATCTACACGCGCTTTGCGCTCGGTAAGAGTGAGCTTGCGCAAGCCGAAGCCAATGTTGTCCCATACCGACAAGTGGGGAAACAAGGCGTAATCCTGAAATACGACACCGACTTGGCGCGATTCAGGGGGCGCAGTGTAGGACTTATGACTCAACTCTCGTCCACCTAGCGTGATGCGACCATCGAGCAGCGACTCGAAGCCGGCGATCGCTCGTAGCACAGTTGTTTTTCCGCACCCTGAAGGCCCGAGCAGACATCCGATTTCCCCACGCGCCAGCGCGAATGACAAGCCATGCACGATTTCCTGGATGTGGCGGCCATGCGCGTAACCGACACGAATGGAGTCGACCTGCAAATGGCTAGGCACGGGAAAAGAGGCGTTCATAAAGCGGAAGTGAATAATTGCATGGATGGAATACGAGATTGATTATAATTCTCATTTAGCGAAATCGTACGCGCACAAGTAGACTTTCATGTGTAAATCCACGCCGTGCCCGCCGCGACTAAGCGGTGGCGGTATTCATCCTTTGCTGATCGCATCGCTTGCGGTCGCTATTCTGGTTGGCATTCCCATCTTCGGCGTCTTCTCCAACCTGTTGGCGGGAGGTGATTCGGGAGCAACGTTCGAGCACCTGTGGGCGACAGTACTTCCGGAATATCTGCTCAATAGTCTGTATATCGCCCTCATCGTTGCAATATTGGCTGGCGCTGGAGGAATCGGTTGTGCGTGGCTGGTAGCGGTGTTCGATTTTCCGGGAAAGCGCTTGTTTGAATGGGCGCTGGTACTGCCGTTGGCGATGCCTGCCTATGTTGTCGCCTATGCCTATACCGACTTCCTGCAGTTTTCCGGCCCGGTGCAAAGCGCTTTGCGCGAGGCGTTCGGCTGGCAGGTACACGACTACTGGTTTCCCCAGATACGCTCGGTTGGCGGTGCCGGCATCCTGTTTGCGATGGTGTTATATCCCTATGTATATTTACTGGCCCGCAACGCTTTCCTTGAGCGTAGCCCACGTATGTGGGACGCTGCGCGCACTCTCGGATTAGGCCCATGGCGTGCCTTTATCAAGGTAAGCCTGCCACTGGCACGTCCGGCTGCTGTCGCCGGTATTGCGCTGGCTTTGATGGAAACCTTGGCCGATTACGGCGCGGTAGCGTACTTCGGTGTGCCGACTCTGACGACGGGCATCTATAAATCCTGGTACACCTTTTCCGACCGTACCGCAGCAGCACAGATCGCCGCTGTGCTGCTGATCGCGATCACCGTGCTGATGGCGCTGGAACAAAAAAGCCGGGGCAGGGCACGCTACTATGCGGTCGGCAGCCGTAGCCGGCTGCAGGCACCGATGCTGCTGCATGGTATTCATGCATGGAGTGCCAGCATGTTTTGCCTGGTGCCGGTGATGCTCGGCTTCGTGGTTCCCGTGCTGATCCTGCTGAGACTGCTGTCGCAGGAAGAGTCGGTGCAGTTTGGCATACGCTACTTGGATTGGCTGGCAAACAGTGTATTGCTGGGCGGTGCGACGGCATTGATTGCGATTTTGATTTGCATTCTGCTGGCGTATGCGGCACGCACGACCAAGAGCCGCTTACAGGCGGTATGCAACCGCATCGTCAGTCTTGGTTATGCCGTCCCAGGCGCCGTGATTGCGGTAGGCATCCTGATCCCCTTATCACGGCTGGACACATGGGGAGTAGAGCGGGGACTAACTTTTGCGCTGACGGGCAGTGTATTGGCACTGATCTATGCCTACCTGGTACGGTTTCTCGCCGTTTCTTACCAGAGCGTGCAGGCTGGTCTGGACAAGATTACGCCCAGCATGGACGCCAGTGCGCGCAGCCTCGGTTATGGTCTCGGCGCAATGTTGTGGCACGTGCATGCGCCGTTGTTATGGCGTAGCGTCTTGACTGCCGGCTTGCTGGTATTTGTCGATGTCGTCAAGGAATTGCCGGCGACTCTGACGGTACGTCCTTTTAATTTTGATACGCTGGCGGTGATCACGCACCAATTGGCAGCAGATGAACGGCTTGGCGAAGCGGCACTGCCGGCATTTACCATCGTGATGATTGCGTTCGTTCCGGTGATCGTGCTTGCGCGCGCGATTGCAAAGGGCGCGAAATAAAAAATGCCCCGAATATCGGGGCATCAGAAGCGGTACCAAAACCTGAGGGGGAAACGATGGTACTGCGGAAACTGCTATTCGTAAATATGCGGCACGGCTGCATGCATACCGCGCCGGCAGTACAGCAATTACTTCTTTACTGCCGCTGCGCGCACTTTTGCGCCCGGTTGGGTAAACTGGGTTACAGCGGTATTCAGGTTGGCTTCCAATGCTTCCACCGCTTGTTTTGTGGTCTTGGTCAGTTGTTCGTAGCCGGCATTTGCATTGCCGATAGCGGATTTAACCAAGGCGATGGCATTTTCCGAACCTGCTGGCGCATTCTTGGTCACTTCTTCAACCAATTCCAGCACCTTACGGCTGGTTTCAGCGATTTGTTCTTCAGCTGCTTTGCTGAATTCGGCCTGTACGCCCGAGGCGATACTGGCTAGGTGGCGGCCATAGGCTAGGGCTTTTTCTGCATTCGGTTGTGCTTGTGCAGTAGCGAGTGCGAGGAACTCTTGCGCATCCTTAACGCCCAGGAATTGCTTTGCAGCGGCGCTGGATTCTTCCAGCGAGGCCTTGGCGACATTCAAATTCAGGCCGACAATTTGTTCTACGCCTTCAAAAGTTTTTGCAGTCAAAGCGGCAAATAAGGCGAATTGGGCTTCCAGGTTGGCTTTGGAGGCAGCGGAAAATTGTTCAGGAATGGCAAACATATTGATCTCCTTGGGAGAAATAATGGGTCAAAAATTCTTGATATAGGCAATGCAGACCGGCATCTTGTTTGTGCATTGCAACAATTCGCATTGTAAAGGCAAATTTAACCGTGTCAACAAGTTTTGTTGCGAAGCACAAAAACACAGAAAAACCAAATGGCCCGTAAAAATACGCAGAAATTATATTTTTGTCAAAAAGATGCGCTTTTCCCTCGCATGCTAGACTTGATTGATTCCCTTTACGTAAACGTCAATTCTTGAAAGCCTTCTACAGCGATCATTTTGTGTTGCCGCTACCGGAAGGGCACCGCTTCCCGATGCAGAAATACCGTCTCGTGCGTGAGGCTGTGCGCAGTGCAGTGCCAAAGATCGAATGTCATGAAGCGCCGCCAGCATCCGATGGTGTACTGGCGTTGGCGCATCATCCTGTTTATATAGAACGCGTTTTAACTGGCTCCTTATCGCACGCAGAACAAAAGGCGATCGGCTTTCCATGGTCGCCCCAGATGGTAGAGCGTTCGCGTCGCTCCGCTGGCGCTACGATAGCTGCTTGCCGCGCCGCCATGGATTGGGGGGTAGCCGTCAACTTAGCGGGAGGTACGCATCACGCCTACGCGAATCGTGGCGAGGGTTTTTGCGTCTTCAATGACGCTGCGATTGCGGCCCGTCTGATGCAAGCAGAGAGACGTGCTAGACACGTAGCGATTGTTGATCTCGATGTACATCAAGGCAATGGCACAGCATCGATCTTGGCGCATGACGATTC
>DATLIB010000198.1:0-5048 GCA_035539595.1 Noviherbaspirillum sp.
CTCGAATGGATGGGGCGTTTCATCGGGCGCATCCATGCAATCGGTGCAGTGCGGCCGTATCAGGCGCGTCCGGCGTTGGATATTGTCAGCTTCGGCGAGGAACCGCGCGACTATCTGCTGGAAAACGGTTTCATCCCCGACGATCTGGCGGATACATGGCGCAGCGTGGTGATGCAGGCGCTGGACGGCGTGCGTCGCTGTTACGAGCGTGCAGGCGATGTACGGTACTTGCGTCTGCATGGCGATTGCCATGTCGGCAATGTGCTGTGGACCGATGACGGTCCGCATTTCGTCGATTTCGACGATAGCCGCATGGGACCAGCGATCCAGGATTTATGGATGCTGTTGTCGGGGGAGCGCGGCGACATGACGCGCCAGCTGTCCGACCTGCTGGCCGGTTACGAGGATTTTCACGACTTCGATGCGCGCGAACTGCATCTGGTGGAAGCCTTGCGCAGCTTACGGCTGATCCACTACTCCGCCTGGCTGGCGCGGCGCTGGGAGGATCCCGCCTTTCCTGCTGCTTTTCCCTGGTTCAATACGCAGCGTTACTGGCAAGATCGCATTCTGGAACTGCGCGAACAGATTGCGTTGATGGACGAGCCGCCGCTATGGCCGGCCTAGATTGAATTTTTCGCAAAGTATCCAGATGGTTGGTAGTCATCAGTCATCAGTCATCAGTCGTTGTCGTTACCGTTACCGTTACCGTTAAACGCCAAGAGGGGAAGATATGTCCAAGATGAATACTTTTCTGAAGTATGTCCCCGCGACACAAGCGCTTCATACAGGAAATGACGACGACCTATCTCCTGTTTCCGAGACGCCGGCTTCGCCTACGGCCATAGGGGCACAGAGGCCGGGGGGCAATACACCCGTTGTTTCCGGCAGTGCGTCACGCGCACAACAACTGCTCCAGCAGTACCGTCACCATAAGGTGCTTGCCGATAACATCCATACCTGGGCGGAAAAATCAATCGATAGGCTCGCCGAAGCATTTGGACTGTCTACCGACGGTATGGATCTCAATGAAAAAAAAGCGGCGAGCATTGACGTGTTTCAGAAGGTCACTCGCCACATCATCGATGCCGACGATTCTGATTACACCAGCAAAACAGCAGCGCAGTTGAGGGAATATTTCCCTGCATTAGATGAGAAAGATATCGCGGAGCTGCAGCAAGCGATGCATACCGCACATATCAAGATAGGCGTCGATCAGATGGGATTCGGCCAACCTATGGCCATCTGTTTCGGCGGAACCCAAACATTCAGCGATCTTTTGGAAATTCCTTGGACGGCGGCCGGAATGCAAGGCGGGGCGGTCTTTGACGCGACGTTAAAAGCAGCAGAGATATTCGCAAAAGTACTTAACGATCCCGATTCATCGTCCAGGCTCGATACCGTGTCCGGTATCTCGATGGGCGGCGCGACCGCGCAATTCTTCATGGCTGCGCTGGAAAGCCGCGTGGCGTTAAAACACAAGCCCGCAATGCTGTTGTTCGACCCTCAATTGCTGAATAAAGCGCAGAAAGACGAGGCGATCAAGGGCGGCACGCTCGGGTACGACTTTGAAAAATTGCGGGGCGTAGCGCTGACGATGGATTACGATAAAAATCCGCAAACGAATTTGATGGGCCACATGAAGCAACGAGGCTATTCCCCGGCAGGCTTGGTAGAACTGGAAATGCTGCTAAAGCCGCGCGGAGAAATGGAAATGGTCATGGGGGAGGACGGCCAGCCAACCCCTTCTTTCAAGATCACGGAACCGAATCCGAGCCCGCTGCTTGGCTACCACGGAAAGCAGGAGGACTTTGTCCAGTTTGTCGATGCACTGGACGATTTTCTTCGTGAAAAGCGTTTGCCAGAGACAGCGCCAAAGACGCCGCCATCGACGCCGCGTGCTGACGATTAGCACCGCTTCATTAACTCCCTGCATCGGCCGCTTCAGACCTTTTGCGCGGCGGCAGCCAGCCTGTCCAGATGATTAATCACCTTGGCCGCCGATGCATCGCTGTTGGCAATCAGCACCGCGCGCTCTATCGCATCGTCGCGTCCTGTCTTTGGAAAGTAATTCAGCAGATAGTCCGCGTTTTCCACGCTGTCGGGGCCATGGTGGTCGTCCTTGGACAGTTTGCGCACATACCAGACGGCGTAGCCGTTCGCTTCTTCACAGCAGTACACCTCGGCCGAATGATAGGGACCGAGCGGGAATTCGTCGGGGTCGGTATGCCAGACGACTTTGCGCCAGAGATGGTTTTTCTTGGTTTCCGGGATGGAATGCATGACGGTCTCCTTGGGGCAGTGTCACATTGGACTGCGGTCGATCCGCTTGGTCAAGATAATCGATGTGGCGGTTTGCCGTACGCCTTCCATGGCGCCGATCTGGTCCAGCAGCCGGTCCAGCTCGCCGGTCGATTGGCAACGCAGCGTCAGCATGTAATCCACCGGCCCGCTGACGGCGCACAGGGTTTCCACTTCCGGCATTTTCTGCAGCAGCGCCACCAAGCCGCCGGCCTTGCGCGGGTCCAGGGTAATGCCGACATAGGCGCGTACCGCCGGCTGGTACAGCTCCTGATTCAGCCGGACGCCGTATCCCGCAATGACGCCGCGTTTTTCCAGGTTGCTGATGCGGGCGATGGCCGTGGTGCGGGCAATCGCCACACGTTTGGCAATGGTGGCGGTCGGCATGCGCGCGTCATCCATCAATAAGGCCAGGATTTTGTTGTCGATGTCATCGAGCGTCGGTTTCATGTTGTGCACTGTGCCGTGATGGTTCGTCGATTTGTCGCGAAAGCATACATGATGACGACGCTTTGCTCCCTATTTTCCGACAAGGCAGGGACGTACACTTTTTCCATCGGACCAACGCGATGGAGAACCAACAATGACAACCCCGCTCATCCTCCTCGGCGCCGGCAAGATCGGCGACGCCATCCTGAACCTGCTGTCGCATAGCGGCGACTACCGGCTGACTGTGGCCGAGCGCGACCCGCAGCGCTTGGCGCATGTCAGTGCCATGCATTTTCCGCAGGTACGTACCGTGCAAGCCGACATTGCCGACCCCAGGACGGTGCTGGAGTTGATCGACGGTCATGAGGTCGCGCTGTCCGCCTGCCCGTATTTCCTGACGCCGGTGATTGCCACGGCGGCAAAAAAAGCGGGCGCGCATTATTTCGATCTGACCGAAGACGTGCAAAGCACGCGCGTGGTCAAGCAACTGGCGGAAGATGCCGCCACCGCCTTTGTGCCGCAGTGCGGGCTGGCGCCGGGCTTCATTTCCATCGTCGCCAGCGACCTGGCCAGCCGTTTCGACACGCTGCGCGACGTTCACATGCGTGTCGGTGCCTTGCCCACCTATCCGAGCAATGCCCTCAAGTACAACCTCACCTGGAGCACCGACGGCCTGATCAACGAATATTGCAATCCCTGCGAAGCGATTGTCGATGGCCAGTTGCGCGAAGTGTCGCCGCTGGAGGAGATGGAGCATTTCTCCCTGGATGGCATCGATTACGAAGCCTTCAACACCTCGGGCGGTTTGGGCAGCTTGTGCGAGAGCCTGGCCGGCAAGGTGCAAAACCTGAACTACAAAACGGTGCGTTATCCGGGGCACAGGGATATCATCAAAATGCTGGTGCGCGATCTGCAATTGGGCTTGCCGGAACGCCGCCCGATTCTGAAGGAAGTGATGGAAGCCTCGATCCCGATTACCCGGCAGGATGTGGTGCTGGCCTTTGCCACGGTGTGCGGCATGCGCGAAGGGCGGCTGGAGCAGGAAACCTATGCCAAAAAGATTTACAGCCAGCGCGTGAACGGTGAGTTGCTGTCCGCCATCCAACTCACCACGGCTGCCGGCATCTGCACCATGGTGGATTTGGTGATGCAAGGAAAATTGCCGAAAAGAGGATTGGTCCGGCAGGAGCAGGCCGGCTTGGAGGATTTTCTATCCAATCGCTTCGGTCGCTTTTACGCCGCTTGATTGACGTCGCCTGAACGCTGCTTACGAAAGGACAACCTCAATGGAATCCGCAAAAAATCTGCTAACCGGCATGGGCGTGAACTTGGCGCACTACGCCGGCAACGACTGGTACAGCATCAGCCCGATCAATGGTGAGCCCCTGGCCAGCCTGCGCGCCGATTCGCCGCAGCAGGTCGCCGACAAAATCGGGCGCGCGCAGGCGGCTTTCGAACAATGGCGCAAGGTGCCGGCCCCGCGCCGGGGCGAACTGATACGGCTGTTCGGCGAGGAATTGCGCAGCCATAAAGACGCGCTGGGCAAACTGGTGAGCATGGAAGCCGGCAAGATTGTGCAGGAAGGCTTGGGCGAGGTGCAGGAAATGATCGACATTTGCGACTTCGCCGTCGGTTTGTCGCGCCAGTTGTATGGTCTGACTATCGCCTCCGAGCGTCCCGGCCACCGCATGATGGAAACCTGGCATCCGCTGGGCGTGGTGGGCGTGATTTCCGCCTTTAATTTTCCGGTCGCCGTCTGGTCGTGGAATGCGGCGCTGGCCTTCGTGTGCGGCAATAGCGTGGTGTGGAAACCGTCGGAAAAGACGCCGCTCACCGCGCTGGCGGTGCAAGCCTTGTTCCTGAAAGCGATGGCGCGCTTCGGCAGCGATGCGCCGTCCGATCTGTCGGCGTTGATCGTAGGCGGGCATGCGGCCGGGCAGACGCTGGTCGATGACCGGCGGGTGCCGCTGGTCAGCGCCACCGGCAGCACCCGCATGGGGCGCGCCGTGGCGGAACGCTGTGCGCAACGGCTGGCGCGTTCGATTCTCGAATTGGGTGGCAACAATGCCATGATCGTCGCGCCCAGCGCCGACCTCGCATTGGCCACGCGGGCGATCGTGTTTTCCGCCGTGGGAACCGCCGGGCAGCGTTGCACCAGCCTGCGCCGTTTGTTCGTGCATGAGGGCATCTACGACACGCTGGTGCCGCGCCTGAAAAAAGTCTATGCGGCGCTGCCGGTCGGCAATCCGCTGGAGAAGAGTACCTTGATCGGGCCGCTGATCGACGGCGCCGCCTTCGATGCCATGAGCAATGCGCTCGAC
>DATLIB010000199.1:0-8180 GCA_035539595.1 Noviherbaspirillum sp.
GCGCTGAGCGCCGGCGCCAGCGTGGAAAACTTCGACGCGTTGTGCCACGAATTTTTCAATGATGCCGGCGAAGCGCGCAAGAACCAGAAGACCAAGGACCTGACCAAGGCGCTCGAACAAAACCTCGGCGCCGACGGCCTCACGGCATTCGACAGCGAATTCGAAGTCATCGGCGAACAGCTCAAGCAATGCCGGCGCCGCAGCTACGAAAGCCATGTGCTGGCGCTGAACGCCGCCTTGTTCCAACTCGGGCCGGTCTGGCTCGAGCATTACCAGGCCGCCAAGGCGGAGCAGCGCGTCTTCGATTTCGGCGATCTGGAGTGGCATGCCTACCGCCTGCTGACCGACCCGGACCATGCCGCTTACCTGCAGGCGCGGCTCGATGCGCGCTACAAGCATATCCTGCTCGATGAATTCCAGGACACCAATCCGCTGCAATGGAGCATCGTGCGGGCGTGGCTAAATGCCTACGGCGGCGATGCGCACAAGCCAAGCGTGTTCGTGGTGGGCGACCCCAAACAATCGATTTATCGTTTCCGCCGGGCCGAGCCGCGCGTGTTTTCGGCGGCGCGCGCGATGCTGGCCGAGGCGGGGGCGGATGTCTTGCGCACCAACCAGACGCGGCGCAATGCTTCGGCAATCGTCGATGTGCTCAATGCCAGTTTCATGGCCAACCCGATATACGCGCCGCAAACGACGCTGGGCGCGCAAGGCGGCGTGGTATGGCGCTTGCCGCTGGTGCATAGCGCACAGGACGAATCTGCTGCGCCCGCAGGCTTTGCCTTGCGCAATCCGCTGACGACTCCGCGTGCGGAGCAGGAAGATGCGCGTCGCATCGACGAAGGCCGCGCCGTGGCGCAGGCCATCCTTGCCGGTATGCGCGCACTGTCAGCGCAGCAGGGGCATCCCGCAAAGTGGTCGGATGTCATGCTGCTGGTGAAGAAACGCACCTACTTGACCGCCTACGAAAGCGCCTTGCGCAGTGCCGGCATCCCCTTCGTTTCTGACAAGCGTGGCGGTTTGCTGGAGTCACTCGAAGTGGCGGACCTGATTGCATTGCTGACTTTCCTGATTATGCCCGGCGATAACCACGCGCTGGCGCATGTGCTGAAGTCACCGGTGTTCGGTGCCAGCGACGAGGATTTGATCGCGCTGGCGCAGCGTGCTGAGGCATCCTGGTGGCTGCGTCTGCAAGCCATTGGTAACACCGCTTCGCCGGCCCTGCAGCGCGCGGCAAGGCTGCTGCAGCAATGGCTGACGGCGGCGCCGCGCCTGCCGGTACACGACTTGCTCGACCTGATCCTGCACCAGGGGCAGTTGGTGGCGCGCTATGCGCAGGCGGCGCAACCGGTGATTCGGGCGCAAGTGTTGGGCAACATCGAGGCATTTACTGAACTGGCATTGAATCTTGACGCCGGTCGTTATCCGAGCCTGCCGAAATTTATCGACGCCTTGCGACGCTTGAGAAATGGCGCGGACAGCGATGCGCCCGACGAGGCCAGCGTGGATGCGGCAGTGGATGCGGTGCGCATCCTGACCATTCATAGCGCAAAGGGGTTGGAAGCACCGCTCGTAGTGCTGGTCGATGCTAACCATAGCGAAGCCGCGCGCGACGACTGCGGCATCCTGTGCGACTGGCCGCAGGATGCGGACGCGCCGACGCACTTTTCCTGCTTCGGACGCAAGCAGGAGCGCGGCGCGGCGCGCGACGATCTGTTTGCGGCGGAAGAAGGTTTCAAGCAGCAGGAAGACTGGAATCTGCTGTACGTCGCCATCACGCGCGCCAAGCATATCCTCATCGTGAGCGGTGTAGCTGGAGCCAGAGGTGCATTGCCCGATGGCAGCATCGAAGATAGTTGGTATCACCGCTTGCAGGCGCTGCCGGAAACGGTGCTGGAAGACGAGACGCCGCTGCCAGCGATGAGGGTGGCCGAGTCGGAATTCAACCTGGCGGTTTTCAATCCGCCGTTGCTGGCGGGCGAGACACGGCCCGTGCGCCAGATACATACCGAAGCCATCGATGAAGGCATCCACTTGCATGCCTTGCTGGAGCGTCTGACGCAAGCGCCGGTGTGGCCGATCGATGTGCCGGATGTGCGGCAGATCGTGCGCTGGTTGCGCTGCCCGCCGGCAATGGCTGCCATCGTGCGGGAGCGGGCGCTCCAGATATTCTCCCAGCCCCAGCTCGAGCGGTTTTTCAATCCTGCGCACTTCCATTACGCGCGCAACGAACTAGAGGTGTTCAACGGTGCGCAACTGTTGCGCTTCGACCGTGCCGTCATTTGCCAGGATGAGGTATGGATCCTTGACTACAAGCGCGATTTTCTGGAAAGCGAGCGCACCGCCTATCGGGAGCAACTGGCCAGTTATCGGGCAGCGGCGTTGCAGGTATTTCCCGGAAAATCGCCCAGGACGGCATTGATTACGGCGGACGGGCAGCTATGGGAGTTGGTCTGACGGACTGGCAGCGCGAACTTGCGTCGGCATGGATGCAGCTTGCAGGATGGTGTGTTCAAAGTCTTGTGCCGTCAGCGGCTGACTGAAGTAAAAACCTTGTATCCCGTCGCAACCGTGCGTGCGCAGGAAGGCGAACTGTTCTTCGTTCTCCACGCCTTCGGCAATGACTGTTAGCTTCAGGCTTTTCGCCATGCTGATGATGGCACAGGTAATCGCTGCGCTATCGGGATCGGTGGTGACGTCCTGTATAAAGGAGCGGTCGATTTTCAGTGTATCGATGGGAAAACGCTTCAAGTAGCTGAGACTGGAATAACCGGTGCCGAAGTCGTCGATGGATAGACTGACTCCCATGCGCTTGAGCAATTCGAGCTGTGCAGTCGTCAGTTCCAGGTCCTGCATGGTGACGCTTTCGGTTAACTCCAGTTCCAGGCAGTGCGGGTCGAGTCCGGTTTCTTCCAGTACGCGCGCGACTAGTTCGATGAACGTCTTTTCCTTGAATTGCACTGCCGACACATTGACCGACACCGGCAACGCCGGATAGCCAGCATCCTGCCAAGCGCGGTTCTGCCGGCATGCACTGCGCAACACCCATTCGCCAATCGGGATGATGAGACCGCTTTCTTCTGCGATGGGAATGAATTGTGCTGGCGACACAAAGCCATCATGACGGCTGTTCCAACGGATCAGCGCTTCTGAACCAATCACTGCGCGGTCGGTGATCCTTAGCTTGGGCTGGTAATACAGTGCCGATTCTTCCCGCGCAATGGCGCGCCGCAGGTTGCCTTCCAAGGCAAAACGCTTGACTGCCTTTTCATTGATGCGTCGGGTAAAGAACTGGTAATTGTTGCGGCCCTGTGCCTTGGCTTGGTACATCGCTGCTTCCGCGTGCTTGACCATGGTTTCGGAATCTTCGCCGTCTTCCGGGCAGATGCTGATGCCAATGCTGGCGGTGAGGTGGATTTCATGGCCTTCGATGGAGAAGGGTGTTGTTATCGACGTCAGTACTTCGGTGGCAGCGCGCGCAGCAGCGTAAGTGTCGTTTACTTCCGGCAAAAGAATGACGAACTCGTCGCCGCCTTGGCGGGAGATGGTGTCCGTCTCGCGTCTGCAGCGCACCAAGCGCGCTGCGACCTCCTGCAACAGCCGATCTCCGATCATGTGCCCGAGTGTGTCATTGACGTGCTTGAAACGGTCAAGGTCGAAAAACAGCAGGGCTGCGCGGTTGCCGTGGTGCAGCGCCAAGGCGATGGCCTGCGACAGGCGGTCATTTAGCAGGAATCGATTGGGCAAGTCAGTCAGCGGATCGTGTTCTGCCAGGTAGGACATCTTGAGCGATATGGCGCGTCGCTCATTCGCTTCGGCCAGCAGACGGGAATTGGTATTGGTCAGCGCGTGCAGATTGGTTTCCAACATATCGAGCGTCTGCCGGAAGGCGTCTTCCGCATCGCCGCGTTTCTCGTCTAGTCGCAATAGCAAGCGCGCATTCCAGAAGATCAGGATAGTGAAGATCAGCATGCTGGAGAGGACGATCAGAATCGTCCCGAAGTCATGATCGTACAGCCCGTTGCGGTAGCCCCAATACTGCAGGCGTTCGATCGCCACCGGAAGAAAGAGCGCTGCCGGCAGCAACCGACGCGCAGTGATGCCGCCAGCGCTGTCGTTGGTCAGCAGGGCCATCAGGCCACGTTCCGGGCGCGCAGCCAGAATGCCCATGCAAAGAAGAATCAGGGGGGGCGCCATTGGCAAGGAAACCATGTCGAAATACGGCACTTGGTACAACGTGCTTTTGCCGTACAAGTAGCCCAGTGCGGGAACCAGCATATTGCCCAAAGCTAATAAAGTGGTTCCTTCTACCAAAGGGGGCGGCGCATTTCTGCCTAACAGAAACAAGGCGCTGCCGAGCAAGGTGAAAACGGCTCCCCCCGCAATGGAGATCCGTTCAAAATTTTGTGCGGGGATAAGGACGCTTCCCGTCAGCAATTGCTGTAATAGAGGGACCTCTCTCCCACTTGCATAGCCGACCAATGTCAGTATTCCGAGCGAGGCCGTGGTGGCAGCCAAGATATTGCTGGTCAGGAGCTTGCGTTGCGAGGAGTGTTCGGCCGCCAGCAGCCAAAGCGATATCCCGGACAGCAATATGCAAACAGCACCGTTGATCTTGATGCTGAAAAAGCCTGAAGGAAACTCGCCAAAGAAACCAACATCGGACAGCCAGACGGCAATTGCCAACAAGCCCACTCCGGCGGTAAGACTGCCAGCCAGACGTGCAAAGCGACGGTAGCGATTGCTGTAACTGGTGGGGCGGTACATGGGGATGTTGTGTCAGGTCGGCAAGGCTGGATTGTTAAATGGCATTGAGCAGGCACGCTTGCACTTACCCGCATCCATCTAATAGTAGTCCGTCGCTGTTCCATTTTCGAGTAGGTTGGGTTGATGAAGGAAACCCAACAGCGGCGTTCGCGAGGACGTAGCCGGGTGAACGTTGGGGTTCGCTTCACTCACCGTCAACCTGCGGATGAAAAATGAGGAGTGACGAGCTACTAGGGCAATGATCTACTCCGCGTTAATAAAGAGAACGGCATTGGTCGCGATATTGACAAAAAATATTGTCAATTTGACTTGTAAGACGATGTGGAGCAGGACAAAGTTCAATGCGGATACATTGACTTACATATCCCAATTCGACGCTGTTCTGAGTTGACGGCGCGGTATTCTCTTGGACCGTATCGTCGGCTCGCACAACATCGCCGAAGCGGTCTGCTTCTCGCGGCCGGACCGGGCGCAATAGAGCACGAACTTTTCCATACAAGCATTACAGGGATTTGGGCAATGATTTCAATTCGTCCGCGCTGAGACCCCCGACCCATTCTCTTGAGGTGCGGTAGGTCAATACATTCTGTCTAGCAATCACAAGACGCGCTTGCAGCGTCCAGGTCGATGAAAAAAGCCAGCGCGGACGAGTCGGCTTTGTATTGATGGTGGAGCGGAGGAGGATTGAACTCCCGACCTTCGCATTGCGAACGCGACGCTCTCCCAGCTGAGCTACCGCCCCACATGGCGTTTAATTCTATTGAGTTGCCAATATCGACGCAACATCACGGTGTTGTCAGATAGTTGAGAGCTGTCTTCAAATGGCACTGCCAAGTAGTTGAATCTATTGACGGAAATTCGTTTGGGACTCTATAGTGGCAAGATGATTTCCGAATTTCATCAACTTTCCGAAAAAATCGCCTTGGTGGCGGAACTGGCGCAATCCCTGCGCCGGGATAATGCCGATCTGCGCCGGATGGTGGCGGCACTTACCGCAGAAAATGCCGATCTTGCAAAGCGCATGGAGGAAGCGTCCTGCCGAGTGTCCGCATTGCTTGATAAGCTCCCCGCGGATGACGCCTCGAATAAGGAGGCCGCATGATTCAGGTTGATGTGACTATCATGGGGCAGCCGTACCGGCTGGCGTGTAAGGCAGGTGAGGAAGCAGCGCTACAGCAAGCAGTTACTTACCTGGATGAGCGCATGTGCTTGATTCGCGATGCTGGCAAGGTTAAAGGCAATGACCGCATCGCAGTGATGGCAGCACTTGGCATTGCAGCGGAATTACTTTCGACCAAATCGGAAGAGGGGCCGTTCGCGGCGATGACACTGGCTGAAGTAACGCAAAAAATTTCTGCAATGCATGCAGTGCTCGACGCTGCACTTGCCCCTCAGGAAAACCTTTTTTAAAACGGTAAAAATCCCTCCTCAATTTTTCTCAAAGTCTTTGACATGGTGCGTGATTGGGGTACACTCAAATCTCCTGCCGTGTTCGCGATTGCCATATATTCCTTGAACCATTTATGTGCATCGGTTGCGGAATTTTGTTCGATGGGCGTGCGCGTCGCTAGTCCGATGAACCCGAAATTGAACTAACTGTGACCACCTTGAACCGTAAGGTTCAGGATGCCGGCAAAGACGGCACAGGCGGGGCTAATTCACGAGCGGCTGCATTTTTATGCAGCCGCTTTTTTGTGTGTGGCGGGTCTCGCCGCCACCTGCCTTGAAATGAATCGACATGCAGTACTGGTTAATGAAGTCCGAGCCGGACGAGGTAAGCATTGACGATGCGCTTGCCGCACCTGATCAGACGGTGCCATGGGTCGGCGTGCGCAATTATCAGGCGCGCAATTTCATGCGCGATGTCATGCGCATTGGCGACGGCGTATTGTTCTATCACTCCAGTTGCGCCGAGCCTGGCATTGCCGGTATCGCGGAAGTGGCAAGTACGCCTTATCCGGATGAGACGCAGTTCGACCCGTGTAGCAAATACCACGATCCGAAAGCCTCGCGCGACAATCCGCGCTGGATGCTGGTGGATGTCAAGGCGCTCCGCAAGACGGGCCTAATGTCGCTGGCAGAGTTGCGCATGCAACCGGAGCTCGCCGACATGCAGATTCTCAAACGCGGAAACCGGCTTTCGATTACCCCGATAACGGCTTCGGAATGGCGGTGTATCATCCAGCAGTTTGAATAAGAGTAGAAAGCTTCTGGATGGATTTCTCTTTGGTCGCGACGCTGCTCGCGATGGGCGCAGCAGTCGGTTTTGCCGCAGGCTTGCTCGGTATCGGCGGAGGCATGTTGCTGGTGCCGTTCATGACGATGATTTTGACGGCCAAGGCATTCCCGGGCGAACACATTGTCCATATGGCGATCGCAACCTCACTCGCCACCATCATGTTCACCTCCTTGTCTTCGGTGCGCGCGCACCACAAGCGGGGCGCGGTACTTTGGCATGTCGTAAAACTGTTTACCCCAGGTATCCTGGTCGGTTCGTGGATCGGCCCCTGGATCGGTGCGCAAATGAATGCGTCGGCGCTGGCGCTGTTTTTTGCCGTGTTCGTCGCGTTTTCCGCAACTCAAATGCTGCTGGATAAAAAGCCTTCGGCGTCGCGTGAATTACCGAAAGCGCCCGGCATGTTTGGGGCAGGTGGTGTCATCGGTACTCTGTCCGGCTTGGTGGGAGCCGGCGGCGGTTTCGTTTCCGTGCCTTTCATGACATGGTGCAACGTCAAAATTCATAACGCTGTTGCGACGAGTGCTGCGCTCGGTTTTCCGATTGCGCTTGCTGGCACTCTGTCGAATATTTACTTCGGAATGCGGGTGCCTGATCTGCCAACCGGGGCGCTCGGCTATATCTATCTGCCTGCATTGCTGGTGGTGTCGCTTGCCAGCGTTACCACCGCACCGTTCGGTGCAAGGGCGGCACATGCCTTGCCCGTGAAAATATTGAAGAAGGTATTCGCCTTGATGCTTTATGCACTCGCGGCGTACATGCTTTATAAATCTTTCCGGTGATATGAGGCTGGCCGCTGCTGTCAGCTGTCCTTGAAGCGTTCCCGTAGTAGATTCTTCTGTACTTTGCCCATCGTGTTGCGCGGTAGTTCCGACACGAAGAACACGCGCTTGGGAACCTTGAAATTGGCGATCCTGGCTTTCAGAGCGTTGATTACATCCGCTTCAGCTAATGATGCGCCAGGCTGGAGGACAAGGACAGCGGTCACCGCTTCGCCGAATTCGGGATGCGTCACGCCGACCACTGCAGATTCCGCCACGCCGCCCATTTCGTCGATAAACGATTCGATCTCTTTGGGATAGACGTTATAACCGCCGGAGATAATCAAGTCCTTGCTGCGGCCGACGATGCTCAGGTAGCCGTCATCATCGAACAGCCCAACGTCGCCGGTCTTGAA
>DATLIB010000200.1:0-2367 GCA_035539595.1 Noviherbaspirillum sp.
CCCATGATGGCGGCGATGCGGGCAATGCCAAGCACGTCGCCTTTTTTTGCCGTACCAGCCTGAATGATGGACAGCGTTTCCGGCTTCATGCGGATCGTACCGGTGGCAATGGCGATGCGATGCGTTTCTGCCTTGGCGCCGACATCCACCATGTGCGCCTGTCCGGCTGCATCGAAATGGGTCAAGCCGGACTGGTCGGCGGCGGAGTCGTCAGGGTCTTTGTTGGTGTTCATGGGAAAGGAAATAGTGTCTTGCTTGAACGATTCATCGGTGCGGGTATCATAGCATCGTGAAATCGACCTCTCTTTTCCCTGACACCTGCGGTGCGGTCCGACGCTTACGGGCATGTACGCTGGCACTCCTGTGCGCGCTCTCGGTGGCGGTGCCGCCATCTTCTGCTGTCGCACAGAATCTTCCCAACCTTGGCGATACCGAGCGCGAAGAATTGTCGCCGCTGATGGAACGCCGGCTGGGCGAGCAAATCATGCACAACATTCGCCGCGACCGCGATTATCTGGATGATGCGCCGTTACTCGAATATTTGAATAACTTCGGCGCCAGCCTGCTTGCGGTACGGCCGGAGGCGCGCGGTGAGGCGGGTTACGATTATTTCTTCTTTGCGGTGCGCGATCCGATGCTCAATGCGTTTGCACTGCCCGGCGGTTTCATTGGCGTGCATTCTGCCCTGATATTGGCGGCGCAGAACGAGTCGGAACTGGCGTCGGTGCTGGCGCACGAAATCGGCCACGTCGCCCAGCGCCATGTCGCCCGCATGCTGGGCAAACAACGTCAAGACGCTTTGATTCCGCTGGCGGCGGCAGTGCTGGCGGCGTTGGCAGCGCGCGGTAGCCCCGATACTTCGGCGGCTTTGCTGCTGGGCGGCCAGGGCGTGGCGATACAGCGCCAGCTCAATTTCAGCCGCGATGCGGAACGCGAAGCCGACCGTGTCGGCCTGGAGATTCTGCGCGAGGCGGGTTTCGATACGTCCGGGATGATCTCTTTCTTTGGCCGCATGCAGAATGCGACGCGTGCCTATACCGATGCAGCGCCGGCTTATCTGCGTTCCCATCCGCTGACGACGGAGCGGATTGCGGATATCCAGGCGCGCACGCGCGAGCAGCGCTACAAGCAGCGCGCTGACAATCTTGATTTTCATTTGGCGAAGGCGCGCTTGCGTGTGCTGCAGGATGTTTCGGCACAGGGATTGCACGAGGCGTCGGCGGCATTTGACCGGCAGTTGCAGCAGAAGACGCGGCTGAACGTCGCCGCGGCGAAATACGGGCAGGCCTTCGTGGCGCTGCGGCAGGGCACACCGGCAAAAGCGCAAGCGCTGCTGCAGGAAGCCTCTGCAGCAGCACAGGGCGTTGCTCCGTCTGTTCACAGCTTACTTTTGGATAGTCTTGCCATTGACGTGAAACTTGCTGGCAATGCGCCTGCAGATGCGCTGCAAGTAGCGGAGGCCGCACGCGCACGATTTCCGCTGTCACGCGGGATTGCGCGTCAGTACGCGGATGCACTGATGACGGCAGGGCGTCATGATGAGGCGATCAATTATCTGCGCGATCAGGCCCAGCTGTACCGGGAGGATCCGAAGCTGCATGACTTGCTGGCGAAGGTGTATGCCACGCAGGGCAAGCAGGCGCTGCAGCATTTGGCACTGGCCGAATCCTATGCCTTGTCGGGCGCCATGCCGGCTGCCATCGACCAGCTTGGCATTGCGCGCCGTTCGCCGGACGCTTCGTTTTATGACCAGGCCGTAATCGACGCGCGCGAACGGGAATTCAAGGCGCGCTGGATGGATGAAATGAAGGAAGGGCAGGACGACCGATGAGCAATCGATAAAATCGATAAGGCCTCAATCAGGGCGCATCCGCCTGCGGTGCGGGAATGAACCCGAACTGGGGGGCAATGGCAGCGCGCAGTATCGGCTTGATGGGGTACTGTCTACCGGCGTATTCCAATGTTAGAGCGGGGGAGGCGTCGGGTTGGCTTAACCAGGCCAATATCTGGTTGTCGTTGGCTACTGTGCCTGCGATCTGTAGTAGCGGCAGGCATTGCGCCATATCGCGGTCGTCCACCAAGGCTACTTTTTCCCCGCTTTTCAACAGCAGTTGCCCGGTTTCGGTCAGCCATGCCGCTTCGATGCTGGTCAACTGCTCGCCGGTATGCAGCACGAATCCGTGCGCCGGGTCGGTGCGCGCGATATAGGGGGTTGCTTCCAGATTTACATAGACGCGCTGCGGGCCATTCTGGAAGTACCAGCGGCCTTGGGTGTCGGCCATGTAATTGCGGTTGATGAACCCCACCAACGCCGGACTGTTGATCCTGTCACCGACAAGCTGCAATGCTTGCGCCCGTTCATCGCGC
>DATLIB010000201.1:0-3039 GCA_035539595.1 Noviherbaspirillum sp.
CATTTCCCAGCCAGCGTTGTCAGTCAGTTCCGCTACCAGGATCGCATGCAGCGATTGGGCGATCGTGGTGCGTGGGTCGGTAACGGCTTGCATCAATCCCATCGATTCCACGCCGACCAAGTCCGCACAAGGCGTCTGCGAGGTCGGATCACCGCCCAGCGTTTCGATTGCGTCGGCCACGATGGCAAAATGACGTGCCTCCTCCTGCCGAATTTTTTGCAGGTCGGCTAGCGTCATGCTGGTGGTGTCGTCCTGCAGGGCTTCGAACTTGGTAATCAAGGCGTCATAAAGACGCGTGCCGGCACGCTCGAACGCGAGACGCTCGCCCAGTTTGTCGAATAATAATTGTGGCCTGTCACCGGCCAGCAGCGACGCGCCGGTAGTCAGCGCCCCGCTGACGGTGCCCGGAACAGGCACCGAGCCGACCGGATCGGCATTCAGAATATAACTACTGCGCATTTCCGCCAGCGCAGCCTCGTCGCCCGGCGTGGCGGGCGTCATCGATGGGGGCATACCGCTCAACGCGGCGCTGGTATCGAACGGCGACATTTGTACGCCGGTACGGTTCATGCCCATGGTCGGTTGCTGTTTCATTGCTGCTCCTTCAAAAGATGACACGTGTTACACGGAGACCGCGACCTTGCGATTGAGCTCCGTCCCCGGTGACCAGATATAGCCGGCTGCGACGGTTTCGCTAGGCGAACCTTCCGAATTGAGGTGCGTGCGATAGTCGATCGAGGCTTGGCTTTCCTGGGACTTGTCGACGAATTGGGTACCTTTGGCGCGCATATCGACTTCTTGCGAGAGCACCTGACGCACGAAATCACGCTGACTGGCAAACTGGATCGGTTCCGGCAACGGGCCAGGAAACAGTTCCGCCGGATCGCGCTTTTCGTGCTGCTTGAACAGTTCGCAGACATGATGAAAGTGACCGAGTTCGTAGTCGAGAAAACGCTCCCATATCGCCTTGATGCGCGGGTCAGTTTCCTGCTGCACGCAGCTGTAATAGTTGTACACCTCGACAGCTTCATGGTTCAGCCATTGCTCCAGCACCGATTCTTCAGGATTGATCAGCGATCCGTATTGCGTGACGTGCTGTTCTTCGATGGAGGCAATTTCCGCATACAACTGACGCGCAACCGGATCGGCGAATTGCGGGCCGATATTCATGTAGTAGTCATGCGTCTGGAATTCGGCAGCAGTGATGGTCAGGGCATGCAGCTTGGTCAGCGGTGCCGCCTGTACACGGTCATAAGGCGTGCGCAAATCGTCTTCCGGTGCACGATGCTCGATCACGGTAGGCCGTCCCGGCAGAATGTCGGTGTAGCTTTGCAGAATGTTATTGGCGTCCTTGCCTTCCAGCCGGTCAAGCAGCGCCGAGTAACGATAAAGATGATCGAAGTCCTCCAGCATACCGAAGCGATAGGCTTGGGCGAAATACGCGTCCGGCTCGCGCTGTGCCACTGCAGCCGTGACCTCAATGGCGACCTGTTCATAAGCAATCGTCGTTTCCAGCGGCGAGTGGTCAGAACCCAGCAGCCAGTTGACCATGGTAGCCTGATGTTGCTCAGCACGCCGGATTTTTGCCAGGGACAGGCGCAACTCGCGGCTCATTCTTGCCGCCATGTGCTGAAAGCGCAGCGCCTCAGTTTCAATGCCGTTCATGAGAATGATGCGCACACGGGTGAACGCATCGTCGTCGAGTTTGCTGATCGGCTTGCCGGCCATGTCGCGCCAGGTGAAGCGCTGTTTTTCGAGCGGCTGACCTAGCGCACTGAATAGATCCAAAGCCATCGCGGTACTCCTTTCAAGGAACCAATATATGTACGGTCTGGATACCGTCGGGACAGGTAGCACAAGCCTCCAGCTTGTCTATCGCCTTGATGCGCTTGCACCGCTTGAAAGCCGGTCCCGGACCGCTGTCACCCAGACTCCAGCGAAGCTCGCCAAGCTCGCAAGTCCCATGCCGACAAACGCGGGGCGCTGCGGCGGTACGAAAGGATTACCGCCTCATGCAGAACCGGCAGCGCAGCTTTTACAGCGACCCCGTAAGACTTACAGCGAGCGTCCGTCAAGCGCCTGTCAAGGTACAGACAAGTTCACACCTGAATCTTCCTGTGATTTCCCAAGGCGTCCTGATGACCGGTCATCACGCCCTTCGCCAATCCATACAAGCGTTTTACCGCACTACCTGGCGCCACCCAATATTCCGCCTCGGTCATCCTGACTTTCAACAGAACCAGATTCGGATCGTCCAGTCCGTTCGGAAACCAAGGCTTGATCCACGATGTCCACAAGGCACGCATTTTTTCTTTGTCGCGCACGATTTCGCAGGTGCCGGAAACCGACAGGAAATCCTGCTTGTCGCTACGTGCGTAGCTCAGGTTGACTTGATGGTGCTGCTGCGCTTCTTCGACCTTGGGGGAATCGAGCGCGGTAAAGAACCACAGATTGCCTTGCGCATCCATCTGCAGGGTCGACATCGGCCGGCTGCGCAGTGTGCCGTCCGCTTCCTCGGTCGTCAGCATCGCAAACCTGATGGCTTCCACCAATCTTGCAACCTGCTCGAAGTCTTCATCATGCTGTTCTTGCGCATTCATCGCCTTCTCCTTTTCTGACAAGCAGGCGCAGACGCGCCTACATCAGCAAGGAGAAGCTGGCGGAAATAAAGTTCCAGCGTAGTGGAAAGAAGTGACAGCAGAAATAGTGTCTGTGTCTATGAGGCAAGGAGACAGGCCGGATAGTTGGCCGTGGAAAAACGAAGAATGACGTGTGGCAGAGGTTGGCACCGGCGCTTGCCGGCACCATGAATTCCATCTCAGAACAAGGCCACACCTCGCAGGCCGGCAAATACGAAAATTCCCCCCGCCACCAAGGGAATCACGGTATAGGCACTGACGTGAATCAGGTTACCGATCTTGTCGCCGAACAGGACTTTCAGCGCTTCCAGCTTGGCCATTTTCTGCGGCTGCAAGCGGCGGGAGACGGCAATGTATACGCCGAACAACAGCTCCATGACGCCAATGGCAACAGTAAGAA
>DATLIB010000202.1:0-18427 GCA_035539595.1 Noviherbaspirillum sp.
CTGCCGCCAAGCGGCACCTCCTGCAAGGCAATGATGTCGGCATTCAACTCCAGCAATACTTGCGCCACACGTTCCGGCGCAAAGCGGCCATCGCAACCGACTGCAGCGTGAATATTGTAGGTAGCGATAGTGAGCGGCCAGGGATTAAGGTCAGGCGCTGCCCTGGAAACCGTCGCGGCCGGCGGTGCGGTGACGGTGACATAGTCCATCATGCGGGACGGTCCTCTTTGCGCTTGAGCAAGCGCTGCAGCCCCATTGCCAGGGCGATGATGGAGAGCGCCACGGCGCCGAGGAGGGCCACGGTGCCGGCGCTGGGGTTACGTATTGCTTCGGCCAGATGGTGGACGAACGTCACGGTCATGGTGATGCCCGGCAGCATGCCCAGCAGCGTGCCAATCAGATAATCGCGCAAGCGGATATGGGATACGCCGGCCACCACGTTGACCACGGTGAACGGTGCTATCGGCAACATGCGCACCACCACGATGGCCAAAATGCCGCGCTGGGCAATGCGGCGCGACAAGCTATTGATGCGCGGTCCGAGCATTTTCTGCACGGTCTCGCGCCCCAGCCAGTGACCGATGCCATAGGTGGCGGCGGCACTCAGCATGGTGCCGCCGATGGCATAGAGCGAGCCGTACAGAGGGCCGAAGACGATACCGGTGACGGCAATGAGCAGCATCACCGGCACCATCAGCATGCCGGCCGCGACATAGCTGGCGACCACGGCAATCGGTGTAAACGGCAAGTCTTCCAAGCTGCGCGCCAGCCCTATCAGCGCGCCCAGATTGGCCCATTCGCGCAAGGGCGTCCAACGCCAGGCGACGGCAAGCAAGATCAGCGCAAGCGCCACCAGACCGACGCCAATCAGACGACGCGGCACCGGCTTGCGTGCTTCCGTGGGAACGAATTGCGCGACCAGCTCATCGGGATCGATCGGCTTTTCCGGGTCGAACAAGGCCTGTTCCGGGATCAAGACGTCCAGTTCGGGCACCACCACCGGGTCCATCGGTAGCAAGGTGCGCTCCGAGTGCCGCAGCGCGGCGACGGCAGCGTGCAGGCTGTACCGACGACGCACTTCGGCCTCGACCGCCTCGGGCGAGCTATCCATATGCTCGGCCAGCAAGCGGTTGCGCAAGTGCGCAATGGCAGCGCGGATGCGTTCATCGCCCTGCGACTCGATGGTGAGATTGCATTCGGTATCGAGCGCCATCGAGCGGCTGCTCAAATTGGCCGAGCCGATGGAAAAAACATCGTTATCGACAGCGAATACCTTGCTGTGCACGTTCAGGCAGCGCTCTTTCAGGCCGGGAATGTTGGGGCAGTACATGCGGTAGCGACCGTGATGGTCGGCCGCCTTCAGACGCTGATGCGCGCGGGCGCGCAACACCCCCATGGTGGCCTGTTCCAGCCAACCGCTCTGGGTCTGCGGCGAAATGATCAACACTTCCGGTCCCTCCACCTCTACCAGGCGGGTGGCTAGCGCGTCGGCGATCATGCCGGAGGTGAAATACTGGTTTTCAAAAAACAAGGATTGACGCGCGGCGGCAATGGCGTCCAAGTGCAGTTGCCTGACTTCATGCACCCCCTCGCGCCCGGCGAAGGCCGGTTCGGTACGGGAAATCGCCACGTCGATGTCGGTCAGGTCGGGGGCGACATCTTCGGGCCAGGGATCGTGGCCGATATGGGATGTCTGGTCCGGGGCCATGACGGTTTCGCCGCCAGCGCGCTGCCAGCGCAGGCGCGCCAGTTCTCCCAGCGCCCGCGCCGCCTCGCCATCGACCATCGCCTGCACATCATGAAAAGGCGCATGCGGCTTGCCATCGCCGTCGCAGCGCAAGGGGGCGTCGCAAGCGTGCTCGGGGGTATCCCAGCGCGCACGCGTGATGTCGAGTCCGCCAACAAAGGCGAGGCAATCGTCGATAACCACCACTTTCTGGTGATGCGAGCAGCCGATCGGGTGGCCCCCGTCCATGCGGAAATGCAGGCGGCGATGCATGCTCCACTCGCGCTTGTAGGCAGGCTGCCATTCGCGTTCCAGGGCATAGAGCATGGCGAAGTCCCAGTTCAGGATATGCACATGTAACTGCGGACGCAGGGCAACCACCGCATGCAGGAAATCGGCGAACGGCTCGGGATAAAGGTCGTTGGCCCCTTCCGGCATCAAGCGCGTGCGGCTGTCGATATCCCAGCTCAAGATAAACACACTGCGCTGCGCCTGGCGGATCGCCGCCCGCACTGCGCGAAAGTAGGCCTGTGCATCGACCAGCATGCTAAAGCGCTGCGCATGGGCAATACGCCAGCAATTGCGGCCTGGCTGCAGAAAGCGGGGCGATGTGCTGGAAAGCGTCTGTTGTTGTTCTTGAAGAGGGGTACTCACGTGTCCGGAGGAAATGCGTTGCACTTCCTCTTCGACGCTCGGCTTGCGGGTTAGTTTCTGATGCCGCTGGTCAACCTAAGCTCAAATATCCACGGGATCGACTTCCAACGACCACTTTGCTCGCGTCTTCATGCCGCGCAGCGTCGGCATCCACGCCTTTAAGCAAGCCTGCAACGCGGGGCGCGAGGTTGACTCGACCAACAGTTGCGCACGCTCGACATTGGCCACGCGCGTCATGCTCATGGGAATCGGATCGTGGACGGTAATCCCAGGGTGCGGAACGCATTCGCTTGCTTGCTGGAGGAAGTCGAGCGCGGTCTGCAATTCCCTGGCTTCGGCACGCAGCAGCGCCTGGTACATGAAGGGCGGGACGCCGGCGTGCTGCCGCTCCTCCAGCAAGCCGCCGGCGAAGCGGTCGTAATCGTGCGCCATCACGGCCGCATACAGCGGGTGCTGCGGATAACGGGTCTGGATCAGCACTTCGCCGGCGCTGCCGCCCTCCTTTTGTCCGGCGCGCCCGGCACGCCCGGCAACCTGCATGAGCTGGGCGAACAGGCGCTCGCCGGCACGGTAGTCGTGCGAAAACAGCGCGGTGTCGGGGTTGAGCACGCCGACCAAGGTCAAATTGCGGAAGTCGTGACCCTTGGCCACCATCTGGGTGCCGATCAGGATATCGACGTCACCGCGGTGCACGCTGTCGAAGGCGGCTTGGGCGCTGCCCTTGAGGCGCGTCGAATCGGCATCGATGCGCATCAGGCGCGCCTGCGGGAACAGGCGCTGCAAGCCCTCTTCCACCCGCTGCGTGCCGCGCCCGAGCGGCTGCAGATCGACGTTGCCGCAGGTCGGGCAGGATTTCGGGATGCGTTGCTCAAGGCTGCAATGATGGCAGCGCATGCGGTGTTCCGGCTTGTGCAGCACCATGAAGGCGGTGCAGCGCGGGCAATTGCCGATCCAGCCGCAGGCATCGCAGGCCAGCACCGGCGCATAACCGCGCCGGTTGAGAAACAGCAGCGATTGTTCTCCGCGTTCGAGGCGCAGTTTCAAGGCGCTGACCAGGGTCGAGGTCAATCCTTCGCCCGGCTTGTCGCGCTCCATGTCGATCAGGCGCACCTTGGGCAGCACGGCGTCGCGCGAGGCGCGTTCGCGCAGTTCGAGCTTGCGGTAGCGGCCGGATTGCGCGTGGTGCCAGCTTTCCAGCGACGGCGTGGCGGAACCCAGCACGATCGGAATGGCCAGTTGATGCGCGCGCCACACGGCGAGGTCGCGCGCGGAATAGCGCAGACCTTCCTGCTGCTTGTACGAAGGGTCGTGTTCTTCGTCGATGACGATCAGCTTGAGCTGGGGCAGCGATGCCAAAATCGCCAGACGGGTGCCGAGGATGATGCGGGCATGGCCGAGATGGGCAGCGAGCCAGTTGCGCATGCGCTCGCCTTCGGCCAAGCCGCTATGCAGGGTCGCCACCGGGACGCCGGGGAAGCGGGCCCGGACATTGTTTTCCAGCTGCGGCGTGAGGTTGATTTCCGGCACCAGGATCAATACCTGCGCATCGCCGGCCCGCGCCAACAACTGGGCGGCAGCGTGCAAGTAAACCTCTGTCTTGCCGCTACCGGTGACGCCATACAGCAGAATCGGCGTAAAACCCTGGGCTGTGGCGATCTGATCGGCGGCATGCTGCTGGGCGGTATTGAGCGCGGGTGCGTCGGCCGGGGTCGGATCGTATGCATGGTCGGCCTGGGAGATTTTCTTCAGGGCACGATCGAGCGCAATGGTGGTCGGCACGCGCAGGTTTTTCGGCAGGCCGGGTACCGCCACTTCTCCCAGCGGCCGCTGGTAGTACTCGGCGGCAAAGCCGCACAAGGCCAACCAGACGGGAGACAGCGGCGCAAGCTGGGTACGCACGGCGATCACATCCTTGAGCCGCTCGGCCGGTACTTCGGTGCTGTCCTTGACCTCGACGATCAAGCCGACCACCTCACGCCGCGCAAACGGCACCAATGCGAGCTGGCCTACCGCCGGCACTACCGTCTCCGATTCCGCAGCGGTCCAGCGGTAATCGAAGCATGTGTCGAGCGGTGCATCGAGCGCAACTCGCAAAAAATACTGTTTCACGTCTTAAGGTGATCCCTGAAAAAAATAGCTAAAGTCCCGTTTTATAACGGCTTTTTCGGCCATCCACACAATCTGTGGATAACTTTGTGGAGAAGTGGGTCTTGACATCCGGAAAGGCCTGACTCCATGCGGCTTGCGGCCAATTGCCCGTTGGTAAAGCAAAAAAATTTTCTTTACTAATCAATGACTTACTTTTTCCGCTTGTCCAGGAAAAATGTTTCTTTACAGAATTGATTCTTGTTTGCACATGCTTAGCCGCATCTTGATTTTGTGAATAAGTTGTGATTGGGAGGCCAGATTAGTTCCCGAAACTTAACCAATTCATATCAAAGCAAGTCCATTTTCATGACATGAAAAAAGACGTCGTTATTGCCAAATGAGTACTGTTCTGAAAGTCAATATCTTTGCTGTCGAGACACTTTCCTATTTGCACTCTTTTCGACCTCATGTATTTCTTAAAGAAATACGCTAAATATCGGTTTCATAAGCACTTTTTCATCTATCCACAAACTCTGTGGATAACTTTGTGGACAAGCCCCTCTTGACACCCGAAACAGCGAGATTTTATGCGGCTTTCAACAAAATGCTAAATTGAAAAGCAAAAAAACAACCTTTAAAAATCAATGACTTACAAATGCAATGTCGCATGGAAAAATAAATTCAAATAAATTTTTCCTTCGGGCTACAGTCTCGGTCTCTTGTGAATAAGGTGGCGGAATGTGCCTTGAAAACGTTTATTCCTTGAGAACCGACGGCAATGAATTTACCGCCGGTATGGCCCGCTCACGCTTCCGTACGAAGCGTGCGGCTGATTTCATGCACGGCCTCCACTAGCACCGATACCGATTCTGGCGGCGTGAACTGCGAAATGCCATGGCCGAGATTGAATACATGGCCGCTACCTGCACCGGGCTTACCGAAGGAAGCAAGTAGTTTGGCCACTTCTGCCCGGATCTGGTCCGCCCCCGCGAACAGCACGTTGGGGTCCAAGTTGCCTTGCAGCGCCACTTTATGACCGACTCGCTGCCGCGCATCGGCAAGATTGACGGTCCAGTCGAGGCCGACCGCATCGGCGCCGATATCGGCGATTTGGTCCAGCCACAGACCACCGCCCTTGGTAAACACGATCGCCGGGATTCTGACGCCCTCGTGTTCGCGTTTGAGTTGCCGCAGGACCTTATGCATGTAATGCAGTGAAAACTGTTGGTAAATGCCATCGGCCAGCGCTCCGCCCCACGTGTCGAAAATCATCACTGCCTGCGCTCCGGCCGCGATCTGCGCGTTGAGGTAATCGGCCACTGCCGTCGCATTGGTCTGAAGAATGTGGTGCATCAAGTCCGGACGCTGGTACAGCATGGTCTTGACCGTACGGAAATCGTCCGACCCACCACCTTCCACCATGTAGCATGCAAGCGTCCATGGACTCCCTGAAAAACCGATCAACGGCACGCGACCGCTGAGTGCGGTACGGATTTGCGTTACCGCATCGAATACATATTGCAACGCACCGGGCGGCGGCACTTGCAGCGCCATCACGGCTTTTTCGTCACGCAAGGGCCGTTCGAACTTCGGCCCTTCGCCTTCGGCAAAATACAGGCCCAAGCCCATCGCATCCGGCACGGTCAGGATGTCGGAAAACAGGATCGCGGCATCCAGCGCGTAGCGGTCCAGCGGCTGCAAGGTGACTTCGGTGGCGTAATCGGGGTTCTTGGCAAGGCCGAGAAAAGAACCGGCGCGCGCGCGCGTGGCACGGTATTCCGGCAGATAACGTCCGGCTTGCCGCATCAGCCACAGCGGAGTGTAATCGGTCGGCTGGCGCAGCAAGGCGCGCAGGAAGGTATCGTTTTTGAGCGGGGCGAATTTGGATGACATGAGGCGGCCTTTTTCAGTAAGGCGTCATTATCGCCGATGGCGCCTGGCCGTGGGATGAAGCGCCGGCATCGGAAGACCGGCAGCCCTGACCACGCTCCCCTTCAGCGGGCCAGGATTTTCCCATGCTGCTCTTCGTCCGCGACCCTCCGGATGTAAGCCGCGAAATCCGGGTCTTCGCCACGCAACAATTGCGGCAGCATGTAATAGAAATCTTCGCGCTGGCACCATTCACGCATGTAATCGTCCCAGGAATTCCAGCGCCGCAGCGCGACTCCTTTCAGATCGGACTCATAGGAGACGATGTAGGCGCGTTCGAACAAGGCAATCAGCATTTCATAGATGATCAGCATACGCTCGCGCTGCTCGTCCGTCAGGTCGTTACGTAGCGTTGTGCTGCGCAGTTTCAGATCGGGATTGTTGAGAACGATTTGCAGGAAATCGTTATACGCATCCTGCAACAACTGATAAGCCTCCTCGTCTTCGCTATCGCGCTCCTTGCGCTGTTCAAACAGGAAAAGGAAGATCGCGAACGGCAAGCCAAACACCGTGACGACAAAACTGGCGACCTCCCAGAAATCAGGGCTGATGATGAAATCCATGGCATTCCTCTGCAATGTTGTTGTTATCCTAGCCTTATTTCAGGCTGGAATCACCATGCCCTTGCGTTTGCGCACCCTATGTTGCAATAGTGCACAGTCAAATACCGGCGTACGTGCCAGCCAGCATTGCTACTCAAGCGCGACATCCCGCCGCCGAAGGGTGGTAGCCATCGGATGCCATCAGCTTCGATTTGCCCGGGTCGGGCGTTAGCGGTACATATAGCATGCGCGGCAGCACTGCCGCTCGTTTAAGTGCCGCACGGTCAAGCGCCTCCCCCTTCAATCCCAGCACTCGGAGCAGCGACTGCGGCAGCGCTGAGAAACGCGACACACATGCGGCCCCCCGACAACAGAACCAAGCGCGGTGCGCAACGCGCATTCAGTCCATGCACAAGGGCGGTCAAGTTCTGGCACCAGCGTGCAACGGGCCGGATTGCCGTCCTGTCACTGAGCAAGCAAGCAGCGCCAAACCCGAGGAACACGCCTTGCTGCCCGCGTTGTTGTCAACCGAGCTCAAACCTTCTTGCGTGCTCAAAGCTACGAACGAGCGTCCATTGTCCTCTTACCTAGTGCAGGCGCCGATGCTCGATCTTGATGCACTTGTCCACCACTGTCTGCAACCCCGCCTGACGTGCCTTGGCCATCGCCGCCTCATCAAATACTCCGAGTTGCAACCAGACGCTGGATGCGCCGATGAGAATCGCCTCTTCGATTGCGGGCCCGACCTCTGCAGATTTGCGAAAGCAATTCACGATATCGATCTTCCCGCCGTCCTGAATTAGCGCCTCAGCGGCTTCGGCAAGCGTGGCATAACAACGCTCGCCCAAGATGTAAGTGCCCGCATACGCCGGATTTACCGGCACGATTCGATAGCCTTGGGATTGCATGTATGCAGCAACCTCATGACTGGCGCGTTCGGCTCTTGCCGATAAACCGACCACGGCGATCGTATGGCTTTTGGAAAGTATGCTGGCAATGGTGCGTTCTTCTTGGCTCATGGGAATTCCGCTTCGCAAAATAAAAAAGGCAGCCTAAGCTGCCTTTTCATTGTACTGCCAGCGTCGTTTAGCGTTTTTGACGCAGCTTCTGGATTGCGGCCAACTGTGCGACTGCGGCAGCCAGTTCGGCCTGCGCCCTTGCATAGTCGATTGCCGAGTCCTTGTTCGACAATGCTTCTTCCGCCAATTTCTTCGCTTCAGCCGCCTTCGCCTCGTCCAAGTCGCGGCCACGGATCGCGGTATCGGCCAGCACAGTCACGCCGTTCGGCTGCACTTCGAGGATGCCGCCGGCGACGAAGACAAACTCGTCCTCTGCCTGGCCAGGCACCTTGATGCGCACCGCACCCGGCTTGATACGTGTGATCAGCGGCGTATGCATCGGGTAAATACCCAATTCACCCGCTTCACCCGGCAACGCGACGAACTCGGCTTCGCCGGCGAAGATTTCTTCTTCGGCAGAGACGACGTCTACGTGAATAGTGTTTGCCATGTTAGAACCTTATCTGTTCGTCCGAAGATCCGGCTTCAGCAAGCAAGCACCTGCTGCAGCCGGACATGTTGCTCTCTCCCGAAGGAAAGAACGACACCCCATTACTGGATCTTCTTGGCTTTCTCGATGGCCTCTTCGATCGTGCCGACCATGTAGAACGCTTGCTCCGGCAGGTGATCGAGTTCGCCGGAAGCGATCATCTTGAAGCCCTTGATCGTGTCTTTCAGCGAAACGTACTTACCAGGCGAACCGGTAAACACTTCAGCAACGTGGAACGGCTGCGACAGGAAACGCTGCATCTTACGCGCACGCGCCACCACCAGCTTGTCTTCCGGTGCCAGTTCGTCCATGCCCAGAATCGCGATAATGTCGCGCAGTTCCTTGTAGCGCTGCAGCGTGCCCTGAACGGCGCGTGCGGTCTCGTAGTGCTCTTGGCCGACGACGTTCGGGTCCAGCTGACGCGAGGTCGAATCCAGCGGGTCAACCGCAGGGTAGATACCGAGCGAAGCGATGTCACGCGACAACACGACGGTTGAGTCCAAGTGCGCAAACGTGGTTGCCGGCGACGGGTCGGTCAAGTCGTCCGCAGGGACGTACACGGCCTGGATCGAAGTGATCGAACCGGTCTTCGTGGAAGTAATACGCTCTTGCAGGCGGCCCATTTCTTCGGCCAGCGTCGGCTGGTAACCCACCGCGGAAGGCATGCGGCCCAGCAGCGCGGACACTTCGGTACCGGCTAGCGTGTAACGGTAGATGTTATCGACGAAGAACAGAACGTCCTTGCCTTCATCACGGAAGCCTTCCGCAATTGTCAGGCCGGTCAGCGCGACGCGCAGACGGTTACCCGGCGGCTCGTTCATCTGACCGTAGACCATCGCCACCTTGGAGTTTTCCGGATTGTCGAGGTCAACCACTTTGGCATCGGCCATTTCGTGGTAGAAGTCGTTACCCTCACGAGTGCGCTCACCCACGCCAGCGAACACGGACAGACCCGAGTGTGCCTTAGCGATGTTGTTGATCAGTTCCATCATGTTCACGGTCTTGCCCACACCCGCGCCGCCGAACAGACCGACCTTACCGCCTTTTGCGAACGGGCAGACCAAGTCAATCACCTTGATACCAGTTTCCAGCAGATCTTGCGACGGCGACAAATCGTCGTACGCAGGAGCCTTGCGGTGAATCGGGGCAGTTTGTGCGTTGCTCACCGGACCGCATTCGTCGATCGGATTACCCAGCACATCCATGATGCGGCCCAGCGTTGCCTTGCCAACCGGCACCGAGATCGGTGCGCCGGTATTCTGGATCATCATGCCACGACGCAGACCGTCGGAGGAGCCCAGCGCAATGGTACGGACAATGCCGTCGCCCAGCTGCTGCTGCACTTCCAGGGTCAGTTCGGAGCCAGCCATCTTCAAGGCATCGTACACCTTGGGCATGGCGTTACGCGGAAATTCCACGTCCACCACGGCGCCGATACACTGAACGATTTTGCCATCAGCCATTTTCGTTCCTTCAATATTTAATTTAGATTCTTTACAGTTAAACCGCAGCCGCACCGGCGACGATCTCGGACAGTTCCTTGGTAATCGCAGCTTGACGGGTCTTGTTGTAGACCAGTTTCAGTTCGCCGATCACATTGCCTGCGTTGTCGGAAGCAGCTTTCATCGCGACCATACGCGCCGATTGCTCGGACGCCATGTTTTCCGCAACCGCTTGATAGATCAACGCTTCGACATAGCGCACCAACAGCTCATCGATCACTGTCTGCGCATCCGGCTCGTAGATGTAATCCCATGCGTGGGACGACTTGTCTACTTCCATGCGCTCGGACGACAGCGGCAGCAACTGATCCAGCATCGGCTCCTGTTTCATCGTGTTGATGAACTTGGTGTAGCACAGGTAGACTGCGTCGAGCTTGCCTTCCTGGTAAGCGTCGAGCAGCACCTTGACGGGGCCGATTAGCTTTTCCAGATGCGGCGTGTCGCCGAGCTGAACCGCATGCGACACCACTTTGGCACCGATGCGGTTCAGGAAACCGAAACCTTTATTACCGATTGCAACTGCTTCAACCTTCTTGCCTTGCCCCTCGAGCTCGCGCACCTTGGTTGTTACCTGGCGCAGCACGTTGGTATTCATGCCGCCGCACAAACCCTTGTCGGTCGTGACGACGATGATCCCCACGGTCTTCGCCGCATCCTGTTTGACCAGGAACGGGTGCGTGTACTCGGGGTTGGCTTGCGACAAGTGAGCGGCGATATTACGAATCTTGTCACTGTAGGGGCGTGCCGAACGCATCCGGTCCTGCGCCTTGCGCATTTTGGATGCGGCGACCATTTCCATCGCCTTGGTGATCTTCTTCGTATTCTCTACGCTCTTGATCTTGCCGCGTATCTCTTTACCTGCAGCCATGCGAATTTACTCCTTCAGATTACTTCTTCAGCTCCAAGGGCTCAGAATGTTTTCTTGAAGTCGGCAATCGCGGCGGCCAGTGCTGCTTCGCCATCCTTGTCGAGTTGCTTGGTGTCTTCAATCTTCTGCAGCAGAGCAGCGTGGCTGGTCTTCATGAAGTTATGCAGGCCGGATTCAAATGCCAGTACTTTCTTCACGTCGATGCTATCGAAGTAGCCCTTATTCACGGCGAACAGCGACACTGCCATCAGCGAAATCGGCAGCGGCGAATATTGTGGCTGCTTCAGCAGTTCGGTCACACGAGCACCGCGGTCCAGCTGCTTGCGGGTCGCTTCGTCGAGATCGGATGCGAACTGTGCAAACGCGGCCAATTCACGATACTGCGCCAAGTCGGTACGGATACCACCAGACAGATTCTTGATGACCTTGGTTTGAGCAGCACCACCAACGCGGGACACCGAAATACCAGCGTTAATCGCAGGACGGACACCCGAGTTGAACAGTGAAGTTTCCAAGAAGATCTGACCGTCAGTAATCGAAATCACGTTGGTCGGAACGAACGCGGACACGTCACCTGCCTGTGTTTCGATGATCGGTAGTGCGGTCAGCGAACCGGTCTGGCCCTTGACTTCGCCATTGGTAAACTTCTCGACGTAGTCAGGATTCACACGTGCGGCGCGTTCGAGCAGACGGCTGTGCAGGTAAAACACGTCGCCCGGGTAGGCTTCACGCCCCGGTGGACGGCGCAGCAGCAGCGAAACCTGACGGTACGCGACAGCTTGCTTGGACAGATCGTCATACACGATCAGCGCATCTTGACCGCGGTCGCGGAAGTATTCGCCCATTGCGCAGCCGGAGTAGGCGGACACGTATTGCATCGCTGCCGACTCCGACGCATTCGCGGCGACGACGATGGTGTATTCCATCGCACCGTGCTGTTCCAGCGCGCGCACGATGTTCTTAACCGTCGAAGCTTTCTGACCGATCGCGACATAGATACATGTCATGTTCTGGCCCTTTTGGTTGATGATCGCATCAACTGCAACGGCGGATTTACCAGTTTGACGGTCGCCGATGATCAGTTCGCGCTGACCGCGGCCGATCGGCACCATGGAATCGATCGACTTCAGACCCGTTTGCATTGGCTGCGAAACGGACTGACGTGCAATAACGCCCGGAGCGATCTTTTCGATCGGAGCGGTCAGCTTGGTATTGATCGGGCCCTTGCCATCGATCGGCTGACCCAGTGCGTTCACTACACGGCCCTTGAGTTCCGGACCGATCGGCACTTCCAGAATACGGCCGGTGCACTTGACCGTGTCACCTTCGGAAATGTGTTCGTACTCGCCCAGGATAACGGCGCCGACGGAGTCGCGCTCGAGGTTCAGCGCGAGGCCGAAAGTGTTGCCCGGGAATTCCAGCATCTCGCCTTGCATCGCGTCGGAAAGACCATGGATGCGGCAGATACCGTCGGTCACGGAAATCACCGTGCCTTGATTGCGAATCTCAGCGGTTTCGCCAAGGCCTTGAATCCGGCTCTTGATCAGTTCGCTGATTTCAGACGGGTTGAGTTGCATGTTAACTCCTAAAATTTATTGCTTACGCGAGGGGCAAAGCCGCCAATTACGCTGCCAGGGCCGTGTGCATTCTCTGCAGCTTGGCGCGTACCGAGGTGTCGAGCACTTCATCACCCACAGTCACGCGTACGCCACCAATCAGCGCATTGTCTACCGTTACAGACGGATTGAGCTTGCGTCCGAATTTTTGTTCCAGCGTCGCCACCAGATCTTTCACTTGCGCGTCGGACAACTCGAACGCACTCGTAATGTCCGCATCGGCAGCACCTTCCGAGGCGTTTTTAAGCGCATGAAACTGCGTGCCGATTTCCGGCAACAGCGTCAGGCGGCCGTTTTCAACCAGCATCGCGACAAAGTTTTTTGCTTCGGCGGAAACGCTGGTTTTCAATAGCGACAGAAAGGTGTCAGCGATTTGCTGATCCGAATGCTTCGGATTGCTGGCAAATGCCTTGACGTCGGGATGATCGGCAACGGCTGCCATTTCCGACACGAGGTCGGACCAGGCAGCGAGATTGCCGGACTTGGCTACACGGAACAGCGCTTCTGCGTAAGGACGAGCAATCGTTGCGAGTTCGGCCATGATTACAGTTCGGTCTTCAGTTGGTTCAGCAGATCAGCGTGGGCCGTTGCATTCACCTCACGCTTGAGGATCTGCTCGGCGCCGTTGACCGCAAGGGTCGCGACCTGAACACGCAATTCATCACGTGCACGAGTCACTTGCTGTTCTGCATCTGCTTTAGCGGCAGCGATAATGCGCGCGGCTTCTTCGGCAGCAGTTTTCTTGGCTTCATCGATGATCGACTGAGCACGCTTTTCGGCGTCGCCGATGCGCTTCTGGCCTTCGTCGCGGGCGGATGCCAGCTCAGCCTGTGCGCGTTTTTCGGCGGCAGCCATCTCTGCCTTGCCCCGGTCGGCAGCTGCTAGGCCATTCGCGATCTTCTCGGCACGCTCATCGAGCGCTTTCATCAGCGGCGGCCACACGAATTTCATCGTGAACAGCGCGAGGATGAAGAAGACCACGAACTGCGCAAACAAGGTTGCATTTAAGTTCACGGTGTTTTCCTTCTCAGAATAACGAGTGCCGAACCTGACGGTCCGGCAGTTGAGAGTCAACTAGGGGAGTCGAATTAACCGGCAACGAACGGGTTCGCGAATGCAAACAGCATTGCGATACCGACACCGATCAGGAACGCTGCGTCGATCAGACCGGCCAGCAGAAACATCTTGGTTTGCAGCGTGTTCATCAGTTCAGGCTGACGAGCGGAAGCTTCGAGATATTTGCCGCCCATGATCGCGATACCGATACAAGCACCGATAGCGCCCAGACCGATGATCAAACCGCAAGCCAAAGCAACAAAAGAGATGTCAGTCATTTGAATTCCTTCAAAAAGTTAAAGTTAAAAATTAAAAGCCAAAAACAAACTTCGTTACTTACTACTATCTTTCGATTCTGTACTGGACTCAGTGAGCCTCATGCGCCTGGCCGATGTACACCAGAGTCAGCATCATGAAAATGAATGCTTGCAGGAAAACGATCAGGATGTGGAAGATGGCCCAGATCGAACCGGCGATCACATGACCGATGAAGCCGAAGGTGGTTGCCATCGAACCCAGCAATGCGATCAGCAAGAACAGCAGTTCGCCGGCGTACATGTTGCCGAACAGTCGCATGCCGAGGGACACGGTCTTTGCTGCGTATTCGATGATATTCAAGAGCAGGTTGAACGGCGCCATCCAGATGCCAAACGGTGCAGCGAATAGTTCATGAATCCACCCGCCGACGCCTTTGATTTTGAGGCTGTAATAGACCATCAGCGCAAATACGCCTAGCGCGATACCAAGAGTGCCGTTAAGGTCGGCGGTTGGTACTACGCGATGGTACGGGAATATGCCGTCGATACCGACTGCGTGGAAGAACGACGAGAACATGTCGACCGGCAGGAAATCCAGCGAGTTCATCAACGCCACCCAAACAAATACAGTAAGGGCTAGTGGGGCGATGAAGCGGCGGTCGCCATGCACGATGGCTTTAGACTGGTCTTCGACCATTTCAACGATCATCTCGACCGCAGCCTGAAAGCGGCCCGGCACCCCGGAAGTGGCCTTGCGTGCAGCCAGCCACATGAAGAAGCAGCCGACGACGCCAGCAAACACGGACCAGAAAATGGTATCCATGTTAATGATCGAAAAATCGACAATTTTGTCTTGATGCTTGGTGGAGAGGTGTCCGAGGTGATGGACGATATATTCTGAAGCGGTAGGAGCGTGCCCGTCAGCTGTAGATGCCATGTCAGTGCCTAAATAATAAGATGATGTAACTTTTCAGCGCCACGATGAAGGCGGCGATCAACGCCAGCCAGTTCAAATCGCGATACAGCCAGACCACCGCGCTTAATAGCGCAATCGTCAATGCAATCTTGATAAATTCGCCGATGAAAAACGTCATCGGATTGACAGTGCCCGGCTTGCGCGCATTGATAAACAAACGCAAAGCAAACAAGCCGTTCGGCACTACGCAGCACAAGCCACCGAGAAGCGCCGACACCAGCGCATGCACTCCACCTAACAGGCCGGCAATCAGGCCGGCGATGACCGTAGTCGCAAGTTGCAGGAGGACGACACGCAGCATAGTTGATTAGGCATTCCGCAAAATATGGTCCGCCTGGGCGCCCGTTACGGGCCGTTTCAAGGTGGTGCAATTTGCGAAACCACGGGATTATAAGGGTTTTCCACAGGGACAGTCAAACGATTGCCGCGATGCGAAATCCATCAGAACTGGCGCACAAAGAAACGTCTGCAACATAACGGTGCAAACATATGCCACCGAACAAATAATTCCCCTATGAGATTTTTTTGAAGGCAGCCGACAGACGGCATTTCCCTTTATTAGTAAATGCATTGTGAGTGGAAACATTTGTTTTGCATGTGTTTGCGCATTATCAAATCGTTATAATTCGCAATATGCCCATTTCTGACAAATCTTCATTCAACCTTGGCTCTGCCATACGCTTTTCGGTCATTGCTGAAGCCGCGTGGGCGCCCGGCGTTGAAACACGGCAAGAGTGGCAAGCATGGGCGCAAAGTGGCTTTCGCATTTCAGCCGGTGGCGCTGAGCCGCGCTTAAAAACCATGCCTGCAATGCAGCGACGGCGCGCAGGCTTTCTTGGAAAAATGGCGCTCGAAGTCGCCTATGCCTGTCTCGGCGAACGTCTTGATGTACCTATCGTATTCTGCTCGCGCCATGGTGAAGTAGCCCGGTCGGTCGCCATGCTATGCGATATGGCTTCTGATGAGCCGCTCTCGCCCACCTCGTTTGGCTTGTCGGTACATAACGCCATTGGCGGGATGTTTTCGATCGCGCGCGGCGACAAGGCGAACAACATGGCGCTTAGCGCACGTGATAGCACCATCGAACATGCCTTGATCGAAGCCTGCGGACTGCTCGCCGACGGCGAAAAGGCGGTACTGCTGGTTGCTTATGAAGCTCCCTTGCCTGCCATTTATGCGAATTTTCAAGATGAAGATGAACAGCCGTTCGCATGGGCGTGGCTGATCGAGCCGCCACAAAAGGATGTGATATCGCTGTCCTGGGCGATGGGACAAGAGAGTGATATCGCGGAAGACAGCCTGCCTGCCGGATTGCAGATCCTGCGTTTCTATTTGAGGAAGGAGCGCAGCATGGTTCGTTTATGCGGCAAACAAAAATGGCAATGGTCGCGTCATGCTTGAACGGACCGAGCGGTACTGGCGTGTTGTCGGCACGGGCCTGAGTTTTTTTTCTTTTGGCGCAGGCGGCCTGTTGATGCGGCTGCTGGTATTCCCGGCACTGAATCTATTCATCCGCGACCCGCAAGTACGCATGGCGGCTGCGCGTCATGTCATCCGGATTTCCTTTCGCGCCTTCATCGAACTAATGCGCGGGCTGGGCGTATTGCGTTACGAAATCCAAGGACAGGAAAAACTGGAACGCAATGGCTTGCTGATCCTGGCCAACCACCCAACACTTATTGATACGGTATTCCTGATGGCCTTTGTAAAGCGTGCAGACTGCATCGTCAAAAGCGGCCTTTGGCGTAACCCGTTTACGCATGGCCCGGTGCGCGCGGCAGGTTACATCAACAATGAGCACGGGCCGGAACTGATCGACCAGTGCATCGCATCGCTAAAACGTGGCAACAACCTGATCATTTTTCCGGAAGGGACGCGCACGTCACGCGACGGTGCCATCAGCCTTAAGCGCGGTGCGGCAAACATTGCCGTACGCGGCACGCGCACGCTGACACCGGTTGTCATCCGCTGCATGCCGCCGACACTTGGCAAGGGTGAAAAATGGTGGACGGTACCGCCACGCCGAGCGCACTTCGTCATCGAAGTGAAAGAAGACATCGACGTTCAGCCATTCATTGCCGCTACCGAGGGTGAAGCCTTGGCCGCACGCCGCCTGACCGATCATTTGCAGGATTATTTTTCCAGGGAAAACACACGCCATGCAGTCGCTTGAATAAGAAGTCAAACAAGTCATCATCGATGTCCTGCAACTGGAAGACATTTTTCCGGAAGACATTGACGCGGACGCGCCGCTGTTCGTGGAGGGGCTCGGACTCGATTCAATCGATGCGCTGGAATTGGGCGTCGCATTACAGAAGCGCTACGGTATTTCATTGTCAGCCGATTCGGAAGAAACACGCAGTCACTTCCGTTCGGTGAATGCGCTAGCGGCAATGATTACCAGCCATAGGACGAAATAAGGGAGACGACATGGCCGCAGTCAGCGCTATGAGTAAGGAAGAAATCCACAGCTGGATCGTGGATGTGCTGCACGAGATGTTTGAAATCGAGCGCGCGAAAATCACCGCGCAATCCAACTTGTATACAGACCTCGACATCGATAGCATCGATGCGGTGGATCTTGCGGTGAAATTGAAGGAAAAGACCGGCAAGCGCATGCAGCCGGAAGTGTTCAAGACGGTGCGCACGGTCGAAGACGTCGTGAATGCGCTGGCCGATCTGATGGCGGAGTAAGAGATCAAGCGCTTCGCTTTGACCGCATTGCCGGTCCTGATTACGCTCCTGTATCCGCTGGCGATCTGGCTTGGTCACGGCGAGACAGAGCCGCGCCTGTTTGCCGGACTGCTGGTGCTGGCCGCCTTGATACGCGTGTCCACCAGGCAGATCGGCAAGGCGGGGCACTGGTGGCTGGGCGGCGCCTTGTTGCTGGCTGCAGCGACTCTATGGGGCAATGCCTGGATGCCGCTGAAGTTGTATCCGGTCCTGGTGAATGCCATGATGCTCGGCATCTTTGGCTGCAGCCTGGCCTCGCCGCAATCTCTGATCGAACGTTTTGCCCGCCTGCAGGAGCCGGATCTTCCGCCCGCAGCGATCCGCTATACGCGCCGCGTGACGCAGGCATGGTGCGTTTTTTTCCTGGTCAACGGTTCCATCGCACTGGCGACCGCCTTGTGGGCGTCGCCCGCTGTCTGGTCCTTGTACAACGGCGTGATCGCCTATGTGCTGATGGGGCTGCTGTTCGGCGGCGAGTATCTGCTCCGGTCACGTCTCAGGCGACAGCAGCATGCCTGACATCATCGATATCCTGAGCCTGCCCTGTTCCTCGCGCGCGCCGAACGACACCGTCGGCTGGCGTGATGGTGCCGCCATGACGCATGCAGCGTTCGTCGAACGTGTCCGCCTGTGGCAAGCCCTATTACGACGCACGGACGGCAACCGTTTTGCGCTGTATCTCAACGACAGCATTGAATTCGCCGCCGCACTGTTGGGTGCCTGGCACGCGGGGAAAAGCATTTATCTGCCGTCCGATACCTTGCCTGCGAGTTGCGCCGCATTACGGCCGACGGTCGATGGTTTCCTCGGCGAGTTTCCTGCCGACTGTGCGCCGCTCCTTCCACATGAAACCGACCACGCTGCCGATGCGTTTGCTCTCTTGCATCCGGAGTTTGTCGGACTGATGGTGTACACCTCGGGCAGTACTGGCA
>DATLIB010000203.1:0-47259 GCA_035539595.1 Noviherbaspirillum sp.
GTTCGAACGTGCATGCCAAACAGATACTGAACAGGCTCTTAAGCGTGCAAATCTTGAGTAAGTTGCAGCAATGTGTCGTACGGCGCTTGAACGAGAAAATGGCGAATGCGTTCCAGGTGTTCCGGAGTGGCAAGACCGATGTACAGACGCGCCGGACGTTTGCGCAGGATGCGGTTAAGTGTGATGCGCATGGTGAGGTTTCCGGTGCAGCACAGACAACCTGGTGCAATGCGTACAGCCGCTTGTGCCGACGAGATGCTATCAAGCGGCGAAATTCCTGCGGGTAATCCTTCCAGGATAAACGCTGTGTCGATGTCGGGAATGAGGTGCGCCGCGATGGCTGCTTCACGCGTCGCAGCCGTACTACCAAGGACAAGCGTGGTGAGAGTCACCCTTTGCGCGACAGCTTGGCGGGCTCGACGCCAAGTTGCTTGAGCTTGCGGTACAGATGAGTTCGTTCCAATCCAGTCTTTTCTGCAACGCGCGTCATGCTACCGCCTTCACGCGCCAGATGATGTTCAAAGTAAGCGCGTTCAAAGGCATCGCGTGCTTCGCGCAAGGGGATGTCGAAGGACAATCCAAGAAGAGAGATATCTGCGGCTGTCGGCGCAACCGGTGCCATTGGTGCCGTATTCGCCACGCCGGTGATGGTCGCCGACGCATACTGTGCCGCTGCTGGAACCGGTGTTTCCGCAACTGCTGCCGGCATCTGTCGTGCTTGATACGAAGGATAGGAGGGGCGCGCGGAAGGAGGCGTTTCCTGCGCGCGCGACAAACCTTGTTGGACGGTTTTCAGCAGCTTTTGCAATGCAATCGGCTTTTCCAGAAAATTGAGTGCGCCGATACGGGTAGCCTCGACTGCGGTATCGATAGTAGCGTGGCCAGACATCATGATTACCGGCATTGTCAGCAGGCCATCGCGCTGCCATTCTTTCAATAGAGTGACGCCGTCGGTGTCCGGCATCCAGATATCGAGCAGTACCAGATCGGGCATGGTTTGCGCACGTATTTCGCGTGCCTGTTGCGCGTTCTCCGCGGTGGTGACTGCATAGCCTTCATCGCCCAGAATCTCCGAGAGCAGCTCCCGAATACCCATCTCGTCGTCAACTACCAGAATGTTCGCCATATACTTACCTTGTTCTCTTCTATTGTTGCCACTTCCAGTTCCGTTCGGACCGGGAGATTTTCCGGGATCGATTTCAGTTTGTTGCTACTGAAATGATTGCATCGCGCATTGCCAGATTCAGTCCGGCGCTAACTTTAACAGCAAAATTACCACCTTGGCACCGTTGCTATTCGAGCGATTCTTGATGTCGATGCGGCCGCCATGTTCATCGATGATTTTTTTGACCATCGCAAGACCGAGTCCAGTGCCGCGTGTTTTGGATGTTACATAGGGTTCGAACGCGCGCGCTAGTATCTTCGGTGAAAATCCAGGGCCGTTATCGCTGATCGATAGTCGCACTGCAGCGCGCTTTTCCCCATCGGAATCCTGATAGTGGATCGCTTCCGTAACGACATCGATGCGCGGCTTTTCTGTATGCGAGCGGCGGTCGGCGACTGCATCTTGCGCGTTTTGCAAAAGATTGTGGATCACTTGCCGCAGTTGCGTGGCATCGCCCATTACTTGCGGCAGATTGGCGCCAAGTGCTGCATGAATGATGTCGCGCTCATCGCCTGCCACATACAGATGCAGTATCTCTTCTACCAGTGCATTCAGGTCTAGCGGTGATAGCAGCGCCGGCGGTGTTTTCGCGTAATCGCGGAAGTCGTCCACCATGCGCTTCATCGCCGTCACTTGGTTCACGATGGTGGTGGTGCTTTTCATTAGCATTGCGGCATCCTGCTCGGCCAGCTTGGGTTCCAGTTTCATTTGCAAACGCTCCGCCGATAGCTGAATCGGCGTCAGCGGGTTCTTGATTTCATGTGCCAGTCGACGCGCAACTTCTCCCCATGCAATCGAGCGCTGTGCCGAAATCACGTCGGATATATCGTCGAACACGACGATATATCCGGTGCCGCCTGCCACCGGCAGATACGATCCGCGCGCCAGCAGGGTGATCGTGTTATCGATATCGGCTTCCGTATCTGCCATGCGTCGCGGCACCTCAATCTGTTTTTGCCAATGCGGTTCGTTCGCACCACCGGCGTTCCCGGCCGATTGCGCACGCTGCTCGGAAAAAGCCGCAGTAATCGCATTTGCCAAGGCATCAAGTCCGTCAATGGCAGACAAGGGCTTGCCGATATGGCTATCGAAACCGTGCAGCAGAATGCGTTCCACCGATTCATTACACGTTACCAACCGGAATTGCGCATCAAGCACCATCACGCCGGCTGACATGTTGGCCAGTACCGATTCCAAATAAGCTTTGGCATTCTCCAGTGCGCTGCGGTTGCGTTCGACCGAGGCGCGTGCTTCCGACAACTGGCGCGTCATGGTGTTGAACGACTGCGTCAGCGTACCTAATTCATCCGATGTGGCAACAATCGGGCGCGGCGATAAATTGCCTTCAGCCACGGCCTTGGTGCCTTCGGCAAGCACCAGCAAAGGTTGCGCCAAGTCGCCTGCAATCAAAAACGCCGCCGCAATGGCGCCAAAAATCGCCAGCAACAAGGTCAGCGTCAGCGTCACAATGTAAATCTTGCGCAAACCGGTACGCGCGATTGAGCGCTCCTGATACTCGCTGTATGCCGCACGCAGTGCTTCCGCATTGTTTGCCAGGTGCGGAGGCACCGGCTGCAGCAGTTGCAGGAAACGCCACTCATTCTGCAAGGTCAAGCCATTGCTGGAGGACGGAATCGCCACTACCGCCCGCAGCCGCAAGCTCCTTGCCGCATTCGCCTGGGTTGTTGCCGCGCTGACGTGTTCAGCCTCGTTTTCAGCGGTTGATTCTCCCAAGGGCAGTTCGTGAAAATCGATCCCTCCTTCGATCGCCGCATACGAACGCGTCATGCGCGCCTGACGCATCATGGCCGGATCCGGTAGTTCCGGCACAAGAACACCCAACTGTCCACCGACAGAAGCCACTATTTGACCGTTGGAAGTAAGAATAGTTGCTTCCAGCATCTGACCTTGATCGCGCAGTCGGGTCAAATACATGACCTGCGACGAATCGGACATTTCCGACAACTCCAGCGCGATGTTGCGTGCCTTGGCGCTCAGGTCCGCAAGCGAGGCGTCGAGTGCGGTGCGTCCCAGCGTCAATCCCGATTCGAGTGCCGACTCCACCCGCACATCGAACCACGATTCAATCGAACGCGACACGAACTGCACCGAGACGACGTAAATGACGGTGCCGGGCAGAATGCCAATCAGTGCAAACAACAGCACGAGACGCGTCATGAGACGCGATCCGAATTCCCGGCGCTTGTAGCCCCGGTACAGGCGTGTCAACAGTAAGGTCACCAGCCCGAGCAGCGCGGCGGCGATGACGGCATTGAGTACGAGCAGTTCCGGGTAATGGCGGTCGAAGAAGGCGGAATTTTCCGAGGCCGACGCCAGCAGGAACAGAAGAATGCTGACGACCGCTCCGCCGACGATCAGGAAATAACGCAGGAACCGTTGCACGTCTAATCGGCCCTGAAAGTGAATTTTGCCCAGTCGGAAGAGAGGCGCCAGTCGGAACTGTTCAGGGCATGGACTTGGAACGGTTTGGGCAGGCGCGTGACATCGAGGCCCGTGCGTACGGCGACGTTATACACTTGGCCGGACTTGAGCGTCCCTTTCTCTGCAATGATCCAGCGGCTGGGACGTCGGACCAGCGATAGTGCATCGTCGAGTGAGGCGAAGCTTTGTTGCAGGCCGCCGCTGACGGCTGCGTGATATTGCTGTGTCAATACATTGTAGGAAATGCGGATGGTCTGCGAAGTAGTCACTGCTTTTTCGTCGAACCAGTACCAACGCGGTCGTGTCAGTTGCACTTCTGTTCGGAAATAGAGTGGGATGCCGCGCGTGATGGCGTCTTCCAAGCCTCGCGTGAGTTCAAATGAAATGCCGAGCGAGAGCCGGTAGCCATCTTCACTACTTTCCAGAGCGGCGCGTGTGATCTCGATGCCTTCTGCGCGCGCGGGCAACGGCAGCGCCGCCACGACGATCAGCCATGCAACCATCAACCAGCTTGTCAAGATAGGAAATAAACGGTCGCTCACGTATGCCGGATTTCTTTCAAGGATGGAAGGTCTTGCTATGGTTGATCGCCTGCCGCTGCTTCCCAAAACAGTATGTATACGTCCTAACCGATCGCCGTCTTTTGAAATAAAGCGTAAAACAAGCCATCGTGGTCTTGTTCGGTGCTTGCCGTTGGCAGCAATTGGCCCGGTGCTGGGAGGCGAAGCGCCTGATGTCGCGCGGCAAAAGCAGCCGCCTGCATTTCGGACTCGTGCGGCCAGATCGAGCAGGTAACGAACAACAATTTACCATCGGGGCGCAACAGCTGCCACAGGTTGTCAAGAATTGCCGCAGAAAGTGTTGCAAGCTGTGTCGCATCGCTTTTGCGTCGCAGCCAGCGAATGTCAGGATGACGCCGCACGATGCCAGAGGCGGTGCACGGTACGTCCGCCAGAATACGATCGAACGGTTGGCCATCCCACCAGGCCGTGTCGCCGGCGTCGCCGCTGGCCAGTGTCGCGGAGAGTTGCAAGCGTTGCAGGTTTTCACCGATGCGTTTTAGTCGTTGTGTATCGCTGTCGAGAGCCAGTAGATCGACTTGCGCCGTTTCCAGTATGTGGCCGGTCTTGCCACCGGGCGCTGCGCAGGCGTCCAGCACGCGCATGCCGTCCTGCACGTCGAGCAAGGGTGCGGCGAGTTGGGCGGCTGCATCCTGCACCGATACCAAGCCTGCATCGAAACCCGGTATCTGCGCTACCGGCACCGGCCGCTCCAGTCGCACCGCCACGTGGCCGATGCATGTTGCCATGATGCCTTGATTGTCGAGCAGCTTGAGGTAATCTGCCACGCTGGTTTTGCGCTGATTGACACGCAAGGTCAAGGGGGGAGGGCGGTTGCCCGCCTGCAGAATAGCTTGCCAGTGTGACGGGTAAGCGGCTTTCACGTTATCGAGCCACCATGCCGGATAATTCCAGTGCGCTGCCGGCTGCTGATCCACTTGTTGCATCAGCGCGGCACGCTCACGCAGAAAGCGACGCAACACGGCATTGACCATTCCTTTTGCATGCGCGAGCTCGGCATCGGCCGCCGCCGCATGGACCGCCTGGTCGACCACCGTAAAGATTTCGTAGGGGACATCGTCTGCCTGTGTCATCAACGCTAGTGCGCAGCAGAGCAGGGTCTGAAGTTCTGCGACAGCAGGTTTTTTGTTGACCATCTGGGCCAGCAGGGCCTCTGCCTGCCCGAGTCGGCGCATGGTGCGATAGGCAATGTCCTGGATCGCGCCGCGTGCTTGCGCGGGGGCGTCACTGGAAGCGAATACGCCAGCCAATGCTTGTGGCAATGCGGTACCTGCCTTGACTTTCGCCACGGCGTATGCAGCGCCCAAAAGGGCGTAGGCGAGCGAATCGGTTTTCAATTGTGATTTCGACACAGAAATAGACGCAGCCATGCTGCGGTCCTTGAATCAGTTTTCAGTAAGCGCCAGTTTTGCGCCGAGTGCGATGAAAGTGGCACCCACAACCCGTTCCAGCCAGCGTCTTGCCTGGGGATTGCGGCCTGCACGGCGCGCCAGCGTCCCGGCGAGAAAAGCGGTGCCGCTGTTCCAGACCATGCTAATGAGTGCAAAGATGACCCCCAGTAGCAGAAAAGCCATTGTTTTCTGGGACGCCTCGGCATGTACGAACTGCGGAATGAAAGCCAGAAAGAAAAGAATCACCTTTGGATTTAGCACATTGGTCGCCATCGCTTGCAGAAAAATGGTCTGTAGCGGACGTGCATCGTGCGCCACGGCGTCGGGAGATGCACCAGATGATTTGCTGAGCAACATGCGCAGGCCGAGGTAAACCAGATAAGCGCCACCGGCCAGCTTGATCGCCGTGAAGGCAGTGGCAGAAGCAGCCAGGATGGCGCTCAAGCCGATTGCCGACGCCACGGCATGAATACAGCAACCGGCGGAAATGCCGGCTGCCGAGATCAAACCGGTGGAGCGGCCTTGGGCCAGGCTGCGGCCGATGATGTATGCGGTATCAGGGCCTGGCGTTGCGTTGAGCAGCACGACGGCCATGCAAAACAGGCCGATATCAGTAATGCCAAAAAAATCCATGGGGTGCTGGAAGGGGGCGAAAAGACATGATTGTAGCCGTTGTGCTGCGATGCCTGCGCCCAGAATGCATGCGTTGTAGGTATCGGCTTGGCTACACGCCCCACATTACATCGCTGCCGTCGCGTTTTGCCGCGCGTAGCATTTCGAGCAGGGGGTAGGCGCGCGTTGCAAAGCTGACAAACTCGATCTGTTCGTGTTCATTGTCGTCGCCGTTCTCGCCATGCTGCGCCAGCACGTCGCGCTGCACTTCTTCGGATACGGAATGGAGGCGGCTTTCAGCAATTTCCGCCTCTAGTGTTGTAATGGCGTTTTGCGTTTCACCCGCGGTAATGATGCCGCGCTTTACATCCTTGTGCAGCAAATCGAGAATGCGCTTGGCATGTTCTTCATACATCAACACTTCGGCTGCAGCTTTTGATTTGAATGTGACCAGCATGACGCCTCCGCAAATGCAATCTGACTGCCTTCCGTGTAACAAACAAGGCTACGCCCCAAGGCGAGAGTGTTCGCTGTACAGGAGGTTCCCTAACTAAACCATAGCATGAGTTTAGGGATTTGTTATAGGCAAAATCAGGCCGGAAAATAGTCAGGATGGCTTCGTCGGTTGCGTGCGTCCCAGCAGAAATGCAATAAAGCCGAATGCCTGCCAGGCAAGGCAAATGGCAAAGGCCATCCGCATTGCTGTCGGGGGTGATGCGCCGCGCGCTTCGAATGCATCGATCAGGACGCCGATACCCCATTGCGCCAGAAATGCGCCAACAAACAGCAGCAGATTGAACGCACTGTTGGCGCGGCCGGCAAGTGCGGTGGGGAAAGACAGGCTGACGCTGGTTTGCACCAGCGTCGTCACCGTGATGAAGACGGCCATGGCAATCCAGAATATCCAGGACCAGGATGCTGACGTCATCAGCATGGCAGCTTGCAGCGCGATGGTGGCAGCGATGCCAATGCCGATGATCCGGATCACCGGATAGCCGCGTGTGCCCTCGTGCGATAGATAGCGCGGCGCCCACCAGGAAAGCCCCAAGTAAGCCAGTAGCATGCAAAGGTTGAATGCAAACAAAATGTGCGCGGTTTGCTGCTGGTTCATCCCTAGTACCGTCATCATCCACGGTCCCACCCATAAAGTCTGCAGGGCTACAAAGCTGCCGACGTTGACGGTGCCGAGAAACGCCATGCGGCGGAAATAAGGATGTCTAAAGATGTCGGCGTAGCCTTGACTGCCGGCAGGCTCGTTGTGCCGCGGGGCAGATGCTGACGATGCCTGAGCGGCATGCATGTGTTCGACTTTTTTGAGCAGAAAAAATATTGCCGTGGCCGCTGCGACGATCAAGCCGCTCATGATCCAGAATACCCCGCGCCATCCGATCCAGGGCAGCGCTGCGCTGACAGGCACCGTTGCCGCCAGCGCGCCCGAGGTGCCGGCCACCAGCATCCAACTGGCCAGCTGGCTCTGGCGTTCCGGCGCAAACCATTGGCGATACGCCTTGAACGATGCCATCAGGCAGGCGGAAACGCCGGCTCCGATCAGTGCGCGTCCGATCCATAATCCGGCCAGCGAAGTGCTGGTGGCGAAGATTGCCGCACCGGCTGCTGCCAACAGCAATAGCGCAGCTTCGGTTCTGCGTGGGCCGTACTTGTCGAGCCAGATCCCCAGCGGTAATTGCAAGCCGGCGAAGCTCAGAAAATACGCCGAGGTCAGCAGGCCGAGGTCGGCGTTCAACAGGCCGGCATCGCGCAGCAGGTCGGATGCGATCACGGCATTGACTGAGCGGAAGGCGTAAGACAGCAGGTAGGCAAAGGCAAAGCACAGGAATACCCGGATTGCCAGTGGCCCGCTGAGGAAATGCATGTCAGTCCGGCTTGAAGGAGGCGAGGAAGGTGTCGGCCTCTTCCCGCGATACGGCTTGCTCTTCGCCGGCGACGATGACCTGGTACACATGCTCGCCCTTGGCAACAAAGCGTGCCAGCAGCAGACGCTGACTGTTCTGCGTGGGCGGGCTGCTGGCTTCAAGCGTGATGGTGATCGGCGTTGTGCCGGCGGGCGACGATTTCTCTTCCCGGATGGTGCCGTTGATGTTGCGCACCAGCCCGTTTTTCATCGCGTTCAAAGCCTGTTGCGACTGCGTCGTATCTGGCAATGCGGCAGCGCCGACGGCGAAGGTCACGCCATCGACTTCGGCGGCCGTCATGGTCATCGTGACGGCAATGCCGTCGAGGTCGATCAGCCGCGCATGCGACGCCGGTTTGGCTGGCAGCATCACCGTGAACGGTGCGCCTGTGCCACGTACCTCACGCCAATTGTATTTAGGGCTGCACGCGGATAGTAGAAGCACGCCTGCCAAGCAGGCGATTTTCAGCAAGGGAAGAGAGCGGAATTTCAGCATGGACGACATGGTAGCAGGGAGTAGCAGGTACTGTATTTGCAGGCTGGACGCCTGATTGCCCCCTGCCATTAGGGGCTCGCCGCCGTCGCTTGTTCGCCGATCCTTGCTTGCTGGAAGCTGCGCATGCCCAGCATGACACCGGCACATAACAGCACGATGCCGGCGGTCACGGCAGCGCTTGGCATGGTCCCGCGCCAGATGAAGGCATACAGCAAGGCCGCCAAAGTCTCGAATACGATCAATTGCCCCGCCAGCGACGTCGGCAGCCGCTGACTGGCCTTGTTCCACAACATGGTGCCCAGCCATGAGGCGCACAGTCCCAGCGTTAGCATCAGGCCGATGAACGGCCAGGGACGAGGGCCGAGCGGGAAGTGATAGCTGCTGCCTCCCAGCATGACATACAGGCCATAGCCGACGAAACCAGCCAGCGCCAGCGGCAAGGTCGCCAGCCCCTGCGCGGTGGCCCAGGTGGACGAGCGGATGTGGGGATGCTGTTTCAGATGGCGCGCATTCATGATGGGATACCAGGTCCATGCCGCCAGCGCACCGAGAGCAATGACGCAGCCGAGCGCATAGTCGGCCAGCGAACGCTTGCCGTCGAGATGCATCAGCTCGCTGGCATTCACCAGCATCAGGCCGGTGGCGATGATGAGAAGCGAGGGCGCGAGCTGCTTCCATGCCACGGCTTCGGATGGATGCGCGGGCGAGCGGTTCGAGCAGATGGAGATGATCACCGGTAGTGTGCCGATCAGCATCGCCGGCAATGGCGCATCCGCCAATTGAATGGCCGTGGCCAGCGCGGCGTAGTAAAGAATATTGCCAACCAGGGAGAGCTTGAGCGCGGCACGCCAATCGGACTTCGAGAGCGAGGCGATGCGCTGACGGTCGAAGAAGGCGGGAATCAGGGCGATCAGGCCAAAACCGAGATAGCGTCCGAAGGACAATACCAAGCCCGGGTAATCGCCGAGCATCAAGGGGGCGACGAACACCAGCCCCCACATCAGGCCGGCGCCAAGCGCGCAGAGCAAACCGATCAACATACGTGTCCCGCAAACAATGGAGAGGATGACAAGGCATCCGACCGCGCCATTATCCGCGCGTGCTGCCCTCCGGTCTTGTACCGATTTGCTGTTGGTATTGGGCGGGCGTCACACCGTAGGTGCGCTTGAACCAGCGGTTCAAATGGCTTTGATCGGTCAGTCCGGCTGCAGCGGCGGCATCTGCGGGTGTGGTGCGTTTTGCCAGCAGCGATTTGGCACGCGCTGCGCGGCGCGCCTGTAGGTATTGGTGCGGCGTGACATGGAAGGTGGCGGCAAAGGTGCGAACAAAATGAAAGACTGACAAGCCTGCTTCGGCTGCCAGGGTGTCGATGCTGAGCGTCTGCTCCAGGTTTGCCTCGATGCAGTCCAGCACCCGGCGCATGGACGCCATCCTGCGCTTCTCGCTCGGCGATACCGGACGCAGCGCTTGTGCATTCTTGCCGTGACGCGTGACAAGCGCTTCCACCAGTGGCGCAAAGCCGGAAACGAAGGCGATGTCATCCGGCGCTTGCCACAAGTCGCGAAAGGCCGCGCAAAATGCCGTCGCCAGCTGCGGGTCATGCACTGCTGCATCGGGGAAAAAGGCTTCGCTGCCGGTCATTGCGCGCAGCGTTTCCGGTTCGATGTACAGCATCTGGTAAGTCCATCCGGCATCGACCTCTGCCTTGCCGGTATGCGGTTCATCCGGGTTGAGCATGACCAGTGTGCCCGCCGGCGCCAGATGATCTGCGCCTTGGTAGCGAAAGCGCTCGACTCCGGCTTCGATGGCGCCCAGCGAGTACCCATCATGCACATGCGGCGCAAACGCATGCTCGATCAGCCGCGCCGAATACAGTTCCACGCCGGGCAGATGGGGGCTGGTCTTGAAAGTGACGAATTCGGAAGGGTGATGGAACATGGTCATGGCAACAGGATGTCTACCGCTCGCGCAGCGCACGCCGGTACTGGATCGCTTCCGCCACATGCGGCTGGCCGATGGCTGCCGCACCCGCCATATCCGCAATCGTGCGCGCCACCTTCAGCACGCGATGGTAGGCGCGAGCCGACCAGTTGAGGCGTGCCATTGCGTTACGCAACAGCTGCTCACCGGCGGCATCGGGCTTGCAATGCGTATCGATTTCCGTGGTGGAGAGCGCATGGTTGCCTTTGCCTTGCCGTTTCAACTGTGTGCCGAAAGCGTTGTCCACGCGCGCGGCAATCGCAGAAGAAGGTTCGCCGTCGGCTTGCTTTAGTAATTCGTCGTGCGGCAGTGCGCCGACTTGAATTTGCATGTCGATGCGGTCCAGTAACGGGCCGGAGATCTTGTCCTGGTAACGCGCGACCAGGTCCGGCGTGCAGCGGCATTTATTGGCGCTATGGCCAAGATAACCGCAAGGACAGGGATTCATGGCCGCGACGAGCTGAAAGCGTGCCGGAAAATCGGATTGCCGCGCTGCGCGCGAGATGGTGATGTGTCCGGATTCGAGCGGCTCGCGTAATACTTCAAGCACCTTGCGATCAAATTCGGGAAGTTCGTCAAGGAACAAGACCCCGCGATGGGCTAGCGAAATTTCACCGGGGCGCGGCGTGCTGCCACCTCCAACCAAGGCCACGCCCGAGGCGGTGTGATGCGGGGCGCGATAGGGCCTTGCCTTCCAACGCGCAATTGAAAAGCCGCTGGTCAGGGATTGTACCGCCGCTGCTTCCAGCGCTTCGTCATCCGTCATCGCCGGCAAGATGCCGGGAAAACGCGCCGCCAGCATGGATTTTCCAGTGCCGGGCGGGCCGATCATCAGCACGCTATGGCCGCCAGCCGCCGCGACTTCCAGCGCCCGCTTTGCCTGTGCCTGTCCTTTTACATCGGCAAAGTCGGGATAGCTGGTGGCAGCCTTCTGCGCCTGTGCATGATGCCGGCTTAACCTGGCGTCGTTGTCTACCGCCGCAAAGTGCGCGCAGACCTGCAGCAGCGAATCGGCGGGGAAAATCATCGCGTCACGCACTAGCGCCGCTTCGTCGGCGTTCGCTCGTGGCAGGATGAAGGCACGCCGGGTGCCGGAGGCATCGCCTGCGCGGTGCATGGCATAAGTCATCGCCAGCGCACCGCGAATCGAGCGCAGCTCTCCCGATAGCGACAGTTCGCCGGCAAATTCATATTGATCGAGGGCGTCGCCCGGAATCTGGCCAGATGCCGCGAGAATGCCAAGCGCAATCGGCAAATCAAATCGTCCCGATTCCTTAGGCAGATCGGCTGGCGCAAGATTGACGGTGATCCGGCGGGCGGGAAATTCAAAGCGCGCATTCTGCAGCGCTGCGCGCACCCGGTCCTTCGATTCCTTGACCTCGGTTTCCGGCAAGCCGACGATAGTAAAGGACGGCAAGCCATTGGCGAGGTGGACTTCCACCGTAACCTCCGGCGCATGCATGCCGGCGAGCGCCCGACTCTTCAAGACAGCTAAGCTCATTCCATTTCCTGTTGGTATAGGCGCAATGACAACGCTGTGTCAGGGCTTTTTCAGCAGGGCTTCGAGTTCCGCCACGCGCGCTTCCAGCGTTTCGAGCTTGGCGCGGGTTTTGGCCAGGACCTGGGCTTGTATGTCGAATTCCTCGCGTGTGACCAAGTCCAGCTTGGAAAAGCCTTGGGTCAGCATGGCCTTGACGTTCTTTTCGATGTCCTTGGCGGGAGAGTTCTCAAGGGCTTGGTTGATTTTGGCTTGCAGATCGTTAAAGAAATTGTTCTTGTCCATGATGGGGCCTCGGGTAAAGGCACCGCACTATTGCGGTGCATCTGACAGTGATGCGCATCAGCGTGGTGCATGTTTGCCGGTGCGTGGGTAGTAAAGAAGCATACGCTCTCACTAAGTGATGCGAAATGGAAAAAATGATAACGTATTGCTCCACGAGAGGGTGGCACGAGTTCTGCTACTTAGTTGGAAAACTGCAATAGCACTTGTTTCCTCACTCAGTATCGCCAACAAGGGACCCGCTATGAAAAAAATGACTCTTGCTGCTCCTTCTTACCAACAGGTTAACTCCGTTCCGGATCATACCTCCATAGTAAACATGATTCTCGCCGGCGATTATCGCTTCTGCGACTTATCTGAGACGTGTGGCAAATCGCTTGCCCGATTGCTGCATACCACGACGTTCTAACTTGTCAGAGGCCCCCATGAAACTCATTACAGCGATCATCAAGCCATTCAAACTCGACGAAGTACGGGAGGCGCTTTCGGCGCTTGGCGTGCAGGGCATTACCGTGACTGAGGTCAAAGGCTTCGGCCGTCAGAAAGGACACACCGAGTTGTATCGCGGTGCCGAATATGTGGTTGATTTCCTGCCCAAGACCAAGATCGAAGCAGCGGTGGACGACGCCATCGTCGATCGTGCGATCGAGGTGATTGAGAGCTCCGCTCGCACCGGCAAGATCGGCGACGGCAAGATTTTTGTTTACGACCTGCAGCAAGTCGTTCGCATCCGTACCGGCGAAACCGGCAAAGAAGCACTCTAAGGGAGGGATGAGATGAAAAAACCAATTGCCAGTGCACTGACCACAGCAACGCTGCTATTCGCCATTGGATTGGCGCAACCGTCAATGGCGGCGGATACTCCTACGGCAATGCCGGACACCGCTGTCACGGCAAGTGCCACGTCACCGGCCGAAGCAACAACGAGTGCTGCCACGAATGAGGCTGCAACAGTCGCAACGCCGCCTGCGACAGTCGAGGCTGCAGCCCCCGCCGATGCACCCAAAATAGACACTGGCGACACCGCGTGGATGCTGACTTCCACCATGCTGGTCATCTTGATGACCATTCCCGGCCTGGCCCTGTTCTATGGCGGTCTCGGCCGTTCCAAGAACATGCTGTCGGTGCTGATGCAAGTATTCGTCATCTTTTCGCTCATCATGATCTTGTGGGCGATGTATGGCTACAGTCTGACGTTCGGCGGCGAAGGCATGTTCTTCGGTGGCGCTGACAAGCTATTCCTCAAGGGCATTGCGGCGGATACGCTGTCGGGTACCTTGCCGACGATTCCTGAATACGTGTTCGTGGTCTTCCAGGCCACTTTTGCCGCCATTACTTGCGCGCTGATCGTCGGGTCGTTTGCGGAACGTATCAAGTTCTCGGCAGTGCTGCTGTTCAGCGTGCTCTGGTTCACGTTCAGCTACATCCCGATGGCGCATATGGTCTGGGGTGGTGGTTTGCTCGCCAAGGACGGCGCACTCGACTTCGCCGGCGGCACGGTGGTCCACATCAACGCCGGTATCGCCGGTCTGGTGGGCGCCTACGTGATCGGCAAGCGCATCGGCTACGGCAAGGAAGCGCTGACACCGCACAGCTTGACGCTGACCATGGTGGGTGCCTCCCTGTTGTGGGTGGGCTGGTTCGGTTTCAACGCCGGTTCGGCTGGTGCGGCCAACGGTATTGCGGGCCTTGCCTTCATTAATACGGTCCTCGCCACCGGCGCGGCCACCTTGTCCTGGATTGCAGGCGAGGCCTTGTACCGGAGCAAAGCCTCCATGCTGGGCGCTGCTTCCGGCGCAGTGGCTGGGCTGGTCGCCGTTACCCCGGCGGCCGGCTTCATCGGCCCGATGGGTTCGATCGTCCTGGGTCTGATCGCCGGCATCGTGTGTCTGTGGGGCGTGACCGGTCTGAAGAAAATGCTCGGGGTGGACGATGCCTTCGACGTGTTCGGTGTGCATGGCGTTGGCGGTATCGTCGGCGCTGTGCTGACGGCGGTTTTTGCCGCGCCAAGCCTGGGCGGTACGCAATCGGTCGACTATGCTATGGGGCACCAGTTGTGGGTGCAGATCAAGAGCGTGCTGATCACCATCGTATGGTCGGGCGTAGTGGCATATGTCGCCTACAAGGTGGTGGACCTGCTTGTCGGTCTGCGTGTGCCCGAAGACGCCGAGCGCGAGGGACTCGACATTTCCAGCCACGGCGAATCCGCATATCACGGTTGAATGTCAGCCATGGCTGCGCTTCTGCGCAGCAGGAACCGAAAGCGCCTCGAAACGAGGCGCTTTTTTCTTGTGCCGGTCTTTAAAATTGTTGCTTTGGCCGGATATAAGACCGGTCAAGCATGGATGCATTTCATGCGGTCCTTGCCATTCATGAAACGAACGAAGGGCAGGTGCGTGTCTCAAACAAGTGGCAAACGCGATGCGGAGATTACCGTTAGAATCAAACCGGTTCCCATTGCAAGAACGCCTATTCTGAAAGCCCCTATGGTTCCCCATCTCGTTACGGCCCTGAACGGTCCGCTACTCGATCTCGAAAAGAAAATTCTGGCGGCTACGCCGGCTATCGAACGCTGGTTCCGCCTCGAATGGCAAGAACATACGCCCCCGTTTTATTGCTCTGTCGATTTGCGCAATGCCGGCTTCAAGCTGGCGCCGGTGGATACCAACCTGTTCCCGGGCGGTTTCAATAATCTGTCGCCGGAAATGCTGCCGCTGGCGGTGCAGGCGGCGATGGCAGCGATTGAAAAATATTGTCCGGATGCTAAAAACCTACTGTTGATTCCTGAGCGTCACACCCGCAATACGTTCTACTTGCAAAACGTTGCGCGGCTGATGCAGATTTTCCGCCAGACCGGATTGAATGTGCGCCTTGGTTCCCTCTCGGAAGAGGTGAAAGAGCCGACCCGGATCGACCTGCCCGATGGCAGCTCGCTCACGCTGGAGCCGCTGGAACGCCAGAACAACGGACGCCGGCTTGGGCTGAAGAATTTCGATCCCTGCACTATTCTGCTCAACAACGATTTGTCGTCCGGTATTCCGCCGATTCTTGAAAACCTGCATGAACAAAATCTGTTGCCGCCGCTGCATGCGGGATGGACGATGCGGCGCAAGACCAACCACTTCGCCGCCTATGATGAAGTGGTGAAGAAATTCGCCAAGCTGATCGATGTCGATGGCTGGATGCTGAACCCTTACTTCGCCAAGTGCGGCGAGATCAATTTCCAGGAGCGCACCGGCGAAGAATGTCTGGCCTCGAATGTGGATATGCTGTTGACCAAGATCCGCAAGAAATACAAGGAATACGGCATCAAGGAACAGCCGTTCGTGATCGTCAAAGCCGATGCTGGTACTTACGGCATGGGCATCATGACGGTCAGGGACGCAAACGAGGTGAAGGACCTCAATCGCAAGCAGCGCAATAAGATGTCGGTGGTGAAAGAGGGGCTGGAAGTTTCCGACGTGATCATCCAGGAAGGCGTGCATACCTTCGAGCATATCAATGACGCAGTGGCTGAGCCGGTGGTCTACATGATCGACCGTTATGTGGTGGGTGGCTTCTACCGGGTGCATGCCGAGCGCGGCGTCGATGAAAACCTGAATTCACCAGGCATGCATTTCGTGCCGCTTGCCTTTGCACAGCAGCACGCACTGCCCGACCTGCAGGCCAAGCCCGGTACCGCACCGCCGAATCGTTTTTACATGTACGGCGTGGTGGCGCGCATGGCGCTGCTGGCGGCATCCCTTGAGTTGGAGAAGACCGACCCTAACCCTGAAGTCTACTAGCGAGTGGCGAGCATGAAATTCGCGTTTCTTACCGACCCGTTGGACCATTTCAAGACGTACAAGGACACCACTTACGCCATGATGGCCGAAGCCGCACGGCGTGGCCACGAGGTGTATGCGTTCCAGCAGAAAGACATGGCGTTCAACGACGGTATCGTGACGGCGAATGTGGCCCGTATTGTGCTGACCGGCGATGCGTCCGACTGGTATCACGCCGAGCCGGCGCAAGCGATGCAGTTGAACGAGTTCGATGCGGTCAAGGTGCGCAAGGACCCGCCCTTCGACATGGAATACGTCTATCTCACCTATCTGTTGGAAGCGGCGGAAAGGCAGGGCGCGCGCGTGTTCAACCGCCCCGGAGCGATCCGCAGCCATAACGAGAAACTCGCCATCGCGGAGTTCCCGCAATTCATCTCGCCCACGCTGGTAACCAGTGAGGTGGCGCGTATACGCGCCTTTCACCATGTGCACAAAGACATTATTCTCAAGCCGCTTGACGGCATGGGCGGCGTCGGCATTTTCCGGGTAAAGGAAGATGGACTCAATCTCGGTTCCATCATCGAAACGCTGACCGCGAACGGCGCTCACACGATCATGGTGCAACGCTTCATCCCCGAAATCGTGCAAGGCGACAAGCGCGTGCTGCTGATCGGCGGTGAGGTCGTGCCATACTGCCTGGCGCGTATCCCGCAGGGCGGCGAAGTGCGGGGCAACTTGGCGGTCGGTGGCCTCGGCGTCGCGCAACCGATTTCGGCGCGCGACCGGGAAATCGCCGAAGCGCTCGCTCCCTTGCTTTTGACGCGTGGCTTATTGCTGGTAGGATTGGACATTATTGGAAATTGCATGACGGAAATTAATGTCACCAGTCCAACCTGTTTCCAGGAAATCGCGCAGCAAACCGGCTTCGATGTGGCCGGCATGTTCCTCGATGCTTTGGAAAAGCAGAGCAATTCATTACCCATTTAACAGATAGGCCGGTTCTGCAAAAGGTGCAAGGACCTTCGTTCTGCGTGTGCCTTGCGCAAGATCGGCCTGTGTAGCCGGAACACCATGATTGGCATCCTTCTTTTGACGCATGCTCCGCTCGGCAACGCTTTCATCGAAGCGGCGACCCACGTGTTTCGCGCACGGCCGCAAAGAATGGAAGCCATTGACGTGACCGCCGACCAGGATACGGCGGAAGTCAACCGCCTTGCGCAGGAAACCATTCAACGGCTCGACGACGGCTCAGGAGTGCTGGTCATTACCGACGTCATGGGAGGCACGCCCTCCAACTGCACCTTAAAGCTGTGCAGTCCGGGACACATCGAGGTCATCGCCGGGATCAGCCTTCCCATGCTGCTGCGGGCCCTGACTTATCGTAACGATACGCTCGACGTCGTGGTGGAAATGGCGCTGGCGGGAGGGCAGAGCGGCGCAGTAAGGGTGGATAACCGGGTGCGGCTGTCACCGCACTAGCCGCAGAAGGTGAGTGGCGTCCAGATTTGACGGACATGCGTCTTAATCCAATTACAACAAAACATGATTCAACAAGAAATCGAAATCGTTAATAAACTCGGATTGCATGCGCGCGCATCGGCTAAGCTGACACAGCTCGCCGCCAAGTTCAAAAGCGAAGTCTGGATCACGCGCAATGCGCGCCGCGTCAATGCCAAATCCATTATGGGGGTCATGATGTTGGCAGCCGGCAAGGGGGCGAAGGTCACGCTGGAAGCGGAAGGCACCGATGAAAAAGAGTGTTTTGATGCGCTGACAGAGCTGATCCAAGGCAAGTTCGGCGAGGGCGAGTAATCCGGCAAGGGACGTTCGATCATGGCTTCTTTTACGCTCCACGGCATTCCCGTATCACGGGGGATCGCCATTGGCCGCGCGCACCTGCTGACGCCGGCTGCGCTCGATGTCAGTCATTATCTTATTCCGGAAGAACAGGTCGAGGCCGAAGTGCAGCGCCTGCAAAAGGCGATCGCCACGGTACACCGGGAACTGCAGACCATCTGGACCGAATTGCCGAAGGATGCGCCGGCCGAGTTGGGCGCCTTCATCGACGTGCATGTCCTGATTCTCTCCGACCCGATGATTTCCGAAGTCCCGCTCGACATCATTCGTACCCGCTACTACAACGCGGAATGGGCGCTGGTTACGCAGATCGATGAGCTGTCCGCACAGTTCGACGAAATCGAAGACGCCTACCTGCGCGAGCGCAAGAGCGATATCCAGCACGTCGGTGAACGCGTGCTCAAAGTGTTAACGGGCAGCGCCAGCACATTGCCTGCCGCCGGTGGCGCTGGCGACGCGATGGGCGGTCTGATCGTGGTGGCGCACGACATTTCGCCCGCCGACATGTTGCAGTTCAAGGACCGTGCGTTCGGCGGTTTTGTCACCGACCTCGGCGGGCAAAATTCGCATACCGCGATTGTCGCCCGCAGCCTCGATATTCCGGCGGCGGTCGGCATGTATAACGCCTCGGCCCTGATCCAGCAGGATGACTGGGTCATCATCGACGGCGATGCCGGAGTCGCGATCGTCGATCCCACGCCGAATGTGCTGGAACAGTATCGCGATCGCCAGGCACGCCTGCTGCGCGAACGCAAGAAGCTCGGCAAGCTGAAAAAGACACGTGCCGTCACGCGCGACGGTACCGAGGTGGCACTGCTGGCGAATATCGAGTTGCCGGACGATTGCGCGGCGGCGCTTGAGTCGGGCGCGACGGGCGTTGGTTTGTTCCGTTCAGAATTCCTGTTCATGGGACGAGCCGGCGACGTCAGCAAACTGCCGTCGGAGGACGAACAATTCGAATCCTACCGGCGGGCGGTACTCGCCATGAAAGGTCGTCCGGTCACTATCCGCACACTTGATATCGGTGCCGACAAGCCGCTCGATGCGGCGGAGCAGACGGCGCTTAATCCGGCACTCGGCTTGCGCGCGATTCGTTTTTGCCTGGCCGAACCGCAGTTGTTCCTGGCGCAACTGCGCGCCATTTTGCGCGCTTCGGCTTACGGGCCGGTCAAGTTGCTGATTCCCATGCTCGCGCATGCGTTCGAGATCGACCAGTCGCTGACCATGATCGAGCAGGCCAAGGCGCAACTGCGGGAGGCGAATATAAAATTCGATCCACTCATCCAGGTTGGAGCGATGATCGAAATTCCGGCGGCGGCACTGGCCCTGCCTATGTTCGTCAAGCGCATGGATTTTCTGTCGATAGGCACCAATGACTTGATCCAGTACACCTTGGCGATCGACCGCGCCGATCATGAAGTGGCACATTTATATAATCCGCTGCATCCGGCGATCCTCTATCTGCTGGCGAACACCATCGCCACCGCCGCCAAGGCGGATATTCCGGTGGCGGTCTGCGGTGAAATGGCCGGCGACGTCAAGTTGACGCGCTTGTTGCTCGGCATGGGCTTGCGCGAGTTCTCCATGCATCCGACGCAATTGCTAGCGGTCAAACAGGAAATTCTGAATGCAGACCTGACGACGATCGTGCCGCAAACCAAGAAAATTCTGCGCGCCATGGAGCCAACGGCAATTGCCGAAGCGGTGGCACAATTGCGGATCTTGTAAGACCGGCGAACCCATCTGCGTCAGGAAGAACTGGTTTGACGACGCACAACGTCTTGGTTATTCTTACGCATTGCGCCGATTTGATAATCAGCTTGCGGGCGCTTAATAAATACGGCTAAAGCGTGCTGGCATGTAAGCCCCGAATTTAGCCCGATAAGCCGTCCGCTGTCGGGCTTTTTTGTTTTTTGGCCAACGGATGCGCAATGTCGGCGTTGCGCAGCTTCCCTTATGTTGCTTTTTGGACCGTTATGTCATCCTTTGGAATAGTTTCACCGCAGTCGATGCGCTTCAAGGAGCCCTTGCCCTTGCGTGGCGGCGCTTCGCTGGCCGATTACACTCTGATGTACGAAACCTATGGCACGCTCAATGCCGACCGCTCCAATGCGGTGCTGGTATGCCATGCGCTTAATGCCTCGCACCACGTTGCGGGTGTATACGAGGGCGTGGATGGCAGCAGGAATGTCGGCTGGTGGGACAACATGGTCGGACCGGGCAAGCCGCTCGACACTGATCGTTTCTTTGTCATCGGCGTCAACAACCTCGGCTCCTGTTTCGGTTCGACCGGCCCGATGCATGTCAACCCGGCAACGGGACGGCCCTATGGCGCCGATTTCCCGGTGGTGACGGTCGAAGACTGGGTGCAGGCGCAGGCGCGGCTCGCCGATGCACTCGGCATCGCGCAATTCGCCGCCGTGATGGGCGGCTCGCTGGGCGGCATGCAGGCGCTGTCGTGGAGCCTGCAGTTTCCTGAACGCCTTCGCCATTGTGTGGTGATTGCCTCCACTCCCAAGCTGTCGGCGCAAAACATCGCCTTCAACGATGTTGCACGTCAGGCGATTCTGACCGATCCCGATTTCCATGGCGGCGATTATTACGCGCATGGCGTGGTGCCCAAGCGCGGCTTGCGCGTGGCGCGCATGGTCGGGCACATTACGTATTTGTCGGATGACAGCATGGCCGAGAAATTCGGCCGCGAACTGCGCAACGGCGACTACCAGTTCGATTTTGGCATCGACTTTGAAATCGAGTCTTACCTGCGCTATCAGGGCGACAAGTTTTCCGAATATTTCGACGCCAATACCTATTTGCTGATTACCAAAGCACTTGATTATTTCGATCCGGCGCGCGAGTGCGGCGACGATCTGGCGCAGGCACTGGCAAAGACCAAGGCGCAGTTCCTGCTGGTGTCTTTTACCACCGACTGGCGCTTTTCGCCGGAGCGCAGCCGCGATATCGTTCAAGCCTTGGTCAAGAACAAGCGCCAGGTGTCCTATGCCGAAATCGAGGCGCCGCACGGCCACGACGCATTTCTACTCGAAGACGAACGCTACATGAACACCGTCCGTGCCTATTACAACCGCGTCTGGGACGATATTCGCGACGGAGAGTCCGCATGAACTTCCATGAACTTTCCGCGCTGCGCGCCGATCTCGCCTTCATCGCGCACTGGGTACGCGAACGATCCCATGTGCTCGACCTCGGTAGCGGCGATGGCGTGATGCTGGACTATTTGCAATCGGCCAAGCAGTGCATCGGTTATGGCGTTGAAATCGATGATGCCAAAATTCCGGCCTGCGTCAGCCGTGGCGTTTCAGTCATCCAGCAGGATCTGGAAGGCGGCTTGGCGATGTTTGCCGATAACGCCTTTGACACCGTACTGTGCCTGTCTGCACTACAGATGATGAAGAACGTGGAAGGCATCTTACGCGACATCGCTCGCGTCGGCGGTGAAGCGATTGTCTCTTTCCCCAACTTTGCGCACTGGCCGCACCGTCTCGCGCTGTTGCGCGGCCGGATGCCGGTGTCCAAATCGCTACCGTATGAGTGGTATGACACGCCCAACGTGCGTTGCGCCACGATTAAGGATTTCGAGGAACTTGCTAACCAAGTCGGGCTCGAAGTGCTTGAATGCATCGCGTTGCAAGACGGAAAGCCCGTCACATTCCTGCCGAATTGGCGTGGTAGTCTTGCCGTTTTCCGCCTCCGTAAAAAGACCCTCGCATGAGTGCCCCCGCCAGCCAGACCACACTCCCCGCTACCGATCAGCCGAAACTGCTGCGCTCCAAACTGTTCTGGATCAGTCTGTTGTATTTTTCAGAAGGATTCCCGCTGGGTTTGTTCTTCGACTTGTTCCCGGTGTATTTCCGCCAACAAGGGGTGGAGTTGTCGAAGATCGGTCTGCTGAGTCTGTTGGGGCTGGCATGGACGCTGAAGTTTTTATGGGCACCGCTGATCGATTTCACGCGCCGCCATCGTTACTGGATGGCCGCCGCCGATGTCGGCATGGGAGTGGTGATGATCGTCTGCGCGCGCGAAGCTGGTTTCGGGCCGTGGGTCTGGTTTGCCATCGGCGCATTCACGGCGCTCTCGGCGACCAACGACATCGCCATCGACGGCTATACGATTGAACAACTGAACAAACGCGAGCTGGGTTTGGCCAATGGCTTCCGTATCGGCTTTTACCGGGTCGGCATGCTGGCGGCAGGTGTTTTGCTGTGGTTCTCGGACGTCGCTGGGTGGGCCTCGACTTATCTTCTGGCGGCGGTCCTGTTCTTCGTCATCGCTGCGGTTTGCCTGTTTGCGCCGAAGGAGCCGCCACGTCCTGCCCGTGATGCACCGGCGAGCCTGCGCAATGAGTTGTCAGCACTGGCCCAACAACCGATCCTGATCGTTGGGCTCGTGTTGTTCATTGCCGGCCTGTTGTGGCCGGTTCTCGGCGCGCTCGATCTCGCTTGGCTCAAACCGTACAAGTCCGCATGGTGGTTCAAGGGCGGCGCGCCGGTCGCATTCATCCTGTTATCGGCCTACCTGTTCACGCGCGGCATTCGCGGCCAGTCGGCGCAACTGTCCGCGGCATCCGCCAGTGGCCCGATGTTCGGCGCCGTCGTGTCTCTATTGAACAAGAAGCATGCCTTGCTGCTGATCGGCTTTATCCTCATCTTCAAGCTGGCGGACTCATCGATTGGCTTCATGATCAAGCCATTCTGGGTCGATAGTGGTTTCACCAACACGCAGATCGGTCTGGTGTCGGTCAATCTGGGCCTCGGACTGTCGATTGCAGGCGGCATCATCGGCGGCTGGTATACCGATCGTGTCGGCATCTTTCGCGGCTTATGGGTGCTTGGCCTGTGGCAGGCCTTGTCCAATCTCGGCTATGTGATTGCCGCTTACCTGGTGCCGCAAGCCGCACAGGGCGCAGATATCGCCACCGGTCACCAAATGCTGATGTACAGCGCCAGCGCGATCGAATCGTTTACCGGCGGTCTTGGCACGGCAGCCTTCCTTGCCTTCCTGATGGCTATCGTCGACAAGTCGCGTGCCACCACCGAATACGCCATCCTGTCGTCGATCTTTGCTTTCTCTCGTTCCATTGCCGGTTGGGCGGGCGGCATCGGCGCGCAGGAAATGGGATATGCGACGTACTTTGCGCTGACTTTCGTGCTCGCGTTTCCCGCTTATGCGCTGCTGCCTTGGATTAAGACAATATTGACGTCTTCCGACGAAAGCAAAACCCCGTAAAAGTCTTGCTTTCGCCGCGATGCCATCTGCAGAAAGCGGCGCAGCTATAGTTATGCAGTGAGGTAAGCCGAGGCACCGCCATACTCGACGGTGAGCGGTGCATGGTCGGAGAAGCGGTCCTCCTTGTAGATCGCCGCCGCGCTTGCCTTGGCTGCGATGCCCGGCGTCGAGACATGGTAGTCGATGCGCCAGCCGACATTCTTCGCCCATGCCTGTCCCCGGTTGCTCCACCAGGTATAGGCATCGCCTGTGGCCTCCGGGTGAAGCTGCCGATAGACGTCGATCCAGCCCACCTCGCCTAATACCTTGCTCATCCAGGCTCTTTCTTCCGGCAGGAATCCGCTGTTTTTCTGGTTGGATTTCCAGTTCTTCAGATCGATTTCCTTGTGTGCGATGTTCCAGTCGCCGCAAATCACGACTTCCTGACCGCAGGCCCTCAGTTGCGCCAAGTGCGGAAGGAATACGTCCATGAACCGGAATTTCGCCTGCTGCCGTTCTTCGCTCGACGAGCCGGACGGACAGTACACCGAAATGACACTGAGCTTGCCGAAATCGCACTGCACGTAACGCCCCTCGGCATCGAATTCATGGCAGCCGAAACCGATCTGGATGGCATCCGGTTCGAACTTGGAATAAATGCCGACACCGGAATACCCTTTTTTCTCGGCGTAATGAAAATGGCCATGGTAGCCGGCGGGCGCCAGCAAATCCGGTGTCATATCGGTGGCCTGCGCTTTCAGTTCCTGCACGCAAACGAAATGAGCCTCCTGCTTCGACATCCAGTCGAAGAACCCTTTTTTTGCAGCGGAGCGGATGCCGTTCAGATTGGCGGAAATAATCTTGAGCATGATTCATGGTGAAAAAATGACGCGGCTAGGATAACCGATTCACTAGTGTAGTGCTTCGTAATTGGTGGGCCATAGAAGCGAAGGATTTGAGCGTCAGACTAGGCGCAAACCGTAGCAATAGCTGGACTATTGCGAGGATTTGCAACGACGTATGACGTTCAAAGACGCGCTTATATGGCCTCATCAATTGCGAAGCACTACGCTAGTGCTTTGTGGACGGCGATTCAGCCATCGCGGCTGCATATCCCATTACAATGCCTGCTTGCTTCGGCAAGGCGTTGAATCTTGTCGTTTTTAAAATATCGAGGGTATCTTGAGCAAGCTAAGTCAGGAATTCATTGCATTTTCCGTCTCCGCAGGTGTGCTGCGATTCGGCGAATTCGTCACCAAGGCGGGTCGCAACTCACCTTACTTCTTTAACGCAGGATTGTTCAACGAGGGGGCTACGCTAGGCAAGCTGGCTGACTTTTATGCGCAAACCCTGATCGATTCCGGCGTCGAATTCGACATGCTGTTCGGCCCGGCTTATAAAGGCATCACGCTGGCTGCGGCCACCTCGGTGGCGCTGGCGAATAAGGGGCGCAATGTGCCGTTCGCCTATAACCGCAAGGAAGCCAAAGACCATGGCGAGGGCGGCACCATTGTCGGTGCCAAGCTGCAGGGCAGGGTTGTCATCATTGATGACGTGATTTCCGCTGGTACCTCGGTGCGGGAATCGGTGGACATGATCCGCGCTGCTGGCGCTACGCCATGTGCAGTGTTGATCGCTCTCGACCGCATGGAGCGTTCCGGCAAGGATGGTGCTCTGTCCGAACATTCGGCGGTGCAGGAAGTGAGCAAGGCCTACGACATGCCGGTCGTCTCCATCGGCAACTTGGCCGACTTGCTGGAATATATTTCTACGGCTGGTGCTAATGAAGACCTTGCGAAGTACAAGGATGCGGTGGCCGCGTACCGCAGCCGCTACGGTGTGATGCCGGCGTAGGATGTCCGAAAGTGCCTCGAGGAGGCACGACGCTCGTAGCAGAGGCAATATGAGGGGAGAGAAGCAGGGGGCGCATGAAAAGCCCCTTGTAGAAGCTGTCTCTATGCGGCCAGCTTTTTCTTCAGCAGTTCCGTCAGTTGTGCCGGATTGGCTTTGCCCTTCGTGGCCTTCATTGCCTGGCCGATGATGGCATTGAATGCCTTCTCTTTTCCGGACCGGTATTCTTCCACCGACTTGGCATTTGCCGCCAGCACTTCATCCACGATCTTCTCCAGCGCGCCGCTGTCGGAGATCTGCTTCAAACCTTTTGCCTCGATGATGTCGTCCGCCAGCGTCGGTTTGTCCGACGGCGCCTCCCACATGCCGGCAAATACCTCCTTGGCGATCTTGTTGGAGATGGTGCCGTCGGCAATGCGCTGCAACAGCAGGGCCAGTTGCTCCGCTTTGACCGGCGCATTGCCAATCTCGACGCCTTCCCGGTTGAGGGTGGAGGACACATCGCCCATCAGCCAGTTGGCAGCAGGCTTTGCCTGTTCCTTGCCGGCTTTCGCGACCACGGCTTCGAAATAGGATGCCATGGCCTTCGATTGGGTAAGGACGGCAGCGTCATATTCGGGCAAGCCGTAATCGTTGACGAAACGCTCACGCATGGCGCCCGGCAGTTCCGGCATGGATGCCCTCACGCGTTCGATCCATTCCTGCGCAATCACCAGTGGCGGCAGATCGGGGTCGGGGAAGTAGCGGTAATCCTGTGCATCTTCCTTGCTGCGCATCGAGCGGGTTTCCTTGCGATCGGGATCGTACAGGCGCGTCTCCTGCACCACCTTGCCGCCGTCTTCGATGAGTTCGATCTGACGTCGCACTTCGTAGTTGATGGCTTCTTCCAGAAAGCGGAAGGAGTTCAGGTTCTTGATTTCGCACCGCGTGCCATATTCCTTTTGGCCGAGCGGCCGCACCGAGACGTTGGCGTCGCAGCGGAACGAACCTTCCTGCATGTTGCCGTCGCAAATGCCGAGCCAGACCACCAGGGAGTGCAGTGCCTTGGCATAAGCGACCGCTTCGGCAGCGCTGCGCATGTCGGGTTCGGTGACGATCTCCAGCAGCGGTGTGCCGGCGCGGTTCAAGTCGATACCGCTCATGCCGTGATAATCCTCGTGCAGCGATTTGCCGGCGTCTTCTTCGAGATGCGCTCGTGTCAACTGCACGGTTTTCATTTCTGCCTTGCCATCTTGTTCGAGCACGAACGACACTTTGCCGCCTTGCACGACAGGAATCTCATACTGGCTGATTTGGTAGCCTTTCGGCAGGTCCGGGTAGAAATAGTTTTTGCGCGCGAAAATGGATTGCCGCGCCACGGTGGCGTCAATCGCCAGGCCGAACTGGATGGCGCGCTCCACCGCTCCTTTATTCATTACCGGCAGTACGCCGGGCAAGGCTAGATCAACCGGACACGCTTGCGTGTTGGGCGCTGCACCGAAGCGGGTCGATGCGCCGCTGAAAATTTTGGATTGTGTCGAGAGTTGTGCGTGCGTCTCGAGGCCGATTACGACTTCCCACTGCATGTTGTCCTCACTTATTCTTCATAGCGGCAATCGCCGGTTTTCAGGTTCACCGACAGTTCCGAAAAATTCGGTCGCGATCCGCAGAGCGCAGGGCAGCTCGGCTTGACGCCCAAGATATCGCCTTCGCGTTCCAGCCGGATTGTGCATGTTGTCCGGCGGCCGCTCTCAAAACCGCGCTGCGCGCGTGCCGCGTTCGCATCGGCCAATGCGACACGCCAGGTGGTTTTTTGTGTTTCGTCTCTGACTTCAGCGGTCAGGCCATCGCTTTCATCAATGCTGCAATCAAAGCCATGCGTGCTGCGAAACAGCGCCGATTCCCACCGGAATGATTTGATGCGGTCGCCTTCAATATGGATTTCGGCATTGTCGGCATAGGTGACGGCTTCGCCGCTTTCGTCCCGCGCGACGCTGCAAGAAAAACTGGTATCCAGTTGTTGTGCCGTGGCAGTGCCGGCCAGGCATAGCAAGGCCAGCAGCGTGGTGCGGATGAATGTTTTCATATGCCTTCCGGTTTGCGTTGGTGCCAGTCGGTTGCGCGTTGATATTGATGCGCAACGTTCAGCAGCTTTGCCTCATTGAAGTAATTGCCGATGATTTGCAACCCAACCGGACGCCTTGCATTTTTCTCGCCTTGGCCGAAGCCGCACGGAATCGACATGCCAGGTAAGCCGGCAAGGCTGGTTGACAGGGTGTAGATATCGGCAAGGTAGTTCGCAACCGGATCGTCAGTCTTGTCGCCGAGGTCCCATGCCACCGTCGGTGCGACTGGTCCCATGATCACGTCGCACTGTTTGAATGCATTTTGAAAATCATGGGCGATCAGGCGTCGAATTTTTTGCGCTTGCAGGTAATACGCATCGTAATAGCCGTGCGACAGCACATAGGCGCCGACCAGAATGCGGCGTTTGACTTCCTCGCCGAAACCTTCGGCGCGCGATTTGCGGTACATATCAGCCAGGTCCTTGTATTCCTGTGCCCGATGGCCATAGCGCACGCCGTCGAAGCGGCTCAGGTTGGACGAGGCTTCCGCCGGTGCGATCACGTAGTACACGGGAATCGACAGTTCGGTTTTCGGCAATGAAATATCGACCAATGTTGCGCCGAGCTTTTCATATTCGTGCAGTGCTGCGCGCACCGCCTGTTCGACATCCGATGCCAGGCCTTTGCTGAAATATTCACGCGGAAGGCCGATCCTCAAGCCTTGCAGACTCTTGTCCAGGTCGCGCGTGAAATCTTCGGTGTCGCGCTCCAGGCTGGTCGAATCACGTGAATCGAAGCCGGCCATGGCATTTAACAATAAGCCGCAGTCCTCCGCCGTCTTAGCCATTGGACCGGCTTGATCGAGCGACGATGCGAAAGCGATCATGCCGAACCGCGATACGCGACCGTAAGTGGGTTTGATGCCTGTGACGCCACATAACGAGGCCGGTTGGCGGATCGAGCCGCCGGTGTCGGTGGCCGTCGCAGCCGGCGTCAGGCGTGCGGCAATGGCTGCAGCGGAGCCGCCGGAGGAGCCGCCGGGAATCGCGGTTTTATCCCACGGATTCTTGACTGCGCCGAAGAACGAATTTTCGTTGGACGAACCCATGGCAAATTCGTCACAGTTCAATTTTCCTAGCGTCACCATACCTGCATTCAGGAACTGTTCGACCACGGACGCGTCGAAGGGGCTGCTGTAATTGGCGAGCATCTTGGACCCGGCTGTCGAACGCCAGCCGCGCGTGACAAAAATGTCCTTGTGCGCTATCGGAATGCCGGTCAACGGCGTCGCTTCATTCTTGGCAAGAGCAGCGTCGGCCAAGGCTGCTTGCTGTAACGTCAACGCTTCATCGACATGGACGAACGCATTCAGGTCGCTTTGCTTGATGCGGCCGAGAAAAAGGCTGGCCAGTTCGGTGGCGGACACCTGCCTGGCATGCAGCAGTGCTGAGAGTTCTTTTAGGGTTTTGGTATGCATGAGATGGGTGGCCGGTTCGGCGCTTATATACTTTGTGGCGTTACTACGCCGGCAGGATGCTATTCGATGACTTTCGGTACCAGGTACAGGCCGTCTTGCGTGAGCGGCGCGACTTGCTGGTATTCGTCGCGGCGATTCGGCTCGGTGACCTGATCTTCGCGCAAGCGTAGGGCAACATCGTCCTGATAAGCGGCAATCGGATGATTCAGAGGCTCGACACCGCTGGTGTCGACGGCGCGCATTTGTTCGACCAGCGCGAAAATGCCATTCAGCTTGTCCAGGGTGTGACTAGCCTGTTCTTCGTTCAGGTCAAGCTGCGCCAGGCGGGCCAGGCGTTTAACGTCGGAGAGATCGAGAGACATGGTTGGGTATATGGGGGACGTCGCATGCGACGTGATTTTTAAGGAAACGGAATGTATTTTTGTATTCTAAAAATTTATCAAAACACTGTATCCATGCTGCATTTTTGGGCTTTCTGGCGGCCAATTCCGGCTAAATTATAAGGTAGAATGCCGGGTTAATACCTTGCTGGCGCAGATGAGTTTGACGCGCCAGAGGCACAAGGTTTTTTTACCACCAATCGTTAAGCGCGCCATTGATGCGCATCGGGACAATTCATGTTTGGATTTCTACGCAGTTACTTTTCGAACGATCTAGCCATTGACCTGGGGACAGCCAATACGTTGATCTACGTGCGGAATATGGGCATCGTCCTGGACGAGCCGTCGGTGGTGGCGATTCGTCAGCAGGGCGGTCCGAATGGCAAAAAAACCATTCAGGCGGTCGGCAAGGAAGCCAAGCAAATGCTGGGCAAGGTGCCCGGTAACATCGAGGCGATCCGTCCGATGAAAGATGGCGTGATTGCCGATTTCACCGTCACCGAGCAGATGCTTAAGCAGTTCATCCGCATGGTGCACGACTCCAAACTGTTCAAGCCGTCCCCGCGTATCATCATTTGCGTTCCCTGCGGCTCCACTCAGGTGGAGCGTCGCGCAATCCGTGAATCCGCATTAGGCGCTGGTGCATCGCAGGTCTATCTGATCGAAGAGCCGATGGCGGCGGCAATCGGTGCCGGCCTGCCGGTGTCGGATGCGACCGGTTCGATGGTGGTCGATATCGGCGGCGGCACGACCGAAGTGGGTATCATCTCCTTGGGCGGCATGGTTTATAAAGGATCGGTACGGGTTGGTGGCGATAAATTCGACGAGGCGATTGTCAACTACATTCGTCGCAACTACGGCATGCTGATCGGTGAGCAGACCGCCGAAGCGATCAAGAAGGAAATCGGTTCTGCCTTTCCAGGCTCCGAAGTCAAGGAGATGGAGGTTAAGGGGCGCAACCTGTCCGAAGGGATTCCCCGCTCGTTTACGATTTCCAGCAATGAAATCCTGGAAGCGCTGACTGACCCGTTGAATAACATTGTTTCCGCCGTGAAGAACGCACTGGAACAGACACCGCCGGAACTCGGTGCCGACATCGCCGAAAAAGGCATGATGCTGACTGGCGGCGGTGCGTTGCTGCGCGACCTGGATCGTCTGTTGATGGAAGAAACCGGCTTGCCGGTCATCGTCGCCGAAGACCCGCTGACCTGCGTCGTGCGTGGTTCCGGCATGGCACTCGAACGCATGGACAAGCTCGGTTCGATCTTCTCCTACGAGTAATACTCGACCATGTTTCCTGTGGTGCGCCCGGCTTTTCCTCCGAGGCGCACGCACGGACAGGCTCACTTGGTCAACTTCTGGAATTATCGTTAGACCCTGATGGATTACAGTCCGCCACCACTCTTCAAGCAGGGCGCCTCAGCCCGAGCAAAAGTGGTGTTTTTCGCCCTGATTGCATTGATCCTGCTAGTGGCCGACTCGCGCCTGCGTTCGCTTGGAGCGATCCGCCAGGTTGTCGGCACCGCGTTATACCCTCTGCAAGTGGCCGCTCTTTTGCCGCGTGATGCAGCTTATATGGTGGGAGACTATTTCTCTTCGTTGTCGGCCCTGCAGGAAGAAAACCGTAAACTGAAAGAGCAGCAGATCTCCAATGCGCAATCGTTGCAGCAGGTGCTGCAACTGTCGGCCGAAAACGCGCAATTGCGCAAGCTGCTGGCGGCGAACGAACGGTTGCCCGTCAAATCCGTCATGAGCGAGATACTGTACGATGCCCGGGATGCCTTTACGCGCAAGGCAATCGTCGACCGCGGCGTCCAGCACGGCGTGGCGCTCGGGCAGCCGGTTATTGACGATACTGGTGTGGTAGGGCAGATAACGCGCGTATTTCCCTTTACTTCCGAAGTGACTTTGCTGACTGACAAGGATCAGGCAATTCCGGTGCAGGTAGTGCGTAGCGGCTTGCGCAGCATTGCATATGGCAAGGGGCATTCCGGTTCACTTGATCTGCGCTTCATGCCGGTCAATGCGGACATCCAGAACGGTGACGTACTCGTTACTTCCGGTATCGATGGCGTTTATCCCGCCGGCCTGTCGGTTGCCAAGGTCGTGCAGGTTGAGCGGAAGTCCTCAGATGCCTTTGCGCGCATCGTATGCCAGCCGCTGGCAGGCATCGACCGCAATCGACAACTGTTGATACTGCTGACCGAGCCGCACCTGCCGTTACATCCAGACTCGGACGAGACGAAGGACAGTCCTGCAAAGAAGAGCGTTTCCTCTCTTTCCGATGCGCCGAGCGGGCAGATGAAGCCTGCGCCGGCAGGTGCCGCCTTCGCGCCTACAGCTCCGCCATCTGCTGCTCCAGCAACGGTGACACCGGTCAAACCGACGCCAGTGCCCATGTCAACCCCAATCGCGCCCGCACCTGTTAAGTCGAAACCGGCGACCGCGCCAGTAGCCGTTCCAGCGTCGTCTGCACCAGTGAAGCCCGTTATCCAAGCCGCAGCCAAACCGGCGTCGGCCTCTCCAATGCCGGTAGTCCCGGCACAAGCCAAGCCGCTCGCACCATCGCCGGAGAGAATGATTGGGCCGAGGCAGCAAGGAGGGACGCAATGAATCGCCCGCACTATATCCTGTTGCCAGTCAACCCACTGTTCATTGTCGGTAGTCTGGTTGCCGCGTTCCTGTTGAATCTTCTGCCTTGGGGACAATGGGCTGGTATTCCGGATTTTCTTGCACTGGTGCTGATTTTCTGGAGTATTCACCAGCCGCGGAAGGTCGGTATCGGCATTGCATTCCTGATGGGGCTGCTGATGGATGTCCACGACGCTACTCTGCTCGGCGAGAATGCGCTGTCATATACGCTGCTGTCGTACTTTTCGATCATGATTCATCGCCGGGTATTGTGGTTCAAGGTGGCGACGCAGACCCTGCATGTATTGCCCCTGCTCTTGCTGATGCAAGCGGTACAACTGGTCGTGCGCTTGATCGTTAGCGGCAGTTTCCCCGGCTGGCTCTTTTTTTCGGAAAGCGTGGTGGCTGCTGCATTGTGGCCGGTAGTGACATGGTTGCTGCTGGCGCCGCAACGGCGCGCTATCAATCGCGACGATACCCGACCGATTTAATTGGACTCTCCAAGGTATTGTGATGCGTCGCATTTTTCGCTCAAGTGCTTCGCCCTTCCGGCAACTGAAATGCCGGAATTGCCGTAGCCTTTCGTAAAGCCTGGATGGGATGACCGAGTTTAAAAATACCGAACGCGAACTATATTTTTTCCGCCTGCGGCTTTCGGTGGTGGGCGGGATCGTGCTTGTCTTTTTCGGAATATTGTTCGCGCGCTTTCTCTGGCTCCAGGTCGTTAAGCACCAGGATTACGCGATGCAGGCGGAAGATAACCGTATTTCGGTGGTGCCGATCGTGCCCAATCGCGGTCTTATCCTCGACCGCAACGGCGTGGTTCTGGCGCGCAATTTTTCAGCATATACACTGGAAATCACGCCTTCCAAGATTGGCCGGCCGTTGGATGATGTGATTGAAAGTCTTTCTACCGTCGTTGATATTCAGGCGAAGGACCGTCGGCGTTTCAGGCGCTTGCTGGATGAGGCGAAAAATTTTGAAAGCGTGCCGATCCGTACTCGCTTGACGGACGAAGAAGTCGCGCGCTTCACTGTTCAACGTTACCGTTTTCCCGGCGTCGAAATCCAGGCGCGTTTGTTTCGCCAGTATCCGCTTGGCGAGACGGCCGCCCATGTGGTTGGCTACATTGGGCGTATTAGCCAGCGAGACGCGAAAAAAATCGAGGAAATGGAGGAGTCCGCAAATTATGCTGGCACCGACTATATCGGCAAGGAAGGACTGGAAAAGAAATACGAGAGCGTTTTGCATGGCAAGACCGGCTATGAAGAGGTCGAGGTAACCGCTGGTGGTCGCGCGGTACGCACCTTGTCGCGTACGGCCGCTATTCCGGGGCATAACCTCATCCTTTCGATCGACATCGAACTGCAGAAAATCGTTGAAGAGGCTTTCGGCGATCGTCGCGGAGCATTGGTGGCGATTGAGCCTGCCACCGGCGACATCCTGGCGTATGTCTCCAAGCCGACTTTCAATCCTAATCTCTTCGTGGATGGCATCGATCAGCAAAGCTGGGACGAGCTCAATACGTCCCTCGACAAGCCACTGTTGAATCGTCCTCTGATCGGCAGCTATCCACCGGGATCGACCTATAAGCCTTTCATGGCGCTGGCAGCGTTGGAGTTGGGCAAACGCACGCCTGCACAGACAATTTCCGATCCTGGGCATTTTTGGTTTGGCAATCATCGCTTCCGCGACGATAAGGTGGGCGGCCATGGCATCGTCGACATGTACAAATCGATCGTCCAGTCATGCAACACTTATTATTACGTCCTTGCTAATGACCTTGGCGTGGATGGGATTCACGATTTCATGAAGCCGTTCGGTTTTGGCCAATTGACTGGTGTTGACCTCGACAACGAACGCACTGGCGTGCTGCCATCGACAGCATGGAAGCGGGCCGCGTACAAAAAACCAGAGCAAAAGAAATGGTATGCCGGCGAAACCATCTCGATTGGCATCGGGCAAGGCTACAACAGTTTCACCCCGCTGCAGATGGCGCACGCGGTGTCCAATCTTGCCAATAATGGTGTGGTAATGAAGCCGCACCTCGTCAAAACGATTGAAGACACCATGACCAAGGAGCGCATGCTGACCGTGCCGAAGGAAAGCTATCGCATTCCGCTCAAGCAGGAAAATATTGACATTGTTAAGAACGCAATGGCCGGAGTGGTGCGCGAAGGTACCTCGTCGCGCGCATTTGCCAATGCTGGCTATATCTCTGCAGGCAAGACCGGCACCGCGCAGGCGATTGGCATTGGCAGGAATGAAAAATACGATGCAAAAAAAATGGCGGAGCGCCACCGCGACCATTCCTTGTACACCGCTTTTGCACCTGCCGACAATCCACGCATTGCGCTTGCCGTTATCGTTGAGAATGGCGGTTTTGGCGCGGCTGCTGCGGCGCCTATTGCCAGGTTGGCGTTGGATTACTACCTGCTCGGCAAGCGGCCAGAAGTGAAAAACGAAGCTGTCACCATCATTGATGTAGAGGGGGATTGATGACTTCAATAGGACTGACCGAAAAACGCGCCCTCTGGTCCACTGTCAGGCCGTATTTTTCGGTGTTTGACGGACCGCTCCTGCTCATCGTGTGCATGGTGCTGGCAGCTGGAACTGTGACGATGTCGTCCGCTGGTCTCGATTTCCCGGGACGGCTTGAAGACCATGTGCGTAACATATTGCTCTCTTTTTTTATCATGTGGATTGCGGCGACGGTCTCCCCGCAGACGCTGATGCGCTTCGCCGTGCCAATTTATGTGGTGGGTGTGGCGCTCCTGCTCGGCGTTGAGCTGTTCGGCATCATCAAGAAAGGGGCGCAACGCTGGATCAACATTGGCGTGGTGATTCAACCGTCGGAAATCATGAAGATTGCCACACCATTGATGCTCGCCTGGTGGTTCCAGAAACGCGAGGGCGCAATCGGATGGCAGGAATTTCTCGTCGCCGCAGTGTTGTTGTTGATTCCTGTTGCATTCATCATGAAACAGCCGGACCTGGGCACATCATTGCTCGTCATGGCTGCCGGTTTCTTCGTTATTTTCCTGGCGGGCTTGCCTTGGAAAGTCATGCTTGCCCTCGGTGCCGCAGGGGCGGCTTTTCTGCCGATCGGCTGGTCGATGATGCATGACTACCAGCGCCAGCGCGTGATGACCTTGCTGGATCCCACTTCCGATCCGCTGGGCAAGGGCTTCCATATCATTCAGTCGATGATCGCGATCGGTTCGGGCGGCACCGTAGGCAAGGGATGGATGCACGGCACGCAGGGACATCTTCAGTTTATTCCCGAGCGCACCACCGACTTCATCTTCGCTGTGTATTCCGAGGAGTTCGGCTTGGCCGGCAACGTCGTCTTGCTGATTTTGTATCTGCTGCTCATAGGGCGAGGATTGCTGATCGCCGCTAATGCGCCGACCTTGTTCAGCCGCTTGCTGGCCGGTGCGGTGACCTTGATGTTTTTCACTTATGCATTCGTCAACATGGGGATGGTTGCCGGCATCCTTCCGGTTGTCGGTGTGCCGTTACCATTCATGAGTTACGGTGGTACCGCTTTCGTCACGTTGGGGCTGGGGATTGGCATGCTCATGAGCATCCAGCGTCACCGAAAATTAATGCAAAGCTGAAACTTTTTGCCACCTGCAAGGTCGGTTTGATTTTCATCAATGTCATAGAAAAACAATTCTTGCGATAAAAACCTGATCGTTGCACACTGCCTCCGTCGTCTGACAGAGGTAAACAGAGAGCACCGGACTGCATGTTCGTGGCATCAGAAACGTTAGAGATCGCGGCTGGTAGCCATCCAAGCCACTGTGCGTTCTACCCACACGCCGCTTGCAATCAATAACCGAATAACGAATAAGGAGGATGCGATGTCATCGCGCATTCATGATCGCAATTTGCCCTATCCTGTCTTGGTCATCATGGCGTTCATCGTCGCGCTGGCCGGTTGCAGCAGTGTGCCGCTTTCGATACCAGACAGCGCTGGCGCTGTTACATCGCAGAAGTCAAGAAATCCATCGTCCGCGATCCCTGCTTTGCCGGCGGCCGGTTCCGGGCGAGGCGCCTATTACATGGATGATGGACCGGGCGATGCGCCGCCGGAAGACCTGCTTGCCATTCCAGACGCAGAGCCGAAAGTGGAGCCCTATGCCCGAGGCGGTAATCGTCCCTACGTCGTATTCGGGAAAAAATACACACCGATTACCGAAGAACGTCCATTCAAGCAGCGTGGTATCGGAAGTTGGTATGGCAAAAAATTCCATGGACAGAAAACGTCCTCCGGCGAGCGTTACGACATGTACAAAATGACCGCCGCGCACCCGACTTTGCCGATTCCATCTTATGTCCGGGTGACTAACGTTGCCAACGGAAAACAGATTATCGTGCGCGTCAACGACCGCGGCCCCTTTCATTCGGGACGTATTATCGATCTTTCCTATACTGCGGCGCTGAAGCTCGGCTATCTTGCTAAGGGAAGTGCGGAACTGGAAGTGGAACGCCTGCTGCCCGACGAAATCGCCCGTATGGCCAGTAGCAAAAAACAACAGCAGGAAATGACCGCAGGGACGATTTCAGTAACGGCCGCCACTAAGGATGACGATGCGGGTGTGGCAGTCTCGCCATCGGCTGTAGTTGTTTCGCCTGTTGACATACCAGTGGCCGGCATGACTATGGTGGCATCGGCTTCGACTGCCGCCAAGGCGACGCAGGGGTATTACCTGCAACTAGGAACGTATTCGCAGGCAGCCAATGCAGAAGCCGCACGAACCAGGTTGGCACAACATTCAGCGATCGCCCTGCCGCTGCTCGAAGTTGTGGAGCATGGAATGTACTATCGCCTGTATGGCGGCCCTTTTGCCAGCAAAGCAGATGCCGCTACAATGGCCTTGCGCCTGCAGGAAGCAGGGACCGGCAAGCCGCTAATCGTGCAACGCTAGCAGTTACGACGTTGCCTTGATGTGCAGTGCCAGCTCGTATAGGGCGTTTTTCTTTTGTCCAGTGATCTGTGCTGCCAGCGTCGCTGCTTGTTTGACCGGGCATTCAGTCAGCAGAATTTTCAGAACGCGGACTGCTTCGGTCGCATCGTCGTCGGTAGCTGCAGCAGCCCCTTCGACCAAGACCACGAACTCACCTCTCTGGCGGTTGTTGTCCGCCGCGAACCACGCCGCCGCTTCCGACAAAGGGCAGCGGTGGATTTCTTCGAACAGTTTGGTTAATTCACGTGCGAACACGACCTGTCGCGACGGTCCGAATGTTGCAACGAGAGCGTTGACGGTATCAAGAATGCGGTGCGGTGCTTCATAGAACACCAGGGTGGCCGACTCGTGCTGCAAAGCGAGCAGCGTCGCGTCGCGTTGCTTGGCCTTGACCGGCAGGAAGCCGACAAAATAAAACTGGTCGTTCACTAGTCCGCTCGCTGCCAGCGCACTGATGGCGGCTGAAGCCCCAGGTAACGGCATGACGCGTAAGCCAGCTTTGCGTACCGCGTCGACAATGCGCGCCCCCGGGTCCGACACGGCAGGTGTGCCCGCGTCGGATACCAATGCAATGCGTTGTCCGGCTTGCAGGCGAGCGATCAATTTTTGCGCGGCTTCACGCTCATTGTGCTCGTGCGCGGCAAACAACTCCTTAGACAAACCATAGCGCGCCAGTAGGTGCGAGGTGTTGCGAGTATCTTCACATGCGACCACATCAGCGATCGATAGTACATTGATGGCGCGTAAGGTGATGTCTCCGATGTTTCCTATGGGTGTTGCCACCACATATAATGTGGCCGGCGGATACGCCTGCTGCGACACCTCAAGCAGGATGGGTTGGAAAGAAGACGCGTTAGGGGTGGAAGATGTCATGAGGAGACAGTGATGTTGAGCCAATGGGTGAGGGCGGTACTGATGGCGGGCGTCCTCTGCGGATTGTGCCTGCCCGCAGGGGCAAATACAACCATGCCGGCTGCAAACATGGTGCGCACGGCGACAAATACGCCGCCGATCATGCTGGCACAGACCGATCTCGCCATGCCAGTGCCTGGTGCCGGCGAGCAGCCATCGGAACCGGTCCGCGTGGCTTTGCTGCTGCCGCTGAAATCGAGCACCTTGCGTACCGCCGCGGATGCCGTGCGTGCCGGTTTCCGCGCAGCTTATGAGCAGGACTTGGACAACATCGCAATTACCGTCATTGAAACGGACGATTCTCCGCAGGACGGACTAACGGCGTATGGCACCGCCACCGCGCAGCACGATATCGTGGTCGGACCGTTATCTCGCACTGGCGTCACTGCCGTGGCGCAGAGTGGTGTGGTTAGCAAACCGACTATTGCATTGACCACGCCGGACAATGCGAGCGCGGACACCATGTTGCCGCAACGTATGCTGGTGATGGGATTGTCGATCGAAGATGAGGCGCGCCAAGTGGCCGATTGGGCTGCCATGGAAAAAACTGCAAAAAAGGCTGTCGTCCTTTTTACCAAGACCATTTGGCAACGCCGCGCCGCCAAGGCATTTGAAACGCAATGGCAACAGCACGGCCTTGAGGTTGAGGCGCTTGAACTGCCGGCCAGCGATGGATTTTTGCATGGCAAGTCGCTCATACAGTTGAAGAAGGACTTGACGCCCGACGCCATGCCGATATTTTTCCTTGCCTTGGACGCGCGTCAAGCACGCCAGGTCCGCTCGATTTTAGGCCGGGAGATTGCCTTGTATGGGACGTCGCAACTTAATCCTTTCGCATTAGCGGACAGGAAGGCTGCCGACCTCACCACTGACATGGATGGCACCCGCCTGCTCGATATTCCATGGCAGCTGCAGCCGAATCATCCTGCCGTTATGCGCTATCCGCGTCTGTCCCTCAATCCGGGCCAAAAGCGTAATGCCGATCTGGAGCGGTTGTATGCACTTGGCGTCGATGCCTATCGCGTCGCACGCGAAATCGCCATGCAGCAAACCAGCTTTGAGGTGGATGGCGTCACGGGCACGCTACGTGTCCGCTTTGACCAAACAGGTGAAACCCATTTCGAACGCACGATGCAACAGGCGGTCTATCGCAACGGTAGCGTGGTGCCGATTTCCAACTCTCGATAATGGTACTGTTGCGCGCACTCGCCGATCGTCGCACGGCAAAGCAGATTGCAGGCGATGCAGGAGAGGAACAGGCGCTGTTGTTTTTGCAGAAACAAGGATTGACGTTGGTTGCGCGCAATTTCCGATGCAAAGGAGGAGAAGTCGACCTCATCATGTTGGACCGTCACTCTCTGGTTTTCATCGAGGTGAGAAAACGCACCGATGCCCGTTATGGCGGTGCGGCGGCCAGCATCACTACACGCAAGCAGGCGCGATTGGTTCTTGCTGCCCAAACCTTCCTGCAGCGCTACAAGGTACAACCTGCTTGCCGCTTCGATGTGGTCGCCCTTGACGGAACCACCATGGATTGGTTGAAGAACGCTATTGAATCTTAAGAAATTCCCGAGTTGTTAAAACAGTGGGCTGTTTCTGTGGCGACACTCCCACGGACTGCCTGCACTATAATCCCCGACACGATGACAAACCAACGCATACAGGCGCACTTTCAGGAAAGTGCGGAACTGAAAATCAAGGCTGCCGCCCTGTTGGCACAACCCATTTCGCAAGCCGTGGAACTTATGTTTACGGCATTGTCTAATGGAAACAAGATACTTGCCTGCGGGAATGGTGGTTCGGCTGCGGATTGCCAGCACTTTGCGGCGGAACTGGTCGGACGTTTCGAGCGCGAACGACTGCCTTTGCCGGCATTGGCCCTTACCACGGATACCTCAATTCTGACTGCGGTCGGCAACGATTATAGTTTCCAGGAGATATTCAGCAAGCAGGTTCAAGCCTTCGGGCAGTCGGGCGATGTGCTGCTTGCGTTGTCGACATCCGGCAATTCGTCCAATGTTCTGGCCGCAGTCGATGCAGCGCTGGAACGCGACATGCGCATCGTCGCATTGACCGGCAAGGGAGGCGGTGCAATGGGCAAGCGTCTTACCGATGCCGACGTGCATATCTGTGTGCCGCACGATCGTACTGCGCGTATTCAGGAGGTGCATTTGCTGGCGATTCATTGTTTATGCGACGGCATTGACGTCGCATTATTTGGAGGAGATGTGCATGACTAAATGGACGCGTATGAAACGTCCTGTTGCCGCCGTATTGCTGTGCGGAGCCGTGGTGACCGGTTTGCAAGGGTGTGTCGAGATGGCTGTCGGTACCGCCGTGATGGGAACGCTGGCTGCGACCGATCGTCGCACCTTCGGTGCGCAGACCGAAGACAAGGCGATTCTGTTCAAGGGCGAGACGCGCGTCGCCAACCTGGTGGGTGATGCCGGCCATGTGAACGTGACTAGCTTCAACCGCAAGGTTTTGCTGACCGGCGAAGTACGCGACCAGGCAATGAAGGCTGCCGTCGAGCGGGAAGTCGCGGCAATCGAAGGCGTGCAGTCGATTGTCAACGACCTGGAGGTGGCCGGTGTGTCGAGCTTCACCTCGCGCTCCAACGACTCCCTGATCACCGGTAAGGTCAAGGCCTCATTTGTCGATGCCAAGGACCTGTACGCGAATTCAATCAAGGTCGTGACTGAACGTGGCGTGGTGTATTTGCTGGGGCGTGTTACGCAGCGCGAGGGACAACTCGCAGCTGATGTGGCGCGCAGCGTCGGTGGTGTGCAAAAGGTGGTGAAGGTATTCGAATATATCTCCGAGCAAGAGTTTAAGCAGCTCACCGCCGCCCCGGAAGACCAGAATAAAAAATGATCGGCAGGTAAGCATTCCTTGAATCGCCGAATGCTATAGTAAGCCGCAAGTCAAATCGATTTGCGGCTTTTTTCTTTGGGAGGACGCATGGCTGGACTCATCATCCTTTCGACTGGCGCGCTGCTCATTGTGTTTTGGGCGGTAGGTGCTTATAACCGCTTGGTCAATCTGCAAAATCAAGTCAGGAATGCGTTCGCGCAGATCGATGTGCAACTCAAGCGGCGCTATGACCTGGTTCCCAATCTGGTGGAAACCGCAAAAGGCTATATGAAGCATGAGCGCGAAACGCTCGAAGCAGTGATCGTCGCGCGTAACCGGGCAGTGGACGCAAATGAGAAAGCGTCGGCCAATCCGGCCGATGCCAATGCCGTGCTGGGAATGGCGGCGGCTGAAGGCATGCTGGCGGCCTCGCTCGGCAAAATGTTTGCACTGTCCGAGGCCTATCCGGATCTGAAAGCGAATCACAACATGATGCAGCTCACCGAAGAGCTGACCAGCACCGAGAACCGGATTGCGTTTGCACGTCAGGCTTACAACGACGGTGCCATGCAATACAACACAGCGCGCGAGCAATTCCCGGGCTCCATCATCGCCAGTATCTTCGCCTTCAAGCCAATGGAGCTGCTGCAATCGACCGAGACGCCGGACGAGCGTCAGCCGGTAAAAGTTTCTTTCTGAACGGATGCACATCGGGCATCTGTCCACCCTTTCCTCCCCGCAGATCATCCGATCAGGGGAAGTGAGGCAACGGTAGTCGATGAACTTCTTCGAACAACAAGACCACGCTCGTCGCCAGACCAGGACGCTCATCTTCTTGTTCGGCCTGGCGGTGATTGCAATCGTCGCTGCGGTAAACGGCGCAATGGCATTCATCTGGAGTTGGACGCAGAGCGGCTATGTACTTGGCATGCGCGCCTACCCCAAAGGTTTTTTTGCGACCAATACGCTGATCACGCTAGCGCTTATCGGCGTCGGCACGCTGATTGAAATGTTCAACCTGCGCGACGGTGGCGACGCCGTGGCAAAGATGGCAGGCGGTCGGCACGTGTCGCCCTCTACAACCGATCTGCGGGAGCGCCGCCTGCTGAACGTGGTCGAAGAAATGGCGCTCGCTGCGGGGATTGCCTGCCCCAAGGTCTACCTGCTTGACCGGGAAGACGCCATCAACGCCTTCGCCGCTGGTTATAACCCCGATCAGGCCGTCGTGGCAGTGACGCGCGGCACGCTAAGCCGCCTGACACGCGACGAATTGCAAGGCGTGATCGCGCATGAATTCAGCCATATCCTGAATGGCGACATGCGTTTGAATGTCCGTCTGATCGGCTTGTTGTTTGGCATTCAGATGATTGCCGGATTCGGCCGCCACCTGATGGACTTCGGCTCCCACACGTGGGATGCGCGCGAACGCAGCGACAAGAAGCCTTCGGTGCGTGGCGTGCTGTTCCTGAGCGGGATCGCGCTATTGGCAGTCGGGTATATCGGCGTTTTCTTCGGTCGTCTGATCAAGGCTGCAGTATCGCGCCAGCGGGAATTTCTGGCTGATGCCAGTGCACTGCAGTTCACGCGCAACGCCGACGGTATCGGTGGTGCCCTACGTAAAATCGGTGGCTTGTCACGCCCTCGCCAGCCAGGCTCACGTATCGCGCATCCGAATGCCGAGCATTTGTCGCACCTGTTTCTGGGCGCTCCTCGCCAGCGTCTGGTCAGCGGCTTGCTCGCCACACACCCCAGCATTGAGGAACGCCTGCGGCGCATCTTCGGCCGGGATGTCGATATGCTGGACGCACGCGAGGTCGCGCTCGACGATGCGGTCCCAAAAGAGACGTTGCCAGATATTCCTTGGGAGGCAAGCGGCTTTTCCGCTCAAGGGACGGTCGCGCCCTGGCTTGCATCGAAAAAAATGGAAGTTCATGCCACAGCGCTTCCGCCTGAACTCGACAGCGCAGTGCGCGAGCCGCGTGCGGCATCCGCCGTCGTCTATGCTTTGCTGCTTGGCTGCGATGCAGAGAGAGACGCCCAACTCGCGATTTTGCAGCAGGCAACGCCAGACCTAGCGGTTCTCGTGCCATACCTTGCCAGTGCGATCACGCGATTACCAAAGAGCGCACGTCTGCCCCTGCTCGACCTGGCCATGCCTGCCTTGAAACAACTGTCGGAATCCGAACGTACGGCGGTGTTGATGATGGTGGATAAACTGATCTCTGCCGATAATCGACGCACGCTTGCGGAGTTCGTGCTGGAGACTGTGCTTGCGCGCCGTCTAGCCATGCATGCCGGTCGTGCGACGCCGGCCAAGTATTCTTCGCTCGGCGCAGTGCGGGCGGATTGCATCGTGTTGCTGTCTTTGGTTGCGCACGTCGCCTCTCCAGCAAGGCCAGCTATTGCCAGCAAGCTGTTTGCCGCTGGTGCCGCACGGATTGCCGAACTGGGCCTGTCCTGTGACGACTTGATGCCTGTTGTCGAGATCGATTATGCACGCGTGAGAATGGCGTTAGATCGTACGCATCGTCTCATGCCGCTGGCAAAGCCGATGTTGATCAAGGCGTTGCTGGCTACCACTGGCGAGGCGATGTCGATGCCGCAAGCAACGGCTGACTTGTTGCGAGCGCTGTGTGCCGCACTCGAAGCGCCGGTTCCGCCGGTCGTCGCCGAGACGTACACCAATCATTATTGGTGATGCTGGTCCGGCAATTTTTGCCGGTCGTTTGCGCCGCAGCACGCTTGCTGTCACCTGACTATAATGGCCGCTTTACCCATGCTGCACAAAAGGCAGGCTCACAATGGAACCTCAAACCGCTACCTCCCGCACACGTAATCTGATCAAAGTGCTGGGCGCCATCGCCGTTCTCGCAGTGGCTTTGGCTGGCTACGTTTCCCTCTCCAAAAAGAATCCGGCGCCGGATGTCACCTTCACTAGCATAAGCGGTGAAAAAACCAGCATGCAAAGCTTGCGTGGCAAGGTTGTCATGGTCAACTTTTGGGCTACCAGCTGCGTCACCTGCGTCAAGGAAATGCCGCAGATGGTTGAGACTTACAACAAGTACAAAGACCAGGGGCTGGATTTCGTCGCAGTCGCGATGAGTTACGATCCGCCGAATTACGTACTGAATTACGCGCAGACCCGCAATCTGCCGTTCAAAGTCGCGCTCGATGTCCAAGGCGATGTGGCGAAGTCGTTTAATGACGTGAAGCTCACCCCCACTACCTATGTGATCGATAAGGGCGGCAACATCATCAAGCGGTATGTCGGCGAGCCGGACTTTGCTGCCTTACATCTGTTATTGGAGAAAGCGTTAGCTGCTTGATGCCAGAGCGATAAGCGGATGACAATAAAAAAGCGCCCAATGGCGCTTTTTTATTGTCATTTCGTATGTGCGGATTAGACTACTCCGGCGCCATGTGCTTGCTGATCCGCGTGGTAGGAGCTGCGTACCATGGCACCAACTGCCGCATGCACGAAACCCATCTTGTAGGCCTCGTCCTCGAACATCTTGAAGGTGTCCGGGTGTACATAGCGGCGTACCGGCAGGTGGTCGCCGGAAGGCATGAGATATTGACCGATGGTCAGCATGTCCACGTTGTGTGCCCGCAGGTCGCGCATGACCTGGAGGATTTCCTCGTCGGTTTCGCCAAGGCCGACCATGATGCCGGACTTGGTCGGCGTTTCCGGATGCAACTCCTTGAAGCGTTTGAGCAGGTTCAGCGAATAAGCGTAATCTGAACCGGGACGGGCTTCCTTATAGAGGCGAGGCACAGTCTCCAAATTGTGATTCATTACATCCGGGGGGGCTGCCTTCAGTATTTCCAGTGCGCGGTCCATGCGACCGCGGAAGTCAGGAGTGAGAATCTCAATGCGTGTTGCTGGCGACAATGCGCGCACACGGCGGATGCAATCGGTAAAGTGGCCGGCGCCCCCGTCCCGCAAGTCGTCGCGGTCAACCGAAGTGATCACCACATAATTGAGCTTGAGCGCAGCGATGGTTTTCGCCAGGTTTTCCGGTTCGTTAGGGTCGAGCGGATCAGGACGGCCATGGCCGACGTCGCAAAACGGGCAACGTCGGGTACATTTATCGCCCATGATCATGAAGGTCGCCGTTCCCTTGCCGAAGCATTCGCCAATATTGGGGCAGCTCGCTTCTTCGCATACCGTCACCAGGTTGTTGGCTCGCAGGATGTCCTTGATCTCGTAAAAGCGCGTGGTTGGCGATGCGGCCTTGACGCGAATCCAATCGGGCTTGGCGAGTTTTTCAGCCGGGATGATCTTGATTGGAATGCGGGCGGTCTTACCTGCGCCTTTCTGCTTTTCGCTCGGGTTGTAGGCAGTGGAGGCGAGGGGTTGCTTGTCGATGGTCATGGCAGGTCGCTTCTTCATCCGGCTCTTGCCGAACGTATGGGGCGTGTCGATCACGCCGTTAATAAATCGATCAGGTTGTGGGCAAGTGTTGATTGCACGTCGTGCAGGGGCGCTTTCACGTTCAGGGTTTGCATGTCGACCGTTGCCAAGCCTTCGTAGCCGCATGGGTTAATCCATGAAAACGGCGCGAGATCCATTGCAACGTTCAGCGATACGCCATGATAGGTGCAGCCGTTGCCGCGCACTTTCAGGCCAAGAGCTGCAATTTTGGCGCCTTGCCAGACGCCGCTGCTGACGTAAATTCCTGGCGCGCCCGGCTTGCGTTCACCGGCCAGATTATACGCGTGCAAGGTATGAATGACCGACTGCTCGATTTTGTGTACAAATTCGCGGGCGAACAGACGTGCGCCAGGTCTTCTGCGTAAGTCCATGAGCAGATAAATGACGGCCTGACCGGGACCATGGTAGGTCACCTCGCCTCCGCGGTCGGTCTGGATCACGGGGATACCGTGAGCGTCGAGTACATGCGATGGATCGGCGCCAAGGCCCAGCGTGAATACAGGGGGGTGCTCGACAATCCAAAGCTGGTCGTGAGTGTGAGGCGTGCGTGCATCGGTGAAGGCACGCATTGCTGTGAAACTCGCTTCATAGGTTTCGAAGCCGCGATCAATGACGAGTGGAGCGGGCAAGGGTTCTTTCACAATGGGGAAGTGTAGAAGTGCTGCTGGTCCTTGTGAGGCGAGTTGTCGATCGCCTTCAGGATGGTCGGATCGATTTCTCCGAGTGCGGGGTCGAACAGCCCGCATAGCCGTATCGCTTTGCGCACGTCGGTGGTTTTGCCCAGAAACTCGAATACTACGCGCGCGCAGGCAATCTCGCGCTGGTTATTCGACGATACGCCAAGCATCAGGCCGGACAGCCTCGTCACTTTGTTTCTGTACGTAGGGAACAGAATGGTTTGCGCGATCTCGTTGCCGGTCAACGATTCGTAATCGACCAGGAAGATGCGGTCATTCAGGTAGAAGCTGCTACCCATGTACTTGCATCTGTAGGTCTCATCCAGATTGGCATGCTGTGAGAACCGCTCCAACCGTTCGTGATAGATCGCACCTTCATGCATGAAAAGATGCACCAAGGCGCGCAGTATCTTGCTTGGCGCGCTTATCGACTGGTAATACGCGTAGTAATAGCCGAGGTATTTGTCGAACTTGTCGGCGGACTGGTGCTGGAGGCGCGCAATGTGATCCGTATAGGCGGCACGTTCGGTACGCTGCCGAGGGCGAGCTTGCACGATCTGATGGAAGTGCTCGCGCGGCAAGTAGATTTCTTCCGGCTCCACGCCGAAAAAATCGCAAATCCGCTCCAGTGTATGGCTGGAGGGCTTGCTCGAACCGTTCAGGTAGCGATTGAATTGCGCCCGGTTCAATTTCAGTTTGCGGCAAACATCCGCCACCGAACGATAGTAGCTGCACAACATGCGCAAGTTGGCGCTGAAGTCGCGTTGCGTGGTTTGCAGATTTTTTTTAGTCGATGTTGTGTGCAATGTCAATATTTCCGCATGGTAATTAATGGTGCTTGTTGGTGCCATGTTAGCATCAACAAGCGTCTATTGGCATCAACTAGTGAAATAGCTTTCGCTGCTGTTTGTGCATAAAGTTGCGTTCCTAGTTATAGCCGCGTTTTCAATAGATTGTCGGCTTGACGTGCGAACAAAAATAAAAAATATCGCGAACAAGGCGCATGGTGGGTGAATTGGCCGGCTAAGAACCGACCAATTTCATGCATAGCGCGCCACATAAAGGAGACATTGATGGCCATCGTAGAAGACTATATCCTCGGCAATGGCGCGCTGCATGCGCGTTTTTTTGCAATCACCGAAATTCTCGCCAAACTGCTATCCAGCGCTCCGCGTCCGGTCAGTATCGCGCAGCTTGAAGAGGCCACTGGGCGCTCATCCAGAGAACTGGCCAAGTTATGCGCCTGCCTGGCACGCGCCAGCCTGCTGAAACAGGACGGCAAGGGCACCGGTCGCTGGGCGTTGAGCTGCGACGCCAGCCAGGTGACGCTGGAAGACGTATTTCGTTGTGCGCTGATCGAGCAACAGGACCAGCAGGCGCGAACCAAAGCCGCCAGTAAGACGGTCTCTAGCGGGGCGTCGAACGATGTAGGGCTGCTTGTCGCGCAGGCAGTGATTGCGATCAATCAAAGCGTGTTCAAGCATTTGCGGCAATTCTCCCTCGATAGGTTGAAAATCAGCGCTGCCGGCATGTATCCCGCACCGCGCCAACAGTTCCGCGATTCCTGTTTGGACGATGCGTTTGATGTGGCGATTTCAGGTCATGAGGCCCTTCCCCTCTCCCCCGAGCAGATACCTGCATAGAGGCGAGACCCCACTTTATATTAGGAGACTGGAACATGCAGTTCACTACAAAAATGATTCCGTTGGTCGGCGCAATTGCATTTGCCTTTGCAGGTGCAGCATCGGCACAGGAACAAATCGTCCGGATCGGCCATGTCGGCCCGATCTCCGGCGCCATCGCCCACCTTGGCAAGGAC
>DATLIB010000204.1:0-3177 GCA_035539595.1 Noviherbaspirillum sp.
CCATCCCTTGCTCGATAGTCTCACCTTCTTTTCAGAACCGTATGGCGATACATATTTTGACCGCCAGTTCAAGCCGCTTTCCCTCGTCTGAATGCGTGACGGTCGTCATAAATCGCTTGAATGTTTTAATCGCCCGCAAAATTCGTGGGGGACTAACGCGTCTGCGTCGCATTTTTCTGCACGTTTCCTAGGCAGTGTGGCATGCGTGGAAAGAGCCTCCACTCGGGCGTGAAAAAAACACTGCGCCGCAAACGATACGCCGTCGGACGGCATGTGTCGCCGTCTGCAAAAAAAAATCGAAAAATCAGATGCTTGCGCAACGGGCTTAGGTTTTGCTTTAAGAGCGCGCCCAGACAATCGGACTGCCCGCTTTCAACTGCCCTGGAAAAAGAGGCATGTAGGCGATGCAATTACCCCGCGACATGATGAATCAATGGTTGTCATCTCAGAACAGCAAAGGAAGAAACATGACGCAATCAAGAGCCCAACTCGTACCAAGACCGGAAGCAGGTGCCAGCGCGCGCACAACCTATCGTTCCCGTGCATACGATATGCAAAATCTGTATGTCAGTTTGAAGCAGTGGCGCATCTTTCACGCGGTCGTCGATTGCGGCGGCTTCGCGGAAGCCGCGAAAGCGCTGCATCTGAGCCAGTCGACCATCAGTTACACCGTGGCTAAACTGCAGGATCAGCTCGGCACGCCGTTGCTGAAGATCGAGGGGCGCAAGGCGATTCTTACTCTCGAAGGACGCACGCTGCTCGAGCGCTCGCGTCATGTGTTGAAGGAAGCGGTCGAGCTGGAGACATTCGGCAAAAGCCTCGGCCAAGGGGGCGGTGGCGAGGTGCGACTGGTGGTTGACCACAACTTTCCTTCGCATCTTTTGATGCGGGCGTTGAGCAAGTTCTCGCAATTAAGCCACAGCACTGCTCACGTGAAGTTGAGTGAGGTTGCCATGCTGCAAACCGAGGAAGTCCTGCGCGACTTGACAGTCGATCTCGCGATCAGCGAACGGGTACCGCTCGGCTTTCTGGGTGAGCCGCTGGTCGAAGTGGAATATCTGCCGGTGGCCCATCCCGATCATCCGCTGCTGCGGCTCGGACGTGATGTTTCCGCTGCCGACCTGGCACAGCAGGTGCAAATCGGCATCGGTTTTGCCGCGGAGCGCGATCAAGGAGGTATCAGTGCCAAACAGTTGCGCCGCTGGAGTATGAGTAGCTTGGATACCGTGGTGCAAGCCGTGAATGAACGCCTCGGTTATGCCTGGTTGCCAGGACACCGCATTCAGAAATGGCTCGACGACGGCTCGCTGGTGCGGCTGCCGACGGCGGACAAGCGCACGTACAAAGCGATGCTGTATTTGATCCATGGCCGTCCGTGGGCCAGCAGTCCGGCTGCATGCCGTCTGGCCGATGTTTTGCGCGGACTGGCCAGCATCTAGGCCGCCACCAGCGCACTCCATGCAGGATCTTTTTAGGACTTACGCAAAACCGCCCCAGCCGCGTTGTGTTTCCTTGTCGTACTAGATGAACTGCCCACGGCAACACGCCTTGCTGGGACAATTTTGCGTAAGTCCTATTTTTTAATCCTTACCTCGAATGAAGAAATGAAAAATCTATATATGGGATTACGTTCTGCGGCCGCTGTCGCACGCTTAGTCGGTGCCGCCTTCACGGCAGCGCTATGTCTGCTGTGTTGGCCGACCGGCGCACAGGCCGGCGACAGGGCAGTCAAGTCACTGCTCGAAATGCGGCGTGAAAATGTAGTGATACAGCAATGGGACCTGAGTTGCGGCGCGGCCGCGTTGGCCACCTTGTTGAAGTACCAGCACGGCGAGCAAGTGACGGAAAAAGAAGTCGCGCTGTCATTGATGAAGCGTGAAGAATATATCCAGAACCCCAAGCTGGTGCAGGCCAGGGAGGGATTTTCCTTGCTCGATTTGAAGCGGCATGTCGATGCGCGCGGCTATCAGGGCAACGGCTTCGGCAAACTGGGTATGAAGGACCTGGTGGCAAAAGCGCCGCTCATCGTGCCGATCTCGACCAACGGTTACAACCATTTCGTCATCTTCCGCGGCCGTCAAGGCGATCGCGTGCTACTCGCCGATCCGGCGTGGGGCAACCGCACCATGCGCGTGGATGAGTTCCTCGTGCATTGGATCGAATATCCGACGCTGGGTCGTATCGGCTTCGCCGTGCAGCGAAACGACGGTATCGCGCCGTCCAATCTCCTTGCACCAACGATGAACGACTTCGTCAGCCTGCACTGAAACTTGCCACGGCTATCGATTCAAAACTTAAATCGATAGCCGGCGATTCATGCTGGTTGTATCGAAATTTCATACTTATTTTTTCCTGCGCTGATGACTACAGTGGAACAGGATCCAGCCTATGCGGCCGGATTCTGGGCGGACTGTCGAAGAATGGCTTGACCATCTTCTCGGCAGCCTGCCCGAACGCTGTTAACTTGTCATTTAAGGAGAAGAGAATGAAGAAGTCGCTGGTGGCCAGTTTGATCGTTGCACCGCTGTTGAGCTTGTCTTCCTTGGTGTTTGCTGCAGAACCCGCCGCACACGAGCCGATACAGCTGACTGCGAATCAAATGGATGAGGTCACTGCTGCAGGTATGCCATTCGGTATGCCCTTCCCGCCGATGCGTAGCCCCTGGGCCATGCCAATGATGCGCGCCAATCCTGCCACTGCGTATTCCGCCGCGTCTTATCCGGTGGTCTATAAGCATGCTGAAGTCACGCAAGTCAATATGTCGCCCGTCACCATCATCCAGATTGGAAACAACAATACGGCGGTTGTTTATAGCGGCAACTTCACATCGATTTATCAGTAAGTCGCACCGCTAGTAAGTCGGAGCGTGCAGTGGTCGCGCACGCTCCGTCATGAGCGACCACCGTTCGGAAGCAGGGGGGCGATATGACGGCAAACCTGAGAAGCGTGGCGGTCGCTCTAACGCGCTGCCACTTTTTTACTGCGCGCTCTTGGGCGCGATAGCAGAGCAGGTTCCGCTCCCCCGCCACAGAGATGGAGTGTGTTATCGCTGATGCACAGCCGGCACACGAACGTACCGTGGCGACTTAGGCACCGCACAGGAATAACTTGCACAATGTTGCTTGCCGTAGCGGGCGCGCTGCAGCGTTGCTCGTCGTCGCCATAGCCCGCTATGAC
>DATLIB010000205.1:0-6256 GCA_035539595.1 Noviherbaspirillum sp.
TTGGCCTCCGTTTTTTCGGCAGCGTCAGAGCGGGACTTCACACCCTCGGGCGCGACTTTCAGCTGTCTCATGTCCTCCATGTCCACTCCCATGTCCGTATTTGACTTCACGGCTCTGCCCACATTCTTAACAGGTTGTGGTAGCTGCCGGTGAGTTGGACTACGGCGCGGCTGTCGGCGCCGGTTCTGGTGAGTTGCTGGATGGCGGTGTCGAGGTCGAACAGGAGGGTGCGCTGTCCGTCGTCGCGGATCATGCTTTGTATCCAGAAGAAGGAGGCGATGCGTGCGCCGCGCGTTACGGGGGTGACGCGGTGCAGGCTGGTGGAGGGGTAGATGACCAGGTCGCCTGCGGGCAGTTTGACCGAGTGTGCGCCGTAGGTGTCTTCGATCAGGAGTTCGCCGCCTTCGTATTCGTCCGGCTCGCTGAGGAACAGGGTGGCGGAGATGTCGGTGCGGATTTTCAGGCCGCTGCCGGGCAAGAGCCGTACTGCGTTGTCTACGTGGTTGCCGAAGTGTTGGCCACCTTCGTAACGGTTGAACAGCGGCGGGTAGACGCGCGCCGGTAGCGTTGCGCTGATGAATAGCGGATGGCGCTCCAGCGCGACGAGGATCAAGTCGCCCAGTTGATGCGCTACCGGGGAGTTTTCCGGTAGCTGGCGATTGTCTTTGACCTGCGCGCCTTGATGTCCGGCCGTTGCGCGGCCGTCCACCCAGGACGCTGCCGCGAGCGCGTCGCGGCAGTGCCTGACTTGTTCCGGCGTGAGAACGTTCGGAATCGAGAGCAGCATCAGAAGCGGTAGTTGACCGTGGCGATCAGCGCGCGGCCGGTTGCTGGGGTGGCCCGTCCGCCCGAGGCGACATCGAAATATTCCTTGTCGGTCAGGTTTTGCAGGTTCAGACGCACGTCGTACTTTTTCGTCAGATAGGCGAGGGTGGCATCGTAGCGGGTATAGCCGCCGACCTTGGCGCTGTTGGCGTTGTTGAGCAGACGCGAGGACGAGTAGACCGCGCCGCCGCCGATTTCCCAACCATGGCCGATACGATAGGCGGACCACAGGGTGGCGGAGTGCTTCGGCGTGTTGGGCAGCACGTTGCCGTCGCGCGAGAACCGTGTGCCGCTGGAGACCTCATTGAGATTGTTGATCTTGCCGTCAAGGTAGGTATAGCCGGCGAAGATCTGCCAATTCTTGGCGAGCTGGCCTGCCGCGCCCAGTTCGAAGCCATCCACCTGTGTGTCGCCGGTGCCGACCACGTTGTTGAACTCATCGCGGCTGCGTGCATTGGTCTTTTCGACGCGGAACAGCGCGGCGTTGAGCGACAAGCCGCCATTCATCAAATCCCACTTCGCGCCGATTTCGACGGAACGGTTTTCTTCCGGATCGATGTTCAGGTTGTCTGCGCTCAGCGTCATGGTTTCTGCAGACGGGTTGAACGAGGTGCCGTAGGACGCGTAGTAGGACTGGGTCTCGGTCGGCTGATAAAGCACGCCGAGACGGTGGCTCAGCATCTTGTCGGTTTGCGAGAACGAGGTGGTGGCGCCAGTGACGTTGTTCAGCGTGGTGCCGTCGAAGGCAAAGCGGTCCCAGCGCAGGCCACCGACCAGTTTCCATTCCTTGTTGAGCGCCAGTGTGTCGTTCATGTACACCGCGAAAGTGTCGGCCGTGTTGTCGGTGTAGTTGAGCTGGGAGCGCGTGGCGCTTGCCGGCATCGGGCCGTACACCGGATTGGCGAGGTTCTGCGCGGTTTCGCCGACCCAGTCGTAGGCCTGGTTCTCATAGCCTTCGCGACCGAATTCCACGCCGGTGGTCAGGGTGTGTTTGACGGTGCCGGTGTCGAACTTTGCGATCAGGTCGGTCTGGTTGAACAGCGAATCGTCGTCGATGCTGCGCTCGCGGCGGTTGCGCACGCCGGCAGCGGTGATGGTGGTCGGCATCGCGTCGATGCGCGCGGTGCTGTACTGGGTCTGGTTGCGCAGGCTCAGGACCGGCGAAAACTTGTGCTCGACACGCAGGTTGAACAGATCCACATCCTGGTCGAACTTGTCGTCGGTGTAGCCGTAGAAATTGTCACGATCCAGGTCGAGTGGCGAGGCCGGATTGCCAGTCACGCCGCCGGCGGCGAACGGGAAGCCGTAATCCGGCGTGTCATCGCGACGCTGGTGTACCGACGACATCGTGATTTCGGTCGGGGTGCCGATGCCGAAGCGCAACGAAGGCGCCACGCCGTAGCGCTTGGAATCGGTCACGTCGCGGGTGGATTCGTTGGTGTGGGCGAGCGCGGCAACGCGGAATGCCGATGTCTCGGACAGCGGACGGTTGATGTCGGCTGTTGCACGGTAGTAGTTGTCGGTACCGATGCCGACGCCGACTTCGGTCAATTCACGCAGGTTGGCTTGTTTGCTGACCTGATTGATCACGCCGCCGGTGGAGCCGCGTCCGAACAGCATGGAGGATGGGCCGCGCAGGACTTCCACCGATTCGACGAAGAAGGTTTCGCGCGCGTACTGGCTGCGGTCGCGGATGCCGTCGAGGAAGATGTCGGTGCGTGCCGAATAGCCGCGGATGTTGATGTTGTCGCCGATGTTCCCGCCTTCGCCCGCGCCAAGGGTAATGCCCGGCACGTTGCGCAGCGCATCGGTCAGCGTCGTCGCTGCCTGCGCATCGAGTATGGCGCGGTTAATGACGGTAACCGACTGTGGAATGTCGCGGATCGCCGTCGGTGTCTTGCCGCCGACCGTGCTCAGCCCCGGGGAGTAATCGCTGTTGCCGGCATTGCCGTGCACTTGCACTTCAGGCAGGGTGGTTTCGCTTGTTTTGGCCTGGGCGAAGGCTGTCGATTGCAAGGCGATGGGCGCGGCAAATGCAGCCAGCAAAGCTGCAGCCATGGGGGTGAGACGTCGGTTCATTACTATCCTTGGTTATTCAGAATATGCCGCCCGCGAAGGGTCGGTGGAAGCGGGTGGCTGGCTGATCGGACAGAAGCGGCGGATCTGGCTGGCTAGTGCGTCAGCGCGATGTATGCGATGACATATCGATTGAATCGGACGGCTTGCCTGTCATCAAGGAGAGGAAGGGGCACGTTATTTTCTTTGGGGTAATTCAATCAACAGGTCGATAATATAAATGCGAATCATTATCATTGTCAATCTATGATGCAAGTTTGCAACCATGATGGGACGAATTGCCAAGACGGCAATCGCTTTTAGCGCCTATTCGAATGAATCGTACGGACAATCTGGCGTCGCTTGGGTCAATCCGGTCCGGTTTTTGGCCCCTTCCTCTGCCGGGCTTCTTCCCCTTGTTGCTTCGTGCCTCTTGAAGGCGCGTGCACGATGAACTCGCGTACCGTCGGATCCTCTCCCTCGGACATGCCGACCACGGTGATTTCCCGTCCCAGAGCGTGCTCCCAGTTTCTGACGAAATCGACCAACTCCGGAAAATGCTTCATGACTTCCGTCCATGGATACAACCGCTGCGGCAGGCGGGCTGTGGCTGCTGGATCGACTGCGGGTGAAAATTCACGCGGCGGGTAAGAATAGGCGTGACGCGCTCGCATGACATTGAGGAACCCAGGGCCGGTGATGAACAAATCCAGATCCGAGGGCTTTTCACTTTGTGGCGTATCGAAATGCCAACCTGCCGGTTTTCGCGGGTTCTTGGAATAGAAATCGGTCGCCGTCCCGCCCGAGGTAATGCTGCAGTCTCCGAGCCCGCATTGCTCCAACACTGTTTGCAGCTCCTGCTGGAACTGGCGGTAGGTCGCTTGGTCTGGAAAGGCGAGCGGGACTTGTCTGGCAAGCATGCGATCGATGTGCTCCGGCGCGATGCCGATTCGCGCCGCATCGGCATAGATCCTGCCGCTGCTTTTGTTCTCTTCCATGGCGCGCATGCGTCCCATCATTGCGCGTGTGATACCCGGGTAGGCTTGTTGAAGTGCCTGTGCCGAACGCGGCGTGTACGCGCGAAGCTCAGAGGAAAGCCCGCCTGCTTTTGGCGCTTCGGCTGGCAATGTTGGCGCAACAGGGGGAGCCAGACGATCAACCTCGCGTTTCAGGTGCAGAAGACGAGCCTTTGCTATTCCCAAGCTACGCGCAGCGCTCTTTGCTTCCTCTCCCAACTCTTTTCGGGTGTCGCGCTGCTGGAACAGATGTTCGGTAGCGGCATTGCGCGGAAGCTGGGCAAGCTGGCGCTCCAACAAGGCCTCCCGGGTATCTGAAAGCCGGCGTTCGAGGGCCGCATTCAGCGCGTCCAGCTTTTTCGGCTTGATATGAGGCAGGATTTTCGTGGTGAGCTCGCCGGGCGTGAGCGGACTCAGAAGATGAGCGAATTTCTCCAGCAGCGCGAACCGTTCCTGCTCGCCTCCTCGTGCTGTACCGTTTGCCGTGGTTTCTCTGATCAACGTATCGACCCTAAGCTCCAGGTAATGCTCGAGGGAGAGCGCGTCCTTCTTCATCTCCCGCTTCACCAGATACCGAGCGACCTTCAGGTCATCCTTGGCCCCCGGCTCTGGGGGGGCGAAGTGCAGGTCAAAGATAGCATCGAAGAACGTATAGCCGACCGCATTGCTGTAAGGCTGCTGGCTTGTGCGCTCCTCAAGCCGGTGCAGGTCATTCCGCAGGAAAGACGGAATCCGCGGGTCTTGCAGCACGCGGTCGATCGCGTGTCCGACGGCTTGTGCGTCGAGATGGACCAGTGTGCGTTCTGGAGAAAGTGCAATGAGAAACATTTTCTGCATCAGACGCGTCCCTACCTCCTCGGGAAACAAGGCTTGAAGCTCCTGGGACAGCATCTCCCGGATCGTGCCCCCATTGATCGGCCTTCTATATGTCAATGGAAAGTCTTGCGCAAGGTGCTTCAAGTCATCTCTGTCGACGTACGCCTTGATCATGCGGCGCAACGAGTGTGGCGACATGTGCTGCATGGCGACCGCAATGTTGTCCTGCAGACGTGCTGCGCCCTCCTGGCTGGATGTCCTCGCATCCAGCGCCTTTGCGATGCGGGTGAGACCCTCGACGTGCGCGATCGAAGACGCGGGCACCGTTATATCCCGGCTTGGCAGAGCGGGCAGTGTCTTGCCGAGCGTCTTCTCCACCAACAGAGCCTTGTATACCTCGTTTTTTTCGTCGAACGCTTTGAGTTCGACATCGAATGGTGTCTTGCTTTTGTAGAAGGCGATGTCGGGATAGTTCGGATTGAGCGAATACGCGCCGCTCTCGCCCAGCGCGTGCAGCAGCATCCCTGGTGTGTCGGGATTGGCCTTCTGTCCCGCAAGGGGGCGCGTGTATTCCAAGCCTGTTTCCTTGTCGGGAGTAAAGAACGGAATTCCGTCATCCGTATAGGTTTGGCCTTCCTGCACGGCTTTGTGAATCCTATTGACTACGGGCGCGCTAATGCCCCGGACTGCGATGCCATTTGCGCGACAGCCCTGGTCCGCCAGCTTTTCCAAACCGCTGTTGATCGTTTTCTCGGCGTTCAACGTCGACCTGCGGGTGTCCCCGTTTCTCAGCTTGTTGTTGAGTCGGTTCGAGGTTTCCATACGGAATCCGTCTACCGCATTGAATTCCTTTTTGCTTAGATAAGGATTCTTTCCAAATCTTGCTTCGAGTTCCTGAGCCAGTCGCGCCTTGACTGCATATTGGCCCGCAGTCCGGTAGAGACGCCGTTGCTCCTCCATCGATAAGCCTTTGTTCCACTCTTTCGACTGGGGCGGCTCTTTGCTTGCCTCGACGGCAGCGGCAGGAGCAGCAGACTCCGCAGCGGTTTGTTTTGCAGAGCTTGCGAGATCCAGTGCGTTAATCAGCGAGCGATTCGGAAAGCTAGGGCGCATATTCCTCTGCGGCAATGGTTGAATGCGCTTGATCGGGTGTTAACCGGATGGTTTGCCGTCGAGCAAGAAATAGTTTTTTGGAATTATTGTGTAGTGGCTTTTGACCAATGAATAGTTCCTCTGACTTGTTCCATTTTTCCCAATGTTGACTTGGGGGGATGATGGTGACCTTCTGTGGTGTCGCTGCTCCGTTGTTGGGGTTGACGAAGGAACCCCAACGTTGGCTCAAATACGCCCCAATGTTGGGGTTCCTGCGTCACCCCAACCTACGAGTTAAGGCACCGCACAGAAATAACTTGCACAATTTTGCTTGCCGTAGCGGGCGCGCTGCAGCGTTGCTCGTCGTCGCCATAGCCCGCTATGACTCCTCCTCGCGCCTTGCATCGCCTCCCGCTACGACCGCCAAATTGCACAAGTTATTCCTGCGCGGC
>DATLIB010000206.1:0-11321 GCA_035539595.1 Noviherbaspirillum sp.
CACTTCAAAATCATCGGTTCGGACCAGTGCGATCGATGGGGCATTTTCCAGTTGCGGTCCCACTGGACGAATATCGATCAATTCGCCGGATGAGGCATGGTGCAGGGACATGTGGGTTCTCCATTCAGGGTGTTCAGGCTAATACTGTCCAGAGTGCATGATCTCTCGCTTTGTTCCGAGGGAAGTGTCTCCCTGAGCAGAAACAGATGAAATGCCTTAATGATTGCGAAAGCGCAATGCGGATAATCACGACTTATTCCAATATTCCGAGCGGCACTTTTACGGAGATGCGCTGTCACAACCTGCAAAGTCCGGGAAAAAGGGATCGTTACGACAAAACATACACCCGACTTCGGCTTTATACTTTCCCTCTGTTGTTTCTTTTGTCATTTCCTAAAGTAAGTTCTATGTACAAGCCTTTTCTTTCCGCACGTCGTGCGTTTTTGCGTACTGCCCAACGTGGTTTTACCCTGATTGAGATCATGGTTGTGGTCGTCATCATGGGTGTCCTGGCCGCATTGGTTGTGCCAAAACTCATGGGGCGAGCCGACGATGCACGAATCACGGCAGCCAGGCAGGATATTTCTACGCTGATGTCGGCGCTCAAGCTGTACAAGCTCGACAACCATCGTTATCCGACCACCGAGCAGGGCTTGCAGTCCTTGGTCGTCAAACCGACCAGCGGTCCAGCCGCAAGTGGATGGAAAAGCGGCGGTTATGTCGATAAGCTGCCGAAAGATCCGTGGGGCGGGCAATACCAATACCTCTCGCCGGGCATCAAGGGCGAAGTCGACGTGTTCTCGTACGGTGCCGATGGGCAGCCGGGCGGCACGGACAACGATGCAGATATCGGTTCGTGGGATCTATAGTCAGTCCTGACCTCCAAAGTGGGTCGCGCTTGCCGTCTTCTCTGGCACGCGGCTTCACCTTGCTTGAGTTGTTGGTGGTGCTGGTGATCGCTGGCATGTTGATGGGCGTGGTTGCCTTCAATGCGATGCCTGGCGAACGACAGGCGCTCCAGAACGATGCACAACGCGTTGCCCTTTTGCTGCAACTGGCGCGCGACGAAGCCATCGTGCGCAATCGCCCCATCGCCTTCGAGGCAGACCCCGAACGCTACCGCTTTCTTATCCGTGAGGGCAATGAGTGGCAACCGCTTACGCAAGAAGACTTATTGCGAGAACGGGAATTCAAGCGTTCCCCTCTCGCGTTGTCCATCACGCCGGCAAGTCCGGCACAGAGCGCGCCATTGCGCATCGTATTCGGGCGTGAACCGGTCGACAAGCCATTTGTTCTGACGCTCTCGCACGGCGGTGCCAGTGCCGCCATCCGTGCCGATGGCATCGGCAATTTTTCGGTGGAATGATATGCATAAGGCGCATCGCTCTGCTGGATTTACGCTACTGGAAGTACTCGTGGCGCTGGTGGTGGTCGGCACCGCACTCGGTGCCAGCCTGCGGGCGGTCGGTAGCTTAACCACCAACAGCAATGGCCTGCGCGCATCGATGATGGCCACTTGGTCGGCGGAGAACCGGTTGGCGCAGATACGACTGGCACGCGAATTTCCGGCGTTCGGCAGGCGCAGCATGGCGTGTCCGCAGGGTGAGTTGCGCTTGGTGTGCGAAGAAGAGGTATTGGCGACACCGAACCCTTATTTCCGCCGTGTCGAAGTCAGTGTGTTCGATGCCGCCGATCCGGAGCGTCGCATTATCAAACTGGCGCAAGTGGTGTCCGACCGATGAAGTCAGTCACGCAACGCGGCTTTACCCTGATCGAATTGCTGGTTGCCATCAGCATCCTGGCCATCGTCGCCGTGCTTGGTTGGCGTGGCTTGGACAGCATCGTCAGAGCGCGTGTCGCGCTCACCAGCGAACTGGAAAGTACGCGCGGTTTGCAGCTTGCTTTCGCCCAGATGCAAAGTGATGTTGGTCATGTTGTTCCTGCCGTCGATATCGGTAACCGCACGACGTTGGCCACGCAGCCAGGACGTCTGACGCTGGTGCGTACGGTCTTTGCGGACGACCAGCCTTCGCGCGTACAGGTGATTACCTATCGTGTTCTGGAGGGTGTGCTGACGCGACGCGAGTCTATTGCTACGCGCGACCTGAAAGAACTCGACGTGGCTTGGAGTGCAGCGATCAGCGACAGCGATGCGGTCGTGCCGGCGGTGACCTTGCATTCCGGGGTGCGTGAGATGGCAATACGACTGTGGGATACAGGAATCGGCTGGCGTACGCCTGGTACGACGGCAGTGCCGAATCCCGTGGTGAGGGGAGCGGAGGCGATAGTCCCGAGCGGCGTAGAAGTGTCGCTGCAACTATTCGACCGACCGGCCAACATGGTCAAGGTGTTTCTGGTAGGGCCGGCATGATTGCGCGAACTCTTCATCGACAACGCGGCGTGGCGGTAGTCACCGCTCTCCTGTTGACGACGCTGGCCATTACGATTGTCGCCAGTCTGTTCTGGCAACAGCAGGTGCAGGTGCGTTCCATCGAAAACCAGCGCCTGCAATTGCAAAAGCAATGGATACTGCGCGGTGCGCTCGACTGGACACGCCTGATTTTGCGCGCCGACAAACTGATCAGCAGGAACATCGATCACCTAGGCGAGCCGTGGGCGGTGCCCTTGGCCGAAACGCGACTGGAACAGTATGTGGACGAAGTGCAGGCTTCCGAGGTGCCGGATGCCACCTTGTCTGGCAGTATCGCTGATGCGCAAGCGCGCTTCAATCTTGGTAACCTGTGCCAAGGCGGGCAAATTGCGCCTATGGAGGTGGCCGTGTTTTCAAGATTGCTCGGCTTGCTGCAACTGAACCCGGAATTGGCTCAGGCAGTCGCCACTGCCATGCAAAATGCGCAGCGTCCGCAGAGCACCGGTGCGAGCAACTCGACGTCGCAGCCGATGAATCTCACGCATGTGGATGACTTGTTGGCAGTACCAGGATTTACCCCCGAAATCGTGGAGAAGCTCAAGGATTTTGTGGTGGTCCTGCCCGGCACAAATAAAAAAGCCGTTAATGCCAATACCGCGCCGGCTGAAGTGCTGGCTGCAAGAATTGATACACTCTCGCTGCCGGAAGCGCAGGCGCTCGTTGCTGAGCGGGAAAATGCCTGGTTCAAAGACGCCGGTGATTTGCAAAACCGGATGCAAGGACGAGAGCTCGGGTCCGGCGATGGAATGGTGGCATTCGGTTCCGATTACTTTCTCGTGAATGGCCATGTGCGCTTGAATCGTGCCGGTATGGATATGCAGGCTTTAGTCGATCGCAGTAATGCTAATTCCAACCTCATAAAAATAGTTTGGGTCAGGGAATATTGAACAGAAAGAACAAGATATCTTGAGCACACTGTATATCCGCCTGCCTTCTCATGCCGTTGCGGAAAGTCTTCCATCCGGGACGTCGCTGTACTGCCATTTCGCATCGGTGGCGGCTGTAGGCACTGTCGAGCGCGAGGGCGTCGCTGCCTTGTCGGAATTGTCCGAAGTGGTGCGCCGGTCGCAACGGGTGGTGTTGCTGCTTTCCGCCAGCGACGTGACCTTGTTGCGCGTAAAAGTGCCACCGTTGTCTGCAGCCCGCCTGAAAGCGGCGTTGCCCAACCTGGTTGAAGAGCAGTTGATGAGCGACCCGGCCGAATGCGTGATCGTTGCAGGCGAATCGCGTGGTGCCATGCGCACGGTCGCGGTCGTGCAACGCAGCTGGCTCACCCTTTTGCATCAGACCTTGCTGGCGCTCGGTGCGCGCGCTATTACTGCCTTGCCGTCACAGTTATGTCTGCCTTTGCCGTCGGGCACTGTTGCCGCCGCCGTAGCCGAACACGGCAATGATGTCGATGTCACGGTGCGCTTGGCAGAGCAGGAAGGTATTGGCTTATCCATCGTCGCTGATCAGCCGGAGTCTGCGGCGTTTGAAGCCATGCAGTCGCTGGCTGCAGTGGTACCACAGTCGCCGTTGACATTGTATGTGCCGCAGTCACGGTTGCGCGACTATCAGGACTCGCTACATATCGCACCGGCATTGGCTGAACGCATTACGCTGCAGACTGACGATTGGCGTCACTGGATCGAGGGTGGCGACAGGAATGTATTTGATTTGATGAGCGGCCTGGGCGCGACGACCGGCCCGAAATTTGATTGGCAGCTGTGGCGCTGGCCGTTGGCTTTGGCCATGCTTTTGTTGCTCGTCAATGTGATTGGCTTGAATGTGGATTGGCTGCGCTTGCAGAGGGAGGCCGATGCGTTGGATACCAGCATGGTGCAGACCTACCGAGCAGCTTTTCCGAAAGAAACCGTGATCGTCGATCCCTTGGCGCAGTTGCGACAAAAAATGGCGGCCGCACAGCGCGGTTCAGGCCACATCGCGCCCGACGATTTTCTCGGTCTGGCGGCTGCCTTTGGAGAAGTCTGGGCTGGCACCGGACAGAAAGCGGCCAGCGTTGCCGGTCTTGAATATCGGGACAACAGCCTGACCGTCAAGTTGAAGCCGGGAACCAGTGCGCCAATGGAACAGATCAAGGAGGCGCTTGCCGCTCGCAAGCTCGCGATGTCGGAACAAAGTGCCGGCGTATGGCAGATCAGGAGCGTCCCATGAATGTAGCAAGCCGGTTGAGCGGCTTCAAGCAAACCGTCTCGACTTTCTGGAGCGAACGTAATCAGCGCGAGCAACGCATGCTGCTCGTTGCCATGGCGGTCATCGTGCTGGGGTTGATTTATGTCGTGCTGCTCGACCCCGCATTAAGCGGGCGCAGCGATCTGGAAAAGCGGTTGCCGGCCTTGCGACAGCAAGCGGCACAGGTACAAGCCTTATCGAAAGAAGCATCGGCGCTGAGCGCCAAGACCGTGACGTCTCCACCGGCAATAACACGCGAAAGTATCGAGTCGTCGTTGACGCGCCAAGGTCTCAAGCCGCAAAGTGTGTCGCTTACTGGCGAATTGGCCAAGGTGCAATTGAACGACGTATCGTTTGCTTCCACTATCGATTGGCTGGTGGAAATGCAGAGGAGCGCCCGCCTGTCGGTCATTGACGCCAAGATCGATGCCCAGGCACAAGCCGATAAAGTGAACGCGACGTTCACCTTGCGCCAGCAGCGCACCGAATAAAAGGAGCAAACTTTCTGTGCGTCGTCTCGTGATATGGTTCCTGGCCGGGTTGGTGACGGTGTTCCTCACCGTGCTTATCTTTGTTCCTGCAGCATGGATGAGTGCGGTAGTCGAAGCGCAGACGGCCGGGCGCCTGACGCTGGGCGACGCGCAAGGTACCTTGTGGCGCGGTTCAGCCTTTGTTGGCGGTGCGCCGAGCGGTGCCGATCCAGTGACACCGCTGTTGCCGGGACGTTTTTCCTGGCGCCTGTCACCGCTGGTGCTGCTGGGGCAGGTCGATGTTGATCTGGAAAATGCAGAAGCCATGGCACAGCCGGTAAGCTTGACTGGCAGCTGGTACCAATGGCGGCTCAGCGCGTCATCCGTGACGCTGCCGGCGGAAAGGCTGGCTGGACTGGGAGCGCCGTTGAACACCATCCAGCCCTCCGGGCAGATGCGGCTGTCATGGACGCCACTGCAGTTGACGCGCCGAGAGCAGGCGATCGACGTGAATGGCACGATGACTTTGTTGATGGACAACATTGCATCGCGTCTGTCACCGATCAAACCCTTGGGAGCTTACCAACTGATAATGGATTGGCGCGGCCAACAGGCGCAACTCGCATTGACGACGCTCAAAGGGCCGATGCTGTTAAGTGGTAATGGCACGCTGGCCAATGGGAGGTTGCGGTTTTCGGGAAAGGCAGAAGCAGAAGAAGGGCAGCAAGAGAGGCTGGCAAATCTGTTGAATTTGCTGGGACAACGTCGTAAAGAAGGCGACAAGGATGTTATCGCGCTAGAGTTCAAATGAAAAAAAATCGATCAGCAGAAACATTACAGACACCGGCATGGCGCCGGCTGGGAGCAACAGCTTTGCTGCTGTGTGCAATGACCACTGCCATGCCGCCGGTGTCTGCGCAGGACCCGGCCGCCAACGAGGCGACGCTCAATTTCGTCGGCGCCGATATTGAATCGGTGGTCAAGGCAATCGGCCACTACACCAGGAACACCTTCCTCATTGATCCGCGTGTGAAAGGCACTATCAATCTGGTGTCCGAAAAGCCGGTCAGCAAAGCGCAGGCGCTGCAGATGCTGACCTCGGCCTTGCGGCTGCGCGGCTTTGCCGTGGTGCGCGTGGACGGGTTCCTTAAAGTGGTGCCGGAGGCCGATGCCAAATTGCAAGCCAGTACTATCACGCCGGGCGAGGTGCGCGGAGATCAAATTGCGACGCAGATTTTTCGCCTCAATTATGAATCGGCCAACAATCTGGTACCGGTGCTGCGCCCACTGATTTCACCGAACAACACCATCAATGTCAATCCAGGCAACAACAGCATCGTTATCACCGATTACGCCGATAACCTGAAGCGGCTGGGCAGAATCATCGCGGCGCTCGATGCACCGGCTGCCGGTGACATGGATGTCGTGCCGATTCGCCACGCAGTCGCCACCGATGTGGCCGCGATGGTCAACCGTCTGCTGGACCAGGGCGGCACACCGGCTGCGCCCGGCGGCGATGCCGGACGTATCAGCGTACTGGCCGATTCACGGACCAATGCGTTGATTGTGCGGGCGCCCTCGGCAGCGCGTGCCAATCTGGCCAAATCGCTGATCGCCAAGCTGGACCAGCCGACCACGCAACCCGGCAATGTGCATGTGGTGTACCTACGCAATGCTGACGCGGTGCGGCTCGCACAAACCTTGCGCGCTGTGGTGGCGCAGGAATCGCCCAGCCAAGCTGGCGGCACCACCCAGCAACCCCAGGCACAATTGCAACCGGTTGCGCAACAACAGGGCCAGCAGGGGCAGCTCGGACAAGCGTCCTTGCCGCAATCCACGACGCCGGCCGCCTTGCCGGCAGGTGGCACAGGCGGCTTCATCCAAGCCGATCCGGCCACCAATGCCTTGATCATTACCGCCAGCGAGGCGGTCTACCGTAACTTGCGTACCGTGATCGACCAGCTCGATGCTCGTCGGGCACAGGTATATGTCGAGACCTTGATCGTGGAAATTTCGGCGGAAAAAGCGGCTGAGCTGGGTGTTCAATGGGCTGGCTTGTCGGGCGATGAGGGAAGCAGCTACCGGATCGGCGGCGCCTCGGGGTTCACGACGCCAGGCAGCGGGAACAACTTGATCAGCCAAGCTGTCGCCAATGCGACCACAGGTACGCCATTGCCGCCGGGCAACGGCTTGAGCCTGGGGATTTTCCGTCAAGTCGACGGCGCTCTTACCTTGGGGGTTCTGGCTCGCGCACTGGAGTCTGGCGCAGATGCCAACATTCTCTCCATGCCTAACCTGATTACGCTCGATAACGAAGAGGCACGCATCATCGTCGGTCAGAACGTACCGTTCGTGACCGGCCAGTTCACCACTTCCGCTTCCGGCGGAGCGGCGGGAGTCAATCCGTTCCAGACCATCGAGCGCAAGGATGTCGGCCTGTCGCTGCGGGTGCGGCCGCAGGTGTCGGAAGGCGGCACCGTCAAGATGGCGATTTACCAGGAAACATCGAACATTCAACCGACCAGCAATGCGGCCGACATCATTACCAACAAACGTTCGATTGAAACCAATGTCCTGGTGGACGATGGGCAAATCATCGTGCTTGGCGGTCTGATCGAAGACCGCGTTACTGACGGTGTGGAACAGGTACCCGGTCTGGGCGATATTCCAGTCGTCGGCAACTTGTTCAAGTATCGGACCCGCAAGGGCACCAAGACCAGCTTGATGGTCTTTCTGCGACCGACCGTGGTGCGCAGCAACGAACAGAGCATCAACCTGGCAGGCGACCGCTATGACTTCATCCGTAATGCGCAGGTCACTAATCAAGGAGCCAGCGGCTTGTTGCCGGCGGTTGTGTCGCCAGTACTGCCGCCCTTGCTGGATGGCCGGCCGGTAGGCGGCTCTTTGTCGAACTTGCCTCCTCCTGCCACACCGAGGGTGCCCGCCGTCCCGCCAGCAGTAGGGCCGGGCGCCACGTCAACGCCTCCCCCGGACCAAAATCTGAAGAGACAACAATGAATACCGTTCTAACCGACGCCCGTCTTTTACCGTATGCCTTTGCCCGCGACAATGCTTTGTTGGCGCGGCGCAATGAAGTCGCTGGCAATGCCGTCGAGGTATGGGTGTCGGAAGCCAGCATTCCCTCCGCCATCGCGGAAGTCAGCCGCCGCTTTGGGCGCGTGAAGCTCAAGTCGCTGTCGCGTGAAGAACTGGAAGCAGCGATTGCCAAAGCCTACGCCGGGTCGGGGGGCGATGCGGCGCAGGTGGTCGATGAGGTCGAATCCGACCTCGACTTGGCCAAGCTGATGCTCGACATGCCGGCCATCGAAGACCTGTTGGAATCGGCCGACGATGCGCCGGTCATTCGCATGATCAACGCGCTATTGACGCAGGCCTTGCGTGAAGAAGCATCCGATATCCATATCGAACCGTTCGAGCAGGTGTCCGTCGTGCGTTTCCGCGTCGATGGCGCCTTGCGCGATATCGTGCGGCCAAAGAAGGCCATCCATGCGTCGCTGATTTCGCGTATCAAGATCATGGCGCAGCTCGACATCGCGGAAAAACGTCTGCCGCAGGATGGGCGCATCACGTTGCGCGTCGGCGGCAAACCGGTCGATGTGCGCGTGTCCACTTTGCCGACCGGCCATGGCGAGCGTGCCGTGTTGCGTTTGCTAGACAAGGAGGGCGGCAGGCTGGACCTGAGCCATCTCGGCATGAGCGGCGATGTGCAACAGCAATTCGACAAGCTGATCAGTCAGCCGCACGGCATCGTGCTGGTGACCGGCCCGACCGGTTCCGGTAAAACCACCACTTTGTATGCCGCGCTGTCGCAGTTGAACGCGCCTGCCACCAATATCCTCACCGTCGAAGATCCGATCGAATACGAATTGCCCGGTGTCGGCCAGACCCAGGTCAATGCGCGCATCGATATGACTTTCGCCAAGGCGCTGCGGGCCATCCTGCGCCAAGACCCGGATGTGATCATGATCGGTGAAATCCGTGACTTGGAAACCGCGCAGATTGCCGTGCAAGCTTCGCTCACCGGTCACCTGGTGTTGGCAACCCTGCATACCAACGATTCCGCCGCTGCCGTCACGCGTCTGCTGGACATGGGCATCGAACCTTTCCTGTTATCGTCCTCGCTGCTCGGCGTGGTGGCGCAGCGGCTGGTGCGCAAGTTGTGCCCGGTATGCCGCCAGCAGGAAGGCGGACATTGGCAAGCCGTCGGCTGCGACAAATGCGGCCATACCGGCTACCAGGGGCGCGTCGGCATCTATGAGCTGCTGACGACCACCGAGGAAATTCGCGCCCAGATCCACGATCGCGCTTCCGAAGCCGACATCCGCGTCACGGCGCAGCGCAACGGTATGCGCACCATGCGCGAAGACGGCGAGCGCTGGGTCGCCGAAGGCGTTACCACGCAGGCGGAACTGCTGCGCGTGGCAAAAGAGTAAAGGAAGCGTAAAACCATGCCGGCATTCCGTTACGAAGCCGTTGATGACGCAGGCGCCACCCGAAAAGGGGTGGTCAATGCCGACAGCGCGCGCGCCGCGCGCGCTGATCTGCGCGCTCAAGGTCTATTGCCGATTGCCGTCGATGCCATCGCGGCGCAGGTTGATGAACTGGGTCAGTCGAAAAGAAGCGCGTTCGGCGATAAATTGTCGACCACTGAACTGGCGCTGTTTACGCGTCAACTGGCGAGCCTGCTGGAAGCCAGCCTGCCGCTGGAGCAGGCGTTCACTGCCTTGCTGGAACAAGCCGAGCGTCCCTATGTGCGCGACCTGATCGCTTCCGTGCGTGCCGAGCTGATGGGCGGTTCGTCCTTATCCGATGCCTTGTCGCGCCATCCGCGCGACTTTGCCGATATCTATCGCGCGCTGGTAGCGTCCGGAGAACAGATCGGCCAGTTGTCGCGCGTGTTGTCGCGTCTGGCCGACTATATCGAGCGACGCAATGCACTGGTGCAAAAAGTACGGCTGGCGTTCACTTATCCCGCCATTGTTACTGTTGTTGCGTTTGCCATCGTGATTTTTCTGCTGGCCTATGTCGTGCCGCAAATCGTATCGGTGTTCGCCAATACCAAGCAAAAACTGCCCTTGCTCACCGTCATCATGCTGGCGATTTCGGATTTCGTGCGTAACTACGGCTGGATAGTCTTTCTGCTGGTGGTGTCCGGCGCGCTTGCCTGGCGCACGGCACTGAAGGACCCAGATATCAAATTCCGCTGGCATCGCTGGCTGCTGAACGCGCCGCTGTACGGCAAGTTCGAGCGTAGCCTGAACACAGCACGCTTCGCCAGCACGCTGGCCATTACCACCGGTTCTGGCGTACCGATCCTGCGCGCCTTGCAAACCAGCCGCGACACCTTGTCCAATGTCGCCATGCGCGCGCAGGTGGAAGACGCGACTGCCAGCGTGCGCGAGGGGATGGGCTTGGCGCGTGCGCTCTCGGCGCACAAGCACTTTCCCCCCATGCTGATTCATATGATCCGCGCAGGGGAGGTGACGGGTGAATTGCCTGCCATGCTGGAGCGCGCATCCAATGCCCAGGAGCAGGATCTGGAACGGCGCGCCTTGACCATCGCCGGCCTGCTCGAACCGGCGTTGATCTTGGTGATGGGCGTGGTGGTACTGCTGATCGTGTTGGCCGTGCTGATGCCGATCATCGAGATCAACCAGTTGGTGCGGTAAGGAAACATGCTGATGACCAAGATGGCGATGAACGCCGGTGTGCAAGGCGCATCTTGCCGAGGAGATAAAAGAAAATGAGGCGTGTGCCACTCGTGACGAGTTTTTTGCTGTTCATTCTGCTGTGCGCTTCGCTGGCGTATTGGGGGTTGCAGCTCTTCAAGCCGCCCTTGCGCCCGGTTGCCGCACCGCCCACCACGGCGCAAGCCGAAGTCAGGCCGCAAGCGGCAGCGGTGCTATTTGGCGGACGGGCAGGCAATGCTGAGGTGGCCAGCAATTATCAGTTGCAGGGGGTGATCTTTTCCGGCAACCCGCGCGATAGCGTCGCGATTTTGCAGGTCGAGGGCAAGCCGGTGCAAGCAATCCGAGTGGGGAGGGAAGTTGTACCCGGCGTGATGGTGGAGGAGGTGCACCGGGATTACGTACTGCTTTCGGAAAATGGCGTTTCCAAGCGTGTCGAATTGCCTGAAAATGCGACCGAATCGGTCGGCCTTGGCGGTGTTTCGCCGGTGCCGGTTCAGCAGTCTGTTGCGCCACCACCAGTACCCCCCCCAGCGC
>DATLIB010000207.1:0-6168 GCA_035539595.1 Noviherbaspirillum sp.
ACTGGGCTGGCTCGGGGTCGGCGTGGACGAGCATCATGGCGGCCTCGGCATGGACACCGGTGCGGCGTGCGCCTTGCTGGAAAGCGTTGGCCGGGTGCTGCTGCCGGAACCGCTGGTGCCGGCCATCCTGTCCGGTGACGCCATCTGGTGCCAGGGCTATTCCGAACCCGGCGCCGGTTCCGACCTCGCCAGTCTGCGCACCCGCGCCGTCATTGACGGCAACGAGCTGGTGATCAGCGGCCACAAAATCTGGACCACCTGGGGCCACCATGCCGACTGGATGTTCGCGCTGGTGCGTACCTCGGACGGCGCGCCCAAGCAGCACGGCATCACCTTCGTGCTGATCGACCTGAAAACGCCCGGCATCAGCCGCCGTCCCATTCGCACCATTGCCGACGACGACGAATTCTGCGAAGTCTTTCTCGACGCAGTGCGTGTGCCGCTGGACAACGTGGTGGGCCAGATCGACCATGGCTGGCAAGTGGCGACCGCCTTGCTGAGCGAGGAGCGCTTGCGGATCGGTTCGCCCGCGCTGGCGCTCAAGGCGCTGCAACGCTTGCGCAAACTGGTGGCTGCCGCGCCGCCTTGCCGGCGACACGATGAACTGCTGGCGCACGCGGAGATCGAAACCGAAACGCTCACCGCGTCCTACCTCAGCGTGGCCGAGGCCGAACACGCAGGCGGCACGGCCGACAGCTCCTACCTCAAGATTCTGGCCACCGAAACCGTGCTCACCATTCTTGACGCGGCGCAGGAAGTCGCCGGAGAAGCCGCGCCGCTCAAGCACGCGCGGGAAACGTCGCACGGCATGCTGGATTACTCGGAACTGTTTCTGCAATCGCGCCGCCTGCCGATCTACGGCGGCAGCAACGAAGTGCAGCGCAACATCATCGCCACCAAAGTGTTGGGACTGCCCACCGCCAGGAGTAAAAAATGACGAACGCTGCTCTCAATGAAATCGCGCTCCATGTCGCGGATAGCGCACTTGAATTTGCTCGCGGCACCGGCGGCGTGCAGCGTGCCCGTGCCGTGCGCGACAACGCGCCGCAATTCGACACCCGAATCTGGGCCCAGATAGCCGAACTGGGCTGGCTCGGGGTCGGCGTGGACGAGCATCATGGCGGCCTCGGCATGGACACCGGTGCGGCGTGCGCCTTGCTGGAAAGCGTTGGCCGGGTGCTGCTGCCGGAACCGCTGGTGCCGGCCATCGCTGCTGCCCGGCTGCTGTCGGAGTGCAATACGGATGTTGCCGCCGGTTTGCTGGAACCGCTGGTTGCAGGAACACGCTTGTGCATCCCGGTACGAGCGGACAACGCGGAGACAAGCGCGCCGCTGTGCTTGACGCATGTTCCCGACGCCTACCCCGGCGCGGTATTACTGGTTGGCGCAGGGGCGGGAGACAGCTTCGTTATCCGTGCCGTCGATTCGACAGTGGCGGGTGTTGCTGCAAGTACCGACGCTTGCGTGGACGGCAGCATCCTGTCCACGTTCCACATTCAGCCCGCCGCTTGGCAAGCCTCGCCCATGGTCGCGCAGGGCGCAGCGGTGCAAGAGGCTTTCGCGCGTGCGCACGACACCATGCTGTTCGGCTATGCCGCCTATCTGGTCGGACTGATGCACGAAGCATTGCAACTGGCAATCGAGTACATGAAGATCAGGACGCAGTTCGGCACGCCTATCGGCAGCTTTCAAGCCTTGCAGCATCGCGCTGCCAGCTGCCATGTCGATATCGTCGCATCGCGCGCCTTGCTGTACGAAGCCAGCCGTTGTTTCGATACGCCTGCGCGTGCGCGAGCAGCCAGTGCGGCCAAGGCGCGTGCTTCGGCGGCAGCCCTGCGCGTCACCAAGGAGTGCGTGCAATTCCACGGCGCCATCGGCTTCGCGGATGAGCACGACATCGGCCTGTATCTGCGCAAGGCGATGACGCTCGCTGCGCGATACGGTGGAGAAATGCGGCAGAAGTTGCGGTTTGCTGATTTGACGGCGGCTTGCCCGGAAGGTGGAAACTAAGGCGAGGCGAGGGGCGGCAGCACAAGCGTTGACTTATGCTTGCGCACTTTTTACCCGGGCCTTACGCAAAACCGCCCCGGCCGCGTTGTGTTGCCTTGTCGTACTAGATGTACTGCCCGCGGCAACACGCCTTGCCGGGACAATTTTGCGTAAGTCCTAATTAAAAAACGCAATGTTCAAGGGGGCAAGATTATGCGGCGCAACCTTCGCTCCCTTGCGATGTCAACAGCAGCATAAAGATCAAAGCTGCTGTCACGTGAGTCCAAAGGGAGTATGGTTATAACGTTGCTGTTGCCCGCCAATGTCGTGGATGGGTAAAGATCGGTTGCACGAGAAGCTGTATCGCCGGAAGAAATATATGCAGGATCCAGATGCCACGAACAGAGGTGTCGCAGGTAGTGTTAGCGACACGACTGAGTCGGCTCTGCGTGAAAACGATACCGGCTTTCGCCGACTGGCCGATTTAAGCCCGGATGCCATCTTTGTCTATATCGATGGGCGCGTCCGTTATGCAAACGCCGCCGCCGCTCGCCTTCTTGGCGCTGCTGACGTCAATGACCTGCTCGATTTTTCGCCATTCGATATTGTTCATCCCGATGGTCATGCGCTGCTACGCGAGCGCCTCTCGTATCTGCGGCAACACGAATCAGTGCCCGCGCTAGTCGAACAGAAGTGGCGATGCCGCGATGGCTCTATCGTCGATGTCGAAGTATCTTCCGGCCTGACTGAATGGGAAGGAAAGCCAGCCATTCAGGTATTGGCACGCGACATCGGCCAGCGTAAACGGTCTGAGAAAGCGTTACGCGAGAGCGAAGCGCGCTACCGCAAGCTGTTTGAGTCCATTGACGTCGGCTTTTGCACCGTGGAACTCAAGTTCGATGAGCAACAACACCCACTTGACTATCGATTCGTCGAGGTCAACCCTGCTTTCGAACGGCATACGGGATTGGTCGACGCGGCAGGCAAATGGATGCGTGAGATCAGTCCCAGGCATGAGCAACACTGGTTCGACATGTATGGCAAGGTGGCGCTCACCGGCGAATCCGTTCGCTTCGAAAACGTGGCGGCAATGCTGGGCGACCGCGTGTATGAAGTATTCGCGTTCCGCGTCGGAGAGCCCGGCGCCTACTTGGTAGCGATTTTGTTCAACGACATTTCAGAGCGCAAACGGATACAGGAAGAATTGCGGGTTTCCAACGAACGCTTGCAGCTTGCAATTCACGGCAGCGGCGATGGCGTCTGGGACTGGAATCCGAAAACGGATCGCATAGTCGTGTCCGCACGAGCCATGGAAATACTTGGATACGGCGCGTATGAGCATCTGGAAGACGCCACGCAATGGCGCCAGCGCATTCATCCCGATGATCTGTCGCATGTTGTCGCAGCACGGAATGATTGTCTTGAGGGGCGGGCGCAGTCCTTTCACTCCGAATACCGCGTGCGTTGCCAAAACGGTGAATGGAAATGGCTGCTCTCGCGCGGCGTGGTGGTGGCGCGCGACAGCCATGGCGCGCCGTTGCGCATGACGGGACTGCTGACCGACATCTCTCAACGGAAACAGGCGGACGAACTGGTATGGCACCATGCCAATTTCGATGCCTTGACCGGGTTACCAAACCGCCGCATGTTTCGCGACCGACTGGATTGGGAAGTCCAGAAAGCCGACCGCCACGGCCATTCATTAGGATTGTTGTTTATTGACCTGGACCGCTTCAAGCAAGTCAACGATTTGCTTGGCCATGACGCGGGCGACCTGTTGCTTTGTCAGGCGTCGGACCGCATCAAACGCTGTGTCCGCAAGACCGATACCGTCGCGCGCCTGGGCGGAGACGAGTTTACGGTGATTTTGGGCGAACTCGATTCTCACGATCACGTTGAGCAGGTTGCGCAAAAAATACTGGGCACATTGGCTGATCCGTTCTCGTTGAATAAGGAATCTGCCTACATATCCGGCAGCATTGGCATCACCATCTATCCGGATGATGGCAGCACTGGCGAAGAATTGATCCGAAAGGCGGATCAAGCCATGTATGCAGCCAAGCATGCGGGTAAGGCGCAGTTCAGCTACTTTACTCGGTCAATGGATGAGGAGGCGCATCTGCGTTTAACCTTGTCTAGCGATTTGCGCGGCGCGCTTGGAGCTGATCATCTGCAAGTTTATTATCAGCCTATCGTGGAGCTGAATGGCGGAAAATTCGTCAAGGCAGAGGCACTGTTGCGGTGGCAGCATCCGCGGCTCGGCCTGATAGAACCCTCCCGGTTCATTCCGCTTGCGGAGGAAACCGGCATGATCAACGAGATTGGAAATTGGGTGTTTTGCGAGGCGGCGTCATGCGCGAAGCGCTGGAGCCGGCTGCTTGGCAAGCCGTTTCAAATTGGCGTGAACAAGTCTTCCATTCAATTTCTAACTGACCAGGATGCGGACTTGTTGCCTTTTCTGGATCGGCTGGATCTGCCGCCGGGAAGTATTTCAGTCGAACTGACAGAAGGCATTCTCTTGCATGCGTCACCGGCCGTCATGAACAGGCTGAGTCAATACCACAATGCCGGCATTCAGCTCGCGATTGATGACTTTGGCACGGGTTACTCGTCCATGGCCTACCTGAAGAAATTTGCAATCGACTACCTCAAAATCGACCAGTCGTTTGTCAGCGACATCGAGACGGACCAGACGAACCGGACGATTGTGGAATCCATGATCGTGATGGCGCATAAACTGGGAATGCAGGTCATCGCGGAAGGCATCGAAACGCACGGACAAATGGCACTGTTGACAGCGGCAGGGTGTGACCTTGCGCAAGGCTTTCTTTTTTCTCAGCCCTTGCCCTCTGGGGAATTCGAGCAAATGCTCGTCAGGGGTGCCTGGGCCCATTGAGCCGCTTTACGCTCTCCTGTCCTTTCCCCCTCCCATAACCTGTAATCGTCCGAGAGCTTCACAGGGGGGGCACGCGGCTTCTTTCCAGTGCCTCCCCAGTTCCCATGCCTGCGCAAAAAAGGGCTAACCCAAACGATTGGCCCTCCGTCTTCCTCTGCGTTTTACTGGATCGCGTAGCTTGCATTTACTGCGGCGGTCCAGTCGCCTATTTGCGGCGCTAGTTGCAACTACTTCAGCACCTTACGCTGTGTTTATGACCGCCGTTGGCGGCAATGCCGTGCACCAGCCGTTCCACCGCCGGAGTAAAAATTTTCTTTTCAAAATCGCGGCGGGGCAGGGCGAATTGTCCGGTGACGATACCGCTGATCGCATTCAGCAAAAAGCCGTAATCCACTGCCGGCTGGGTCGAACCAAGCGCGAGAAAGGCCTTGCGGCATAGCGCGGCATGCACCTTGCCCCATTTGTGCAGGATCGGACGCAGTGCCATGTCGCGTATGCCGGCGATATTCAGTTCCTGGATCGCCAGCCCCACCTCGGGGTGGCTCACCACCTGTTCCATGTGATAGCGCACCAGCACGGCGGCGAAGCGTTCCGGGCTGTCCGCCGCTGCTTCCAGCGCCGGAACGATACGCTCGAAACTGGCGGCGAGTTGACCGAAAACATAGTCGAGCACGGCTGCCATCAAGGCGTCTCGGGTGCCGAAATAATAGGCTACCGAGCCGTGGCTGGCGCCGGCTTCCTTGGCCACGGTCCGCAGGCTGACCGCGCCGGTGCCTTCGCGCACGATGATGTGCAAGGCGGCCATGATCAGTTCTTCCCGGCGCTGTTGGCCGCGACGGGTCAGGCCGCTATCGAGCGGGGGTGTTGCTGATGTCGTCATAGAGCGAATCGATAAAAAGAGCATTCAAGGCACATACCGCGCAAGCGCAGGCGGTATTCCTGTGCGGTGCCTTAATGATCTGGCAAGAAAAGCGGGCAATTATAGAGTCATTGCGAGGCGATGCCGCCGGCATCACTACGCTCTTTCATCAACTGGCCCCACGAGCGCGCATGCCGTCGACACGCTTTCCCGCAGGATTTCCGCCAGCCGACGGGTTCCCGCGCCGGCGCTGTCGGGATCGGCCAGTACCAGATACAGTTCAGCGAAACGGTCGCCACCGTCCTGCATCGGCAATATCTTCAGGCTGCCTTCACGCAACTCCTTGCGAATTTTTATTTCCGGAAACCATGAAAAGCCGTAGCCGGCGCGCGCCGCTTCGATGGAGGTGGCGCCGAGGCTGACC
>DATLIB010000208.1:0-3630 GCA_035539595.1 Noviherbaspirillum sp.
GTGATGGCCTGTTCCGACGGTGTGTTGTCGACAAGGGGAGGCGGCGGTCGTTGAGGTGATTTCTTGACGACCGGAACGGTTTTCGGCTTGGCCGGTGGCACCTTCGGCGCCTCAACCGGCTTCGGTTGTTCCGGGGTGACAAAGGAGACGTAAACAGTTTTCGGCGCAGCCGATTGTGGCGTGGCTTGACGCTGCAATCCGCTTTGCAGCGCATAGAAAAGTCCGATATGCATCAGGATGATCGCACTCAGCGGGCCGATACGTTGCGCAAGTTGCCGAAACATCACGGGATTAAATGGCGTGGGGGCCAGAACGGGGCTGTGCATGCAAGGATCAAAAACCAGTAATAAGAATAATTATCATTTGCATTATGGCGCATGAGCTTGCAGATGACAAGGCGCATGCCGCCATGCCGCCATGCCGCCATGCCGCCATGCCGATGTCATGATGGTCCCCAAAGTTGCTGTCTGGATTGGACCTCTCAGAACGTGTGCAAATGCAAGTCCAATCGCGTGCTCATCGGATGAGCACTCTGTTCATGCATCTCAAAAAGACGTGTTACTTGTTCTTTTGCGGCTCTTTCTTCCGATAGGAAAAACGTGGTTTTTGCTCTTCGGGGCTGGGGCGGCGATCTGCGTATTCCTGCTCTTCGACAACCTCAAGGTATTGACTGCCGTCAAGCGGTTTTCCGGCAAAGGGAAATTTGGGCGTTTGCTTGTCGTTTTGCGGTTTCATGACATGCTCCGTTGTACTGGTAGGACGGCGGATTCAATGCGGCGGAATCGGATCGATATGCGTCGCGCTTATCGCATGGGTAATGCGAATGAAAGGTCTGCCACCAGTATAGGATGCCGACAGAGGAGTGTTGGGTACATCGGTGCTTTGTCGCGCTGTGGTCAAGCGCCGTTCTCCCATCCCCTGAGTGCGCGCTTCACACCATTCTTCTTGAGCACATTGCCCCACGACGCGATATGGTAAATGTCGCCGGTCTTGTGCAAGACGACACCGTATTCCTCGCGCAGGCGCAGAACGTCGGCATCGATACTGTCGCGCTCGCAGCTGGTCAAGTCGGCAATCGCCGACACTGTCGGACGTTCCAGCAAGTCGATGGCTGACAGCAGGACGAACAGGCGGCGTGCATCGTCTTTCGGATATTGCGGCACACCGAACTGGTTTTTCGCAAAGCTCATGGCATTTCTCCTTTTTACACCGTTGTCATGGTCTGCTTTTCCTTCCTCATTGAATTCGTCAACGTGACTCTCTTAGGCGATCGGCCGCAGCAGTTCTGGATTGTCGTTCGCTACCCGATTGACCGCATGGGCAACGCCCCAGGCTTGCATGTTATCGGCAGCGAAGGGAGCAGTCAGTTCCGCAAATTTTTGTGCCGTGATGGCTTCGGCACCCAGCCATACATCCCAGTCGTCGCGGTCGAGAACGAGGGGCATGCGATGGTGGATCGGTTCCAGCACGGCATTGGCTTCGGTGGTGATGATGGCGCAGGTGTCGATGGCGTCTCCGGTGTCGCTCCGCGCGCTTTCCCATATGCCGGCAAAGGACATGGGGGTACCGTCCTTGAAGGAGATGTAAAACGGCTGCTTGGATTTTTGTCCCGGCACCGCCTTCCATTCATAAAAGCCGGAAGCCGGAATCAGGCAGCGCCGGCGGCGGAAGGCCTGCCGAAACATCGGTTTTTCCGCCACGGTTTCGGCACGCGCATTGTTGAGCATCGGCATGGAGGCGGGGTCCTTGGCCCAGGATGGAGTGAAGCCCCAGCGCATCAACGCGCCGGCGCGTCCTTCCGGTGTATCGCGCACGGTCAAGATCCGACTGCTCGGCGCGATGTTGTAGTGCAACCCGGCGTCGGGCATGAAAACGGCTTCGTACCATTCCTGGAGTTCGAAGGGATGATGTTGCATGACAAAGCGGCCGCACATGCCAGGAATTGTAGGACTTAAATGCGCTTTTGTCGCGTATCGCCACGGCTTCGGCAACAGCATGCGGCCATGCAAAAAACACGCGTTGCAACGGTAAAAATTGCAGCGTGACGATGTGTTTTCCCACCCTTGCCATGCCGGCAACGGCGCTGGCGAGCGGGCACGTTTTTCGCTGCGTGGGACCTTGGAAAAGGAGCTTTCGCATGAAAATAGTGTTGAAGAAATTATCGGATCAGGTGATTGTCATTACCGGCGCAACAAGTGGCATTGGCCTGACCACTGCGCGACGGGCGGCGCAACGCGGTGCCAAACTGGTGCTGGTTGCCCGTAACGAAGACGCGCTCAGGCAATTAACCTTCGAGCTGGTAAAAAAAGGACATGAGGCGATTCATGTGGTGGCCGACGTCGGTATTGAGGAAGATGTTCGTAAGGCCGCGCAGGCGGCGATCGACCGTTTTGGGCGCTTCGATACCTGGGTCAATAATGCGGGCATTTCCATCTTCGGGCGCAACGAGGATATTTCACGCGAAGACCAGCGCCGCTTGTTCCAGACCAACTTCTGGGGTGTGGTGCATGGTTCTCTGGTTGCGGTGGAACACTTGAAAAACCACGGAGGCGCCGTCATTAATCTGGGTAGCGAAGTATCGGATCGCGCGGTGCCGCTGCAAGGCATGTATGCCGCCTCCAAGCATGCGGTAAAAGGCTTTACCGATTCACTGCGGCTGGAGTTGGAGGCGGAAGGCGCGCCAGTTGCCGTCACCCTGATTAAACCCGCCGCCATGGATACGATGTTTCTGGAGCATGCGAAGAATTACCTGGAAGTGGAGCCGCGCTTGCCGCCGCCCATCTATGCGCCGGAAATCGCAGCCAAGGCCATTCTGTATGCGGCGGAACATGTTAAACGCGACATTTTCGCCGGGGGCGCTGCCAAGCTGATATCGGCAACGGCGCATTACGCGCCGCGCCTGATGGACGGCTATATGAAGCGTTTCATGATTAATCAGCAGAAATCGAACATGCCGGCGCGCGATCGCAACCAGCATAGCCTGTATAGCCCCGGGCCGGATTTGCAGGAGCGGCAGGGATACAGCGGCCACGTTTTCGAATCGAGCCTGTACACCCAGGCGGCCCTCAATCCCAGAACGATGATGGCGCTTGTGCTTGGAACGGCTCTGGCTGTCGCGTGGTGGCATTCCCGCGAGCGCAGCGTGGCCTGACAAGCTTGCCTGTCACCGCTTGCGCCAACGACATTTTTTCATCCATTTTGTGAGAGCCATCATGTCAAACCTGACCGACGAGCAACTCGCTCGCATTAAACAGTTGCTCGCTGCCCGTGAGCAGGAATTGCGCGCCGAATTGCACCGCGAGGTAAGTGAAAAAGACGAATTCGTCGATGTGGCAACCGAGGCACCCGATCCGGGTGACGCTTCCTTCGCCAACCTGACGGTGGATCTCGGTAACGCCGCAGTGACCCGCGATCTGGTCGAATTGCGCGCTATCGAAGCCGCGCACGCGCGACTGGAGAATGACGTTTATGGCGAGTGTGTCAGTTGCGGAATGGATATTCCGTATGAACGGCTGGAAGTGCAGCCCATGGCGGAACGCTGCGCCCCTTGCCAGGATATGTATGAAAAGACACATGCAGATGCCATGCGAGGAACTAACATGTAGGCAATGCCCACGGCACCCCGGTTAA
>DATLIB010000209.1:0-13110 GCA_035539595.1 Noviherbaspirillum sp.
GTCAAAAAAATCGATTTAATAGGATGTACATGATTTGTCAACGCCTGCGGCGGTGCTTCAACGCGCTTTAGTTTGCGTCTTTTCGATATATGGTTGGCAACACAACAGGCGGTACGGTCGAAGCGACGTTATGCCGGTCCCCAGGGAGAGTGCTGCGGGGCGGTGGATGGCGTCGGTGCACGACGTTTTGAGCAGCTTGCGTGACGTCGGCCCATAAGAACCGAAGGAGCGATGCATGACGATTAGACGCGAGGATTTGGTGACCGCTGCTGCCTTGGGCTTGCTGCAGTACCGGCAGGTCGACCCACTGTTGGTCTTTCTCTTGCAGCAGGATGTGCGTGCCAAACGGCAAGCCTTGTTGGCGCAAGGGCGGCAGCCACGGTATGGCAGGATCTATACCGTGCTGTCCTGTGTGCTGGTGGTGCTGGTCATGGTGACGGCCGGGCTGTTTGTCTTTCTGTTTTCCTCGCGTGGGGGGCAGCCGAGCGGAACCGGCACGCTGGTGTTCTTTACCGCGACCTATGCCGCCGGTGCTCTGGCGTTGACCGCGTGGTTTAACCGGCGCGGCCACAGCGAACAGCCTCCCACTTTATCTGTGCTGGCAATGGCATCGGTGCCGCTGGCGGTATTCATTCTTGCGCAGTTGACCTGATCCGACATTCGCTTCCGGCACCGTTCACTCCGCTGCGCGCTTATTCGGTGCTGCGATTCTGGCGTTTCGTCGCAAGCCGGAGGCGTCGCTCGTCCTCCAGTCGCATAATCGCTGCTGTATCAAATATCCCTGCCCAGTTCACCGTGGATGTGTGCGATCCCATTCGATGCCACGGCGAGAGGGACGTTAGCCCTTATCCTTATTTTTCATGAAGCAGGGGGCAGATCGGATCGGGCAACGCTGGCAAACATACGGAGAAACATCATGGAACAAGAAACCATCAAGGCCATCCACATCTTTGGCGTCATTCTGTTCGTCGGTAACATTATCGTCACCGCATTCTGGAAGGCATTCGCCGACCGCACGCGCGAGCTCGGCATCATCCGCTACGCGACACGGATGGTGAACCTGACTGATATCTTTTTTACCGCCGGCGGTATTGCGATTCTGATGGCAACCGGCCACATGATGGCGCCGGCCTATGGCGGCGTCATGCAGGCTGAATGGATACGCTGGAGTTATTTGCTGGTGCTGGGTAGCGGGGCGATCTGGCTGGCAATCCTGCTGCCGGTACAACTGGCGCAGGCACGCCTGCTGCGTCCCTTGGCTGCACAGGCGGAATTGCCGCCACGTTACTGGCGGCTGGCAACGCTGTGGATGGTCGCCGGCTCCGTGGCTTCATTGTTGCCCTTGCCGGCAATTTACCTGATGACGGTCAAGCCTGTTTGACTGAGAAGGAGGCTGTCTGCGGAGCAGTTGGACGGTCCCTATGTATTACATCTGCTTGAACAAATGGGCGAACAGACGGCTTACCGCAAGCTGTTCGCTGCGGCCATGCAGGCGGAGCGACAGTTTGCCATTGTCGTCGCGGATCGCGGCCTGGATGCAATTGACGTTGACGACAGTGCCGCGGTGGATTTGCCAGAACTGGCTGGCATCGAGTTGCGGCAGCAGTTCCTTCAGGCTGGTGCGGATCAGGGATTGACTGTCGGCGGTGACCACGTTGACGTATTTATCCGTCGCTTCAAAATAATGTACGTCGGCGACCGGAATCATGCGGATCTGGTTGCCGACCGCTGCACGAATGATCGTCAGGCGGGTTGCTGACGGCGTCGGCACGCTTGGCACCAGAGCGCGCAATTGACCGAGGACGCGTTCCAGTCCGTCGGCTCGTTCATCTTCTTGTTGCAGTCGCGCTTTCAGGCGTTCCACGGTTTTCGCCAAGCGGGCTTCGGTGACCGGCTTGAGTACGTAATCGGCAGCAGCCTGTTCGAATGCCTGCAAGGCATATTCGTCATATGCCGTGACGAACACCACAAGCGGAAACGGGCGCTCTTCCGGCCAGTCTTCCGCGAGTTCCTGCGCTGCTTCCAGGCCGGACTTGCCTGGCATTTTGATGTCGAGGAACAAGACGTCAGGACGCAGCGCGAGCGCTTCTTGCACGGTGGCGATACCGTTTTGCGCGACGCCGCAGATTTGCAGCTCGGGCCACAGTCGCTGTAGTGTCTGCTGCAGCGCAAAGGCAAGAATTGGTTCGTCTTCGGCGATCAGGGCGGTAATGGTCATGATGGAATCGTGATTTCGGCAATGACGCCGCTAGGCGTATTGGGGGTAAGGCTTAAGGCGGCGCGATCCTGATACAAGACGGTCAGTCGCTCGCGCATGTTGGCGATGCCGACATGCGTGCTGCTGGTGTCGGCGGGCGCTGCATCCAGGCCCAGGCCGGTATCGCATACCCGCAGCGTCAACACGCCGGCTGCACACGATGCCTGCACATCGATGCGGCCGCCGTCCATCTTCGGCTCCAGGCCGTGCTTGATTGCATTTTCCACCAGCGGTTGCAGCAGCAGCGGCGGCACGCGCATGTCGCGCAAAGCGTCCGGCAATTGCAGCGTGTAGGACAGCCGCGCCCCCATGCGTACCTGCATCAGACCGAGGTAGGCCTCGATCAGCGCGAATTCCTGCGCCAGCGTCGCTTGCCCCGCGCGTGAAGCTAACAGTGTGGCGCGCAGATAGTGGATCAACTGGTCGAGCATGTGCTGCGCGCGTGACGGATCGACGGCGATCAAGCCCTGCAGGTTGGCCAAGGTATTGAACAGCATGTGCGGTTCGACCTGTGCCTGCAGCATTTGCAGTTGCGCCTGCATGGCCTGTTTTTCGACGGCGGCTGTGCGTGCCTTATCGGCTTCGGCTTCGGCCCGCAACTGTTCCACGACGCCGCGATTCCAGAAAAACAAGGTAATCGACAGACAGGTCAGAACAAACAGCACGACGAAACCAGTCCGGTTCTTGATCATGGCCGAGGCGAATTCCTGCGACGGAATGCCGAGAATCAGGCTGGCGATTTCATTGCCTAGAAACTGGGCGGAAGGCAGGGCAAGGATGAATAGCAGGATGAAGGGCAGCAAAGGCGGCTTGCCGGTGCCCCACAACAACAGACGCCCGCCGTCGATGAAGCTCACCATCAGCAGGCCGATGCACATCGAAATCACCAGGTTGACCGAGAACACATCGTGAATGCGGATGACATACGTCACGACCAGTGCAATGACGACATTGAAGACGGCGGTGATCGCCAGATCGATGGCGAAGCGCCGCAAGCGCGGGTAGGCGGGCGGCCGGGACGACAAGGCAGTAGTCATGCTTGATGGTGTGAGGGCAGCGTTTTATTTGCGATCATGCGCTATTTCCATGTCACGCCCGGAGTGGCCGGAAAACCGCCAAGGCGTGAAATGGTAACCCGATTTTCCTCCCGGTCAGCAGCCGAACTGGCGCTTGGTGGTGCGGTAAACGTCGGATTGTGCCATGCGATTTTCCTCGCCGGGTCCATGTTCAGATCAATCCAACGGTGCTCCAGACCAGGTGGCCCAGTCGGCGGTATGGCAAGAGGGTAAAGGTGCCCGCAATCACCAGGCCGATATAGACGTAGCGCATGCCGTATTGATGCGCCCGGATGTGGCCGTTGACGACGGCCAGAATCGAGGAGCAGAGCGCAAGCAGCGTACCTGCGGAAAGCAGGTGGATCCAGGAAAAATGCCCGCTGCTGCGTATACCGAACGACACCAGCACGGCGATCAGCATGAGCAGTACCCACAACCGTCCAAGCAGACGATGCAAGGGCGTGCCTTTGCGCAATGCGAGCGTGACGCCGCCGATGATGATGGCTGCCCCCGCAGCCAGTATGTGGACCAGGACGATAGGTGTAAATGCCATGATGCCCTCCGTAAGCGAAACCGCGATGGAGGCATGATGGAAGCGCCATCGCGGCGACGACAGCGCTATGCGACGAAGTGCCGGTTGCGCGGCGCAAGCTGCATTTTTACGGCGCGAAAAGCGTCAGAAACCGACCGCTTGTCCGTCGCGGCGCGCATCGCTGGCGGCGATATACCCGTCTTCGGTTTTCCAGATGAACTGGCCGGAGCCGAAATCGGTGTAACTATCGGCAACGACCTTGAGCTGGTGGCCGCGCGCGCTCAGTTCGTCTACGACTGGGGGCGGCATCGTATGTTCGATGTCGGCCGACATACCGCCGGTGAGTCGCCAGCGCGGCGCATCACAGGCGGCTTGCGGCTGCTGCCCGTATGACAGCATGCGCACCAATGTCTGCAGATGTCCTTGCGGCTGCAGGTTGGCGCCCATCACGCCGAAGCTCATCTGCGGCTGGCCGTCGCGGGTCAGGAAGCCCGGAATAATGGTGTGGAAAGGGCGCTTGCCGGGCGCCACGCAATTCGGATGCTGCGGATCGAGGGAGAATGCGTAGCCACGGTTTTGCAGGCTGATGCCGGCTTCCGGCACCACCACGCCCGAGCCGAAGCCCATGTAATTGGACTGGATGAAGCTGATCATCATGCCGCTTTCATCGGCGGCGCTCAGGTAGATGGTGCCGCCTTTGGGCGGCGTGCCGTGCGGGAAGTCGGTGGCGCGGCGCATGTCGATCAGCTTGGCGCGTTCGCTCAGGTAGGCGTCGTCCAGCAAATCCCGGGCGCTGACTTGCGTCATGTAACGGCTGTCGGCGACCCAGCGGTAGGTGTCGGCGAAAGCCAGTTTCATTGCCTCGATCTGCAGGTGCTGGCTGTCGGCGGAATCGCGCGGAAAGCGCGTAATGTCCAGCTTGTCGACGATACCCAGCGCAATGAGCGCGGCGATGCCCTGGCCGTTCGGCGGCAGTTCGTGGACCGTATAGCCGGCGTAATTTTTTTCAATGGGGGTCACCCATTCCGGCTGGTACGCTGCCAGATCGTCGAGTGTCATGGCGGCACCGTTCTGGCGCGCGTGCTGCGCCAGCATTTCTGCCAGTTCGCCCCGGTAGTAGGCCTCTCCGTGGCTTTCTGCAATGCGGGTCAAGGTATGGGCAGCTTCGGGAAACCTGAACTGTTCGCCGACATGCGGAGCGCGCCCGTAAGGCATGAAAGCGCGCGCAAAACCGGGTTGCTCTTTCAGCACGGGCACCGACGCTGCCCATTTTCCCTGTACCACTGGCGTGACCATGTGGCCGCGTTCGGCCAGATCGATGGCCGGTTCGAACAGGTCGCCAAAGGGCAGCTTGCCGAAGCGCTCCGACAGTTCAACCCATCCTGCCACCATGCCGGGAACGGTAACCGCATCCCAGCCGCGTTGCGGAATTTTGCCACCGTGCTTCTTGGCGAAATAGCCGGGTGTCCATGCCGACGGTGCCGGACCGGAGGCATTTAATCCATGCAATCTCGTGCCATCCCACAGAATGGCGAAGGCATCCCCGCCGAGTCCGCAGCCGACCGGTTCCACGACAGTCAGCGCAGCGGCGGCGGCAATCGCTGCATCGACCGCATTGCCGCCACGCAGTAGCATGCGCAAACCGGCTTGCGCCGCCAACGGGTGCGAAGTGGCAACGGCGTTGCGTGCAAACAGGGGAATGCGGGGAGTCGGGTAGGGGTTGTTCCAGTGGAAGGTAGTCATTGCGTCTCCGGCCTGGTGTAGGGGGGCGATGGGCAAAGGGGGAGATTGCTTGCGCCGGAATGCCATGCTACCAAAGGACGGCATGTTCGGCGCATTGCCGGTCAGCCGTGGGCAAGGCATGCGATTCGCAGGTGGTTGCACTATTCCTGCAGGACATCAGTGACGTATCAGCCATTTTTCAAACTGGTCGGCGGTTAGGGGCTGCGTGAAAAAATAACCTTGCCCGATGTCGCAGCCATGTTCGCGCAGGTAATCCATCTGCTGCTGCGTTTCCACGCCCTCGGCAACCACATCGAGCCCAAGCGGTTGCGCCATCGAAATGATGGCGTCGGCGATGGCGCAATGTTCTTCGGCGTCCGGCAGGCCACTGACAAAACTGCGGTCGATTTTCAGTTTATGCACGGGATAGCGCTTCAGGTAGGACATGCTCGAATAGCCAGTACCGAAATCGTCAATGCTCAGGCCGATTCGTAGCGCACTCATGGAGTCGAGCAGCGCTGCACTCAAGGTGTGGTGTTGCATCACGGTGCTTTCCTTGATTTCCCATTCGAGCCGGTGGCCAGCAATGCCGGAGCGGTCCAGCGCGTTTTCCAGCACTGACAGCAACGCGCGGTCCATCAACTGGGCGGACGACAGGTTGATCGCCAGTTTGAATTCGCCGATGCCGTGCTGGTCCCAGATACGCAACTGATTGCACGCGTCGTTCAAAACCCAGACGCTGATCCGGTGCATCAGGCCGGATGTTTCCGCTGCTGGCAGAAAATTGGCGGGTAGCAGTATGCCGCGCTGCGGATGCCGCCAACGCAGCAAAGCCTCGACGCAACGCACCTTGCCGGTACGCAGATCAATCTGCGGTTGGTAATAATGCTGCAGTTCGCGTTCGTCGATTGCGCGTCGCAGTTCCTGTTCCAGCTTGGAACGCGCCGTCGGGCCGCCGCCCAGCTTGGGATCGAACATTTGGTACTGATCGCGTCCGGCGGATTTTGCGTGGTACATGGCGATGTCCGCCTTTTTCATCAGCGTATCGATGTCGCTGCCATCAAAGGGATAGATGGCGATGCCGACGCTGGCGGAAATGCGCAGTTCGCGTCCCTGCAAGGAAAATGCCCCGCGCATGGTGTCGACAATTTGCAGCGCAATGTCGTCGGCGATGCGCATGTCGTTGAGGTTGCGCGCTAGCAGCATGAATTCGTCGCCGCCCAGGCGCACCAGGATGTCGTCTTTGCGCACCACATTCTTCAGACGCATCGCGGCTGCCCTGAGCAGTTCGTCACCGAGCGCATGGCCGAGCGAGTCGTTGACTTTCTTGAAGCCGTCCAGATCGATGAAGAATGCCGCCAGCGAACTGGCCTCCTGCGTCACCTGGGGGAATAATTCGGCCGCTTGATCGAACAAAAAGTGCCGATTGGGCAGGCCTGTCAGACTGTCGTGGTGCGCCAGATGGCGTAGTTGCGCTTCCGCCTTGCTGCGTTCGACTTCCTTGAAAATCAGTGCGATCAGTCCAGCCACGTTGTCGGCAAAGTCGGTTTCATCCTTGCGCCATTGCCGCGCCTGTTGCAAGTGCGAAAAAATCAGCAGGCCAAGGACCTTGTCTGCGCCCTGTACCGGCACGATGACCGATGCCTTGATCGAGGCCGCGCGAAAGTATTCGCAAAATACGGCGGCACGCGGGTCTTGATCAACGTTCGAAAACGCCACCTGCTGCTCGCCTCGCAGCACATGCTGCAGCAACTGGTGAAACGCGGTGGACGAAGGCGCATCGGGCATTTCCTCGACGAAGTTCTGCCGAATGTCGTCGTAGGCCATGACGCAATGTGCAGCGGACGATTCTTGATTGAACTCCCAATAAGCGCAGCGATGCGTGCCAAGTGCCTTTGCAGAGGCTTTGAGGATGACGGCGAGTGCGGACGAGAGATTGGTGTGCGGTTGCTGCGCCATGCGGAATAGACGGTTGAGATAATGCAGTTGCCGTTTCTTCTCGGCTGCGACGACTTGCTGTTGCCGAACGTGCTCTGTGTCGTCGTGGGCGTGCAGCAACAGGCCCGAGATGTCGGGATGCGACAGCAGATTACGTACATGCCCGGTGACGTGCCGCCATGTTCCCTCATGATCGCGCAGCCGAAACATGACCGGCTGCGGTGCGGAGTCTGCGGTTGCCGCCGTCTCTTTGAAGAGGGTTTCCAGTTGCGGCAGGTCTTCCTTGTGCACCAGTTCGGATAGTAGTGCCCCACGCGGACCGACGATGTCGTCGAAGGATTTGTTGGTATAGCTGAGTCGCGTATCGAGATCGCATACCAGTACCAGATCCGGCCAATATTCCGTGATCGCCCGTAGGCGGATGGCTGCTTGCAGCAGCGTTTCACTCCCTGGCCGTTCCACTGGTTGCAATACCCAGATCGTGCAGCGCGCATCGTTGAGCGTATCGATGCGATTGGCTATGAAGCGGAATTCGATCGGTTTTCCGTTTTTTTTCATAAAGAGAATGTTCGCGTTGTCGCCACCATGGGTGCGGGCAAACTCGTTTGAGTCGGAGGCATTGTTGCCTGGCGGGAAAAGTGCTTCCACGGGCTTTCCAAGCACTTCCGACTCGTCGAAGCCGAGCTGATCCGCAAGATGGGTATTCATGTGCAAGATCGCGCCATCGCGCAGGAATAGCAGCCCGGTATCTGCGCCACCGAGCAAATCGGAGAGGGCGTGCCACTCTGCCGGAAAAATGAAGGTGGACGTGTCGAATGGTGCTGGATAGGGGCTGACTGGTGGCATGTCGGCGCAGAGCGATGAGGCCGGGCGCTTACGGCGGGCCGGACCCGGTTCGCCTTTTGATTAACGATTGGCATTAGACTACGTCTGGTTGAAGATCATTCCGAGACATAGATCAATCCATGTGGTTATTTCCAAGAATCGTTGCACACCGCGGTGGCGGCACGCTTGCGCCTGAAAACACGCTGGCGGCGCTGCGCTGCGGACTGGCGCACGGTTTTCGTGCAGTTGAATTCGACGTTATGTTGTCAGCGGACAGCATTCCGATCCTGATGCACGACCCCCGGTTCGGACGTACCGTGCGCGGGTCCGGTAGCGTGGCTGGCACCACCGCGCAGGCATTGGCAGCCATGGACGCCGGCGCCTGGTTCGGCGCCGAATTTGCCGGAGAGCCGGTACCAACTTATGTGCAGGCGATCCGCTTTTGCAAAGAAAACGGTATCTGGATGAATGTCGAGATCAAGCCCGTTCCTGGTTTTGACGTGCAGACCGGGCGTGTCGTGGCGGAACTGACACAAGCCTGGTTCGCTAACGACACCACTGCCGCGTTGCCGCTTTTTTCCTCATTCTCGTTCGATGCGCTGATGGCGGCGAAGCAGGCCGCGCCCGGCATCCCGCGCGGCTATCTCACCGACACCATTGAGGGGGACTGGGACGACAGGCTGCAAGCACTGGGCGCTACAGCCCTGCACACCAATCACAAGCATTTGACGCCAGCACTTGCGCAGGCGGTCAAGCAGGCTGGCTATGGTTTGTTTTGCTACACCGTCAACACGCCGAAGCGGGCCAGGGAAATCCTCGGATGGGGTGTCGATGCCTTTTGTACCGACCGTATCGACCTGATCGCACCGGACCTGGCCAGCCTTCTTCTTGACTGACTGTCAAGGCACGCGCAGCCTCCGTTGCGCCGCAGTGCAGCCCCGTGATTAGCGGGGCTAATCACGTATAATCAACGGTTTGCAACGCTTGGACCCTCGTCCGGAATTCCCAGTACGGGCGCGCCTTCTAGCCCGGCCCGGATAGCAACCCAGGCATCCGCCCACCCTTTCGCCATCGAACATGAACTCGTCTGACATCCGCGATAAATTCCTCAAGTTTTTCGAATCCAAAGGCCACACCATTGTCCGTTCGTCCAGCCTCGTACCGGGCAACGATCCGACACTGCTGTTCACCAACTCCGGCATGGTGCAGTTCAAGGACGTGTTCCTCGGCCAGGACAAGCGCAATTACAGCCGCGCGACAACGGCGCAGCGCAGTGTCCGCGCCGGTGGCAAGCACAACGACCTGGAAAACGTCGGTTACACCGCGCGTCACCATACCTTCTTCGAAATGCTGGGTAATTTCTCGTTCGGCGATTACTTCAAGCGCGACGCCATCCACTTCGCATGGGAATTGCTGACCAGTGTCTATAGCCTGCCGAAGGAAAAACTGTGGGTTACCGTCTATCAGGAAGACGACGAGGCTTACGCCATCTGGCAAAACGACATCGGCGTACCGGCGGAGCGCATTGTGCGCATCGGCGACAACAAGGGCGCGCGCTACGCTTCCGACAATTTCTGGCAGATGGCCGACACCGGCCCTTGCGGCCCCTGCTCGGAAATTTTCTACGATCACGGTCCCGACGTCTGGGGGGGGCCTCCGGGCAGCCCGGAAGAAGACGGCGACCGCTATATCGAAATCTGGAACCTGGTGTTCATGCAGTTCAATCGCGACGAACAAGGCGTGATGCATCCGCTGCCGCGTCCTTGCGTCGACACCGGCATGGGCTTGGAGCGCATTGCCGCCGTGCTGCAGCATGTGCATTCGAACTATGAAATCGACCTGTTCCAGAACTTGATCAAGGCCGCCGCGCGCGAAACCGGATGCGCTGACCTCGGCAACAATTCGCTGAAAGTCATTGCCGACCATATTCGTGCCTGTTCTTTCCTGATCGTCGACGGCATTATTCCGGGCAACGAAGGCCGCGGTTATGTATTGCGCCGCATCGTGCGGCGTGCGCTGCGCCATGGCTACAAACTGGGTCAGACCAAGCCGTTCTTCTTCAAGCTGGTGCCGGACTTGGTGAGAGAAATGGGACGAGCCTATCCTGAGCTGGCGGAAGCGCAATCGCGCGTCGAACAAGTATTGAAGCAGGAAGAAGAGCGCTTCGGCGAAACGCTGGAAAATGGCATGAAAATCCTCGAAGCCGCGTTGGCCAAGAATGCAACGAAACTCGACGGCAAAACTGCTTTCGCGCTGTACGACACTTATGGATTCCCGCTCGACCTGACTGCCGACATCTGCCGCGAGCGCAACGTCGAACTTGACGAAGCCGGCTTCGCTGCAGCGATGGAAGATCAAAAGAAACAAGCTCGCGCCGCAGGCAAGTTCAAAATGACCGCAGCCGTTGAGTACACCGGCGACAAAACCACTTTTGTCGGCTACGACAAACTGGAGCAGGAAGGGAAGGTCGTGGCGCTATACGTGGGCGGTAGCGCCGTGCAAAAGGTCGACGTGGGCCAGGAAGCCATGGTGGTACTCGAGACCACACCGTTCTACGCCGAATCCGGCGGTCAGGTCGGCGACGCAGGTTTGCTTGAAGCGGGCAGCGCATTGTTTGAAGTGACCGACACGCAGAAAATCCAGCCGGATGTATTCGGCCACCACGGCGTCCTCAACAAAGGCTCGCTGGCAGTCGGCGACAAGCTCACTGCCAAGGTGAACACGGCATTGCGCGCACAAACCATGCGCAATCACTCGGCAACCCACCTGATGCACATGGCCTTGCGTATGGTGCTGGGCACGCATGTATCGCAAAAGGGTTCGCTGGTGGATGCCGAAAAAACCCGTTTCGACTTCAGCCACAATGCTCCCTTGAGCGCCGATGAAATCCGTCGCGTCGAGGAAATCGTCAACCGCGAAATCCTGCTCAACGAATCGACTCAAGCTCAGCATATGGGGTACGACGAGGCAATCAAGTATGGCGCGATGGCCTTGTTCGGCGAAAAATACGGTGACGAAGTGCGGGTTCTCGGCATCGGCTCATCGAAGGAGTTATGCGGTGGTACCCACGTCACCCGCACCGGCGATATCGGCTTGTTCAAGATCGTTTCCGAAGGCGGCGTTGCAGCTGGTATCCGTCGGATTGAAGCGGTCACCGGTGAAGTCGCGCTTGCCTTCGTGCAAAACCTTGCTGCCCGTATCAATGAGGCTGCGGCGGCGCTGAAGGCGCAGCCGGAAGAACTGACACAACGTATTGGACAAGTTCAGGAGCAGGTCAAAACGCTGGAAAAAGAACTGGCTACGCTCAAATCAAAACTGGCTTCTAGCCAAGGCGACGAACTGGTAGGCAAAGCAATCGACATCAATGGCCTCAAGGTATTGGCCGCAACGCTGAATGGCGCTGACGTGCCAGCCTTGCGTGAAACCATGGATAAGCTGAAAGATAAGCTGAAAACAGCCGCCATTGTGTTGGCAGCCGTCAATGATGGCAAGGTCAGCCTTATCGCCGGCGTCACGCAGGATGCGACCTCCAAGGTGAAGGCGGGCGATTTGGTCAACTTCGTCGCTCAGCAGGTTGGCGGCAAAGGCGGTGGTCGTCCCGACATGGCCCAAGCCGGCGGCACGGATGCGAGCGGTCTGTCCAAGGCGCTCGACGGCGTGAGTGAGTGGGTGCGCGAACGCGTCTGAGGCGTCTTGCGGGATGCGCCTTATCGTTACTATTTGACATGCGCTGTGCGTGCTTATTGAGCGCGCCGGCGCATGGGCGCTTGCTGCGATGCACAATCTTCGCGTAATTGGAGTAGAATTTTCAGTTCTCAGTCACCTTTCCTCTTTGTAGAGCGATCACCATGGACTTCCATAAAGAGCTTGATGCTCGCGGCCTGAATTGTCCGTTGCCTATCTTGAAGGCCAAGAAAGCACTGGCGGAAATGGCAAGCGGTGAAATTCTGCGCGTCTTGGCCACAGACCCCGGTTCGGTGCGCGATTTTCAGGCATTTGCGCGTCAGACCGGCAACGATCTTGTCGGCCATAGTGAAAATAATCAGGAATTCGTCTTCCTCATGAAACGCAAGTAATACCTTGCGGCGCACCGTTCGCCGCTGTTTTTGCGCTACTCCCCTACCTACTCTTCCCTCTTTTTTGTTGTGCTTTTTGCAGCAAAAAGCCGAATTCCGCTTGTCGTATATCAAAATTTCAGTGCATGTTCTCTATCTATTAAAAGAACGGTCGTGCTAAATTTTGGTGTCGATCAAAGTTCTCTTTATAATCACGATTTACTTTACGTAAACGTCAATTGTTTTTTTCAAGGGCAACGCTATGAAAGTTTTGGTTCCTGTAAAACGTGTGGTGGACTTCAATGTCAAGGTGCGGGTCAAGTCGGATGGCACGGGTGTAGACATTGCCAACGTCAAGATGTCGATGAATCCCTTCGATGAAATCGCTATCGAAGAAGCCACTCGGCTCAAAGAGGCCGGCAAGGCCACCGAAATCATTGCCGTTTCCTGCGGCGTGACCCAATGCCAGGAAACCCTGCGCACCGCGATGGCAATTGGCGCTGACCGTGGCGTGCTGGTGGAAACTGATGTTGAGCTGCAGCCATTGGCCGTGGCCAAGCTACTGAAGGCGGTCGCCGACAAGGAGCAACCGCAATTGATCATCCTCGGCAAGCAAGCCATCGACGACGATTGTAACCAGACCGGCCAGATGCTTGCTGCTTTACTCGGTTGGCCACAAGCCACTTTCGCGTCGAAAGTTGTTATCGACGACGGCAAGGCTACCGT
>DATLIB010000210.1:0-5166 GCA_035539595.1 Noviherbaspirillum sp.
AGACCATATCTTGAGATCATTCAGCCCTTTTTTCACGTGCTCCATGCCTTTGGGCGCGCCTAGCGTGTTGGTCGGAATGCCGCCTTCGCCATCGTCGAATGTTTGCCTCAACCGGAAAACGGTGTCCAGTGTGCCTTCCAGTGCGGTTCCAATGAGCGTGCCGGTCACGCGCGGCCCGAAGCCGGTTGTCTTCAGCATGGCACGAACAAACTGGCAGCCTCCAAAAGAGCAATAGCCCAGGATGTCGCCGACCAATGTGGAGCGCGGCCCCCACGACCGAGGCGCCTGCCGACAAGCTGATTGCGCTCGCGTAAGCGTGGGTGTTTTTCGCGGCATGTTTCCTTTTGAGTTCGCTGACGACGTCCTCGGTGTGAATCGCGTTGACGAGCTCCTTGGTCCTGGCTTTGTCAATCCCGTCGTCGTCGCCATGCGCTTCAAACAGGGTATTGACGGTGTTCTTGACAAGCTGATCGCTCAATTTGAGGTAATCGATGTCGGATTGATTGTCCGCGCCATTGCGCTGTTCCTGCTGTAACTGTTTGATAGTGCCGGTAATCGCATTGTGCGTCGATGCTGCTAGTTCAAACTGCCCGAGCACCCCGTTGTCGCGAAATGACGGATGATCTTCGAACAACCGTTCATACCCATTCCTTGCGTTCTCGATGCTTTCATCGCCGTCTCCGTTGCGCAGTTCTTCTATGGCGGTGGCGACGCAGGACGCAATGTCCGCATAAGCCACAGATTCGAGCTTTGTACCGAGCGCGATTTCTCTTGCCGCAGCAGTGCCTTCGAGAAGGAAGGTTTTCAGGTTGATTTTGTTGACAAGTGCCGTCTTTCTCTTGTTGGCCTCGGCCTGTTGTGTGATGCCGGCGAATGTGGCGGAGGTGCCGGGTGATTGTGACGGGGTGGCGGGGATTTTTCTTAACTCGTCGCGAAGGTCGGCCAGTTCCGTCGCTAGTCGGCCGGTACGGCGCAGCATGCCTTGTGGCGTCTGCTCCTGGACTTTGACGAGCTGTAATTCCAGTGATTCTGTGTCATGCGCGCGCAGGACTTTTTGATGCAGTGCCGGCGATGCGGCCGGGGTCTTCGCCGGCGTTGCCGCGTAGCGGGGGCGAGTTGGCTCCGGGCCGAGTGTGCCAGGGGCCGCTGCAGCTCGCGCGTCTGCAGGCGTGATGACAAGGGAATCACTGCTTCTTCTAATCGGACCTGTCATGATGCGCTCCTCCGATCATTTATTTTTATCACTTGGCGCGGCGGCCGGGGACAAACGGGCTTTCAGACGGTCCGCCGTGCCCTTCAAGCGGTCACGGGAAAGACCGGCGTCCTGCCGCTCATCGTCCAGCAGGTAATAATCCTTGCGCCACGCCACCGCGATATTGGAAATGCCAGCGAGTATCTCCAGTACGCTGTCGGCGCTCGCATTCGCCAATGGCACACGAAACATCAGCAGAATATGCTGGTTGTCCGGATTGTAGGTAAAGGAGGGGCTGTTCACGCCAAACATGTACATGTTTGTTTCCAGCAGCCGCAACAACACGGTTTTAGGATAGTCGACAGGCAATGCGCCGAAATCGGCATACACCAGCGCGCTGAAGGGATCGATGTTTCCGCCGTAATAGAGGCTGAAATTCGTTTCGTTCAGATGAAGATTGGTGGCCGTTTCATACAGCGATTCCGGATTCTTGATATCGCATTGCACGCAGATCTGATCGATCAATGCACGGTAGAGTTTGATGGGCATGATGCTTTCCAGTTTCCATTTGGCGTGGCGCCGTTTGCTTTGTGTCTGCGCCTCAGTACGGCACATCACCGAGTATCGTCGCGCGGTGCATTACGCGGCGATGCGGAAGGTAATCGGCGACCGCATAATGCTGCGTCAGGCGGTTGTCCCAGATCGCCAGATCATTCTGCTTCCATTTCCAGCGCACGAAAAATTCCGGACGCGCGACATGGTCGATCAGGAAACGCAGCAAGGTGTCGCTTTCTCTGGGCTTCAAGCCCACGATGCGTGTGGTAAATCCTTCGTTGACGAACAGGCCTTTTCGCTGGGTTACCGGATGCGTGCGAATCACGGGATGGATGAGCGGCGGATGATCGCGTTTTGCCTTTTCCCATTCCGGCAGCTTGCCCAACGCGATATAGCGTTCGCGCGGAAAGGATTTTTCAAAGTCGTGATCGGCGCTGAGCGAGTCCAGCAAGGCCCGGATCGGTTCGGACAGTGCCTCGTAGGCAGCGATGCCGCTGGTCCACAAGGTATCGCCGCCATTCGGTGGAATCAGCTTCGCCGACAGCACGGCGCCCAGCGGCGGTGTCCGGATGAACGTGACGTCGGTATGCCAGTTGTCGTTGTCCGGTAGATTGGTCGCATCGGTGTCCAGCACGATGATTTCCGGATGCTCTGGCACATTCGGGTAGACCGGATGCACATGCAGGTCGCCGAAATGCGCGGCCAGCCGCTTCTGCTGCGCCGGGGTGACCGGCTGATTTTCAAAGAACAGCACGTGATGCTGCAACAGGGCTGCGGTGAGTTGTTTCACCACATCATGGCTTAAGGGCGAAGCCAGTTCGATGCCGCTGACCAAGGCGCCGATGGCGGGATTGAGCGGCTGAATGTCGATTATGCTTGTCATCTTTATAGTTTTCCATCCCAGGGTACGAGGGTTTTCTGCAGCTTTCGCAGGCCCCATTCAAAAATAAAAGCGATGGCGCCGATCACAAAGATTCCCATCAACACGACATCGGTCACGAGAAACTGGGCAGCGGACTGGATCATGAATCCCAAGCCGCGCGTGGCGGCAATCAGTTCGGCGGCAACCAGCGTTGACCAGCCCACGCCGAGACCGATACGCACACCGGTCAACATGTCGGGTGCTGCCGAAGGAAAAACGATAAAGCGCACCAGTTGCCAGCGTCCGGCGCCGAGCGAACGGGCAGCGCGGATGCGGCTTTCATCCACGCGGCGCACGCCCTGCACAGTGGCGATGGAAATCGGTGCGAAAACCGCCAGGTAGATCAGCAGCACCTTGGATAGCTCGCCGATGCCGCACCAGATCACCACCAGAGGCAGATAGGCCAAGGGCGGAACGGGACGGTAGAACTCGATGAGCGGATCGACTACCGCCCGGATGCGACGGCTGAGTCCGACCAGTATCCCGATAGGAATTGCTGTCGCCACCGCCAGCAGCAAGGCGGCGAAAACGCGCGCAATGCTGGTAAGCGCATGTTCCAGCAGGGTGGCCTCGACAAAGCCCTTGCTGGCAACCGCGTGCAGCTTGCGCAGGACCGCCGCCGGCGAAGGCAGGAACAAGGCCGGCACCAAGGCGAATGCGCTGGCCAGACTCCAGCACGCGAGGATGGCGGCAACGGTCAACAGCGTCAGCACACGGTCGGGAAGCGCCGCGGCGCGCTGGATCAGGGCTCTCTTTTTTTCAATGTGCTCGGGCACTGGCAAGCGCTGTTCGCGGTATGCCACCGCCGGTAGTTCTTGCGCCGAAAAAAATGACGTTAATTCACTCATGCGCTCAGTTCCTCTCTCAGTTCCTCTGATGCCAGCAGTTCTTGCAATATGTCTTCACGCAAATCGACGAAGTCACGGTCGGACTTGATGCTGCGCGCCGGCTCTCCGGCCGCAAAGCGCTGGCCGAAATTGAGCTTGCGAATGCGAGCCACCCGGCCTGGACGCGCGCGCAGCAACACCAGATCGGTTGCCAGAAACAGGGCTTCTTCCACGCTATGGGTAATCATCAGCATGCCCTTCCCCGACGCTTTCCATACTTGCAGCAAATGCTCTTGCATGCGGGAACGGGTCAATGCATCGAGCGCGCCCAGCGGTTCGTCCAGCAACAGGAAACGGGGATCGACCGCCAGCGCGCGCGCCAGGCCGACGCGTTGGCGCATGCCGCCGGAAATTTGCCAGATCGGATAATCCGCATGTGCTTCCAGTCCGGTCAGTTTCAGATACTCGTGCGCCTTGGCATCGCGCCTGTCCTTGGACCAGCCGGCCAGACGCAGGCCGAAGGCGACGTTGTCCAGAACGCTTTGCCACGGCAGCAAGGCATCGTCCTGAAACACGACCCCACGGTCGGCGCCGGGACCGACGATGGTCCGGCCATCTATCGTGAGGCGGCCGGAAGTCGGCGCGACAAAACCGGCGATCAGATTCAACAACGTCGTCTTGCCGCACCCCGACTCACCGATGACAACGGTGAAGCTGCCCTCCTGCAGATCGAGCGAGATGTCATGCAGCACCGACACCGGCTTGTCGCCTGCGTGAAAGCTGATGCCGACGGATTCCAGACGGATCACGATTGCGCACCGTTCATCGTAACGATTGCGTTCACTGGCTGAGCGCCTGCAGTACAAACTTCGGATTCACGTAGGAGGTATAGTCGCCCAGTACGCGCTCCGTTTTCTTTTGCTCTTTCAGGAACTGCGACGTGTCGCTGACCGCTTGGATCGTGCCACCCGCAAGCAAACGGCTGGAAGCCTGTTCCTCCAGCGTCGGGAACACACTGCCTCGCAACACAGCCGGGATGTCCGCCTTGCTGGCGCCGGTCAAGCGTGCAATCTTGTCGGCTTGCACGGAATCTGCGGTCCATGATTTGCCATTCTTCCGGTAATCGGCGTAGGCCTTGCCGGTAATACGCACGAATGCGGTGACAAAGTCGGGATGGGCACGTGCGAAATCCTTGCGCACGATCCATGCATCGAATGTCGGGGCACCCCATTTCGCGACTTCGGCCGAATGTGTCAGCACGGTGCCGGATTCCTTGACCTTGCCCAGGGCCGGGTCCCACACATAAGCAGCATCGATGTCGCCGCGCAACCAGGCGGCGGTAATTTCGGTCGGCCGCAGATTCAGGACCTGCACCTTTTTCGGATCGATGCCCCAGTGCTTGAGCGCAGCCAACAAGCTGTAGTGCGTGGTCGATACGAAAGGAACAGCTACTTTCTTGCCAACCAGATCCTGCGGCTTCTTGATACCGCTGCCGTTACGCACGACCAGCGCTTCGGCCTCGCCGATCTCGGCGGCAATCAGGATGGTTTCAATCGGCAACTCACGCGTTGCCGCAGCAGCCAGCGGACTGCTGCCGACATAACCGAGCTGGATATCGCCGGATGCGACGGCGGTAATCACCTCGCCGCCGCTTTCGAATTTGCGCCAGT
>DATLIB010000211.1:0-9496 GCA_035539595.1 Noviherbaspirillum sp.
ATGTGGCAGACATGGTGCGAGGAAAAAACAAACACGCCGGCGCAGGAAACAGTCATCGACGCAACAGTGGACGCAACGGCAGATATCGCAATCGATCCGGCCCTCCTCAACAACCTCGGCAACAGCCTCAAGGCACGAGGCGAGTTGGACCAGGCCGTGGAATGCTATCTGCAGGCGCTGGCGCTCAAGCCGGACTTCGTCGAGGCATACAACAATCTTGGCGTTGCCCTCGCCGACCAGGGCCGATTGGACGACGCGATGAGCTGTTATCTGAATGCGCTGGCGCTCAAGCTGGATTTTGCCGATGCCCACAACAATCTGGGGCTGGCTTTCGCCGCCAAGGGCAATCCCGGCGAAGCCATCGCCAGCTACCAGACGGCGCTCGCACTCAGGCCGGATTTCGCCGAAGCGCACAACAATCTGGGCATCGAACTCAAGGAGCAAGGCAAGCTGGACGATGCCGTCGCCTGCTTCGATAAAGCGCTGGCAAAAAATCCGGAGTTTGCCGAAGCGCATAGCAACAAGGGCATTACGCTCCACCGCAAAGGCCTGCCGGACGCAGCCATTGCCTGCTACCACAAAGCATTGAGGCTGAGACCAGACTACCCGGATGCCCACGACTCTCTCCTGCTGACATTGCAATATTCCGGCACGCATACGCCGGAAGACGTGTTCGCCGCGCACGTCCAGTTCGCCGACCAGTTCGAAACGCCGCTGCAGGCGCACTGGACTGGCCATACCAATTCCCGCGAACCCGGCAGGCGCCTGAAGATCGCTTATGTCTCGCCCGACTTTCACAAGCATGCGGTGGCTTATTTCATCGAGCCAGTCCTGGCTTGTCACGACAAGGCGCAAGTTGAGGTGACCTGCTATTACAGCCATACGCATTACGATGAGGTGACCCACCGCATCAAGGCATTGGCCGACCGCTGGGTGCCGTGCAAGCATTTGTCGGACCATCAATTGGCCGAGCGCATCCGCGCCGACGGCATCGATATCCTGATCGATCTGGCGGGACACACCGGCGGCAATCGCCTGCTGAGCTTCGCCCGCAGGCCGGCTCCGGTGCAGGCGACTTATCTGGGCTATCCGGCCACCACCGGCTTGTCGGCCATCGATTACCGCATTACCGATGTCCATGCGGAACCGCCCGGCATGACGGAGGCATTGAATACCGAACAGTTGTGGCGCCTGCCGGAAATCTTTTGCTGCTACCGCGCCCATGACAACAGTCCGGAGCCGATCGATCATCCGCCGTCACTGGACAATGGGTATGTGACTTTCGGCTGCTTCAATAACTTTTCCAAGCTGACCGATCCGGTGCTGGCGCTATGGGCGAAATTGCTGCAACAGTTGCCCACCGCGCGCCTGATGCTGGAGATCCATGGCATCGATCATGCCGCTTTCCGGCAACAGGTGGAGGAGCGATTAGCCAGCCTGGGCTTGCCGCTGGAACGCTTGATCCTGGTGCCGCGCAGGCCGGAGAACCAGTATGTGCTGTACAACCGCATCGATATCGCGCTCGATCCCTTCCCCTGCAACGGCGGCACGACCAGCCTGGATACGGTGTGGATGGGCGTGCCTTTCGTGACCCTGGCAGGACGCCATTTCACGTCCCGCATGGGGGTGACGATTTTGATCAATGCGGGCTTGCCGGAATTGATCGCCCAGAGCGAGGAAGAGTATCTCGCTATCGCCTCTGCGTTGGCGCAGGATGCACCGCGCCTGCAGCAGGTGCGCGCCGGCTTGCGCCAGCGCGTGCAGCGCAGCCCGCTGATGGATGCACCGCGCTTTACCGCCCATCTCGAACACGCTTATCGCAATATGTGGCAGACATGGTGCGAGGCAGAGAAAACACGCCAACAAAACGAAGGGAGATTCGCATGAAAGCAGTCATTCTTGCCGGCGGCCTCGGCACGCGCATTCTGGAAGAAAGCCATCTCCGTCCCAAGCCCATGATCGAGATCGGCGGCAAGCCGATCCTGTGGCACATCATGAAGATTTACTCGCACCACGGCGTCAACGACTTCGTGATCTGCCTGGGTTACAAGGGCTACGTGATCAAGGAATATTTCGCCAACTACTTTCTCCACATGTCCGATGTCACTTTCGACATGAAAAAAAACAGCATGGAAGTCCACCAGCAGCACGCCGAGCCATGGCGCGTGACGCTGGTCGATACCGGGCCGAACACGATGACCGGCGGACGCCTGCGACGCGTGAAGAGGTATCTCACGCCAGGCCAGCCGTTTTGCTTTACTTACGGCGACGGCGTGGCCGATATCGACATCACGGCAGAGATCGCCTTTCACAAGAAACACGGCAAGCTGGCGACCGTCGCTGCGGTGCAGCCGCCGGGCCGTTACGGCGCGCTGCTACGCGAAGGCGACGCCGTTTCCGGTTTCCAGGAAAAGCCGCAGGGCGACGGCGGCTGGATCAACGGCGGCTTCTTCATCCTGCAGCCGGAAGCGATTGGATTGGTCACCAGCGATGCCACCAGTTGGGAACTGGATCCGATGAATACGCTCTCCGCCGAAAATCAGTTGATGGCATTCGAGCATCGCGGTTTCTGGCAGCCGATGGATACGCTGCGTGAAAAGAACATGCTGGAAGAAATGTGGCAATCGGATCAGGCACCGTGGAAAGTCTGGAAATGAACAGCGCCCTGCCAGCCGCTTTTGCCGGCCGTTCCGTCTTCCTCACCGGCCATACCGGATTCAAGGGATCATGGCTGGCGCTGTGGCTGGCGCGGCTTGGCGCGCGCGTCAGCGGCTATGCGCTTGCCCCCTGCACCGAGCCCAGCCTGTTCGTGCTGGCCGACATAGAAAACGCACTGGCGCGACATACCGTATCCGACATCCGTGATCCGGCCGCACTCACCGCGGCCATGCAGGCGGCGGCACCCGAAGTGGTATTCCATCTCGCCGCGCAACCGCTGGTACGCCTCTCCTACCGCGAACCTGCCGCGACTTGGGCTACCAACGTCATGGGCACGGTCCATCTGCTGGAAGCGGTGCGCGCCTGTCCCAGCGTCAAGGCAGTCGTGGTGGTCACCACCGACAAATGCTACGAAAACCGCGAGTGGCTGTGGGGCTACCGGGAAAACGATGCGCTGGGCGGCAATGATCCCTACAGCGCCAGCAAGGCCGGTACCGAACTGGTGGTGCAAAGTTACCGCAGGAGTTTCTTTTCCGATGGTGGCCCGCTGCTGGCTTCGGCTCGCGCGGGCAACGTCATCGGTGGCGGCGACTGGAGCGAGGACCGCCTGATTCCCGACGCCGCTCGTGCTGTCGCCAATCGCCAACCGCTTTTAATCCGCAATCCCTCCGCCACGCGGCCGTGGCAACACGTGCTGGAATCGCTGCACGGCTACCTGCTGCTGGCCTCGCGTTTGCTGGCCGGCGATGCCTCGTTTGCAGCGGCATTCAACTTTGGCCCGGATGCTGCCGATAACCTGTCAGTAGCCGAGGTATTGACCCGCTTGCAGGCGCACTGGCCGGAACTGGCATGGCAGATGGACCCGCATGCCGCCGCCGCACCGCACGAAGCGGGCTTTCTCTACCTCGATTCGAGCAAGGCACGGCGCCTGCTGGACTGGACGCCGACCTGGAACCTGGCCGGCGGACTGGAGAAAACCGCGCAGTGGTATCGCGCTGTCGCACAGCAACCCGCTGCCGCCCGTGCCATCACCGAACAACAGTTGGACCAATTTTGCCGATGACCGACACACCGACCTGCCGCGCTTGCGGCGCACCGCTGACGCAAACCTTCGCCAACCTCGGCCTGTCGCCCGTTTCCAATGCTTTTATCAAGCCGGAAGATGCGGCGCGCGGCGAGATGTTCTATCCCTTGCACGCGCTGGTCTGCGGACATTGCTGGCTGGTGCAACTGTCCGATGTGGCGCATGCGGAAACCCATTTCCATGACGACTACGTCTATTTCTCGTCCTTTTCCCAATCCTGGCTGGCGCATGCGCAGCGCTATGTAGAAGCCATGATTCCGCGCTTCGGCCTGACGGATGCCAGCCGCGTGGTCGAAATCGCCAGCAACGACGGTTATCTGTTGCAGTACTTTGTTAAGGCCGGCATCCCCTGTTTCGGCGTGGAGCCGACCGCCAATACGGCGGCGGCGGCGCGCAAGATCGGCGTGGACAGCCGCGAACTTTTCTTTGGCCGTGACACGGCAAGGCAACTGGCGCAAGAAGGCGGCCAGGTGGATCTGCTGCTGGGTAACAACGTGCTGGCGCACGTACCGGACATCAACGATTTTGTCGGCGGCATGCCGCTGTTGCTCAAGCCGGAAGGCGTCATCACGCTCGAGTTCCCGCACCTGCTCAAGCTGATGCAACAGAACCAGTTCGACACCCTGTATCACGAACACTATTCCTACCTCTCGCTCACCGCGCTGCTGCCGATCTTCCAGCGTGCCGGATTGCGCTTTTTCGACGTCGAACACTTGCCGACGCACGGCGGCAGCCTGCGCGTCTATGCCTGCCATCAAGCCGCCGCGCATGCCGATACCGGCGCCGTCGCCGCCTGCCTGCAGCAAGAAACAAGGACAGGTCTGACGCAATTGGAAACCTATGCCGCGTTCGGCGAAAAAGTGCGCGAAACCAAGCGCGCCCTGCTGGAATTCCTGATCGGCGCCAAGCGCGCCGGAAAACGCATCGCCGCCTACGGCGCCGCCGCCAAGGGCAACACCTTGCTTAATTACTGCGGCGTCGGCAGCGATTTCATCGACTATGCGGTCGATCTGAACCCGACCAAGCAACGACGCCTGCTGCCGGGAACCCGTATTCCGGTACGCGCGCCCGACACGGTATTCGACACCCGCCCCGATTACCTGCTCATCCTGCCGTGGAACATCAAGGATGAAATCGTGCAGCAGATGGCCGGCATCCGTGCCTGGGGTGGACAGTTCGTGATCCCGATTCCCACCGTGGAGGTCATCGAGTGAAATTCACGCCGACGCCCCTGCCCGGTGCTTTCCTGATCGACATCGAAGCGCGCGAGGATGAACGGGGATTCTTTGCCCGCACCATTTGTGCGGAGGAATTCGCCCGTCATGGTTTGAATCCGCATTTCGTGCAGCACAGCGTGTCGTGGAATCCGCACGCCGGCACATTGCGCGGCATGCATTATCAGGCTGCGCCGCACGAGGAAGAAAAACTGGTACGCGTCACACGCGGTGCGGTGTTCGACGTCATCGTCGATCTGCGTCGCGATTCGCCGGCCTTCGGTCGCTGGTTCGGCGTCGAACTGTCGGCCGACAATCATCGCCAGCTCTACATCCCACGCGGTGTCGCGCATGGCTTTCAGACCTTGCAAGCGGATTCCGAAGTGTCTTACGCCATGACCGTATCTTTCCAACCCGATGCCGCGCATGGCTTGCGCTGGGACGATCCATCGCTGAAAATCGAGTGGCCGGATTGCGCAAACAGACTGATCTCCGACAAGGATCGCGGTTTGCCGCTGTTTAAAACAATCACCCCCATCACCCCCTTTTGAAAGACCGGAGACAACCATGGATCAGGAAAAACTGTTGGCGGCCCTGGGAATGATTTCCCGTAACCCCGAGTGGCGCGCCGAATTCATCCGGCACATGCAAGCGTACGAAAAAGCCATCGCCACGCCCGGCGTCGATCTCCGCGAAGACGTGACCGGCCCCTTGGTGGACGCCTTGCACAACGACGATCAGGTGGTAAGAAAGACACTGGCAGACGGCACGCAACTGGATTTCCTGTACCGCTCCAAGATCGCGCGCGACTTCGTGATGTCCGCACCGGAAAAACCCGACCACGCATGGGAACCGCAAACCTCACGGCTGCTGGTGGACCTGGCAAAACGCGCACAGCAGGTGGTGATCGGCGGTGCCTACTTCGGCGACCAGGCGATCCTGATTGCCAAGCAGGCAGCAAAAAACAATGGCGTAGTCCACGCCTTTGAACCGAATCACGACCAGCGCCGCATGCTGATGCACAATGCCGGACTCAACGGCCTGACCAACATCATGCCGCGCGCCGAAGGCTTGTGGGATAACAGCTCCACCACGCTGAAGCTGGTCGGCTTCGATTCGTTCGCCCACCCGGAAGTCGCCGGCGACGGCAGCAGCGACGGTTTCCAAACCGTCACCATCCAGGATTATCTGCACGCCGCCGGCGTCAATCGCCTCGACCTGATCATGCTGGATATCGAAGGCGCCGAACTGCGCGCCCTGCAAGGCGCACAGGCCTATCTGTCCCGCCCGACCGGCGAAGCGCCGGACATCGTTTTTGAAGTACACCGGCACTACGTTGACTGGAGCCATGGCCTGGAAAACACCGAAATCGTCAAACTCCTTACCGGCTGCGGCTACCACGTATTCGCCGTCAGGGATTTCAATTCCAACGTCGACCTGTCGCAGCAGCCGGTGGAACTGATTCCGGCCGATGCCGTGTATCTCGATGGCCCTCCGCACGGGTTCAATATGGTGGCGGTGAAAGACACATCGGTTTTCGATTCGCCGCGCTACCGGATTTGCAAGGGCGTGAGTCCGAAACTGCTGCGCCACAAAGACCCCGCGCTGCATCACCCGACCGGCGGTCTGTAAGCGCCATGCCGCGCTACACGGTACTGGGCGCCTCTGGCTTCGTCGGCACCCGCCTCGTCGCCGCGCTGCGGCAGGCGGGGCACGACGTGTATGTGCCCGAACGCGGTGACGAAGCCTTGTTCACGCGCGACCTGGGACAGGTGTTTTACTGCACCGGACTGACGGCCGATTACGCGGCCCGGCCGTTCGATACGGTAGAAGCCCATGTCAGCCTGCTGGCGCGCGTACTGAAGGAAGCGCGGTTCTCGCATCTGGTCTATCTCTCGTCCACCCGCTTGTACGACAGCCTGGGTGAGGCCGGCGGACAAGAGCAGCAGGCGCTGATGCTGGACCCGGCCAATGCGCGTCATCTGTACGACCTGTCCAAAGCGCTCGGCGAAAACCTGTGCCTGACCGTAGCCGGCGAGCGCGCCGCGGTGGCGCGACTGGCCTGCGTGTTCGACTGGAGCACGGGCGCCCCCGGCTATCTCTCTGAATGGCTGCAACGCGCCGCCAGCGAAAAGACGTTTCATCTCGATTCCGCCACGGGCTTCGTGCGCGACTACATCCACCTCGACGACGTGGTGGCGGCGCTGCGCGCGATGTCCGATGCCGCTGCCAAGGGCATCGTCAATGTAGCAAGCGGCGAAAATGTCTCCAATGCCGAACTGGCGGATGTGTTTAATCGCTGCGGCTGGACGATCACCCTGAGCCGCGACATCCCACGCCAACAGGCGCCGTTGTGCGATGTGCAACGTCTGACTGCGTTATGGCAACGACCACGCCCGGTACGCAGCGTGATCGAGTCCTATCTGAAAGGAATGCACTCCGATGGAACTGATTGACCACACCCGACAAAGCCTGATCGACTACACCTGCACGCAAGTCGCAACATTTTTCCCGGACGGCAAAAATGACACCGTGCGCGCGCAAGTCACCCGCCACATGGACGAGGCGCTCGTGCGCGTCACAACCTGCATCGATGCCGTGCGCATGTGGCAGCCGGGGAAATTCAACTATCTGAATTCCAGCCAGTACTGCATCTATCTCTATTACCTGGCCAATACCATCTGGCGCAATGAACACGATGCGTCCGTGCCGACGCGCCTGTTCTGCCTCAACAAGGCGCTGAACGGCATCGACCTTTTTTATGAAATCGAGATGCCGGAGGTGTTTTTCGTCGGTCATTCGGTCGGTATCGTGCTGGCGAAAGCGACGTATGGAAACCACCTGGTGCTGTACCAGAACTCCACCGTCGGAAAAAATCATGGTGTCGCCCCGGTCATCGGCGACGGTGTCGTGATGTACCCGAATACCGCGATCATCGGCCGCTGCCATATTGGCAACGGCACGATCCTGGCGCAAGGAACCAGCGTCATTAACCGCGACACGCCGGGAAATTGCATCGCCTACCCTGGCGATCAGGGAAACCTGCTGTTCAAGTCTGCAAAACGCCCCATACTGGAAGACATCTTCCGCCTGTAATGCGCTCCTGCGGCGCTCGCGCAGAGCGCCGTTTTTAGCCCCTCCCTCCTTGCTCCGGTAAAAAAAATCTCGGGAAATCATTTTTTCCGCTAAAGATTTTTCGCCGCCATCCGTAGAAGAGAAACCTGGCTCAAATCCAGGCTGCACCGGAAAAAAAATAGTTCAAATCGGATTAAATTTTTTCCAGTATCGCCCGATAAAGAATGCAACACGGCTTGAGCCCGTCCTACGGATCGCCCCATAAAGGAGAATGAACATGGCAGCAGTCATCAACACCAATGCAGCATCGTTGAACGCCCAGCGCAACCTGAATGCATCGCAGTCTTCCCTGGCCACCTCCCTGCAACGTCTGTCTTCCGGCCTGCGCATCAACAGCGCCAAGGACGACGCCGCCGGTCTGGCCATTTCCGAGCGTTTCACCGCCCAGATCAAGGGCTTGAACCAGGCTGTACGTAACGCCAACGACGGTATCTCCCTGGCGCTAACCGCTGAAGGCGGCCTGGGTACCGCTGGCGACATCCTCCAGCGTATCCGCGAACTGGCTGTGCAGTCGGCCAACGGCACCAACTCCTCTTCCGACCGCCAGTCGCTGCAACAGGAAGTCGCCCAGCTCACCCAGGAATTGAACCGCGTCGCCACCACCACCCAGTTCAACGGCCAGAACGTGCTTGACGGCTCGCTGTCGTCCACCCAGTTCCAGGTCGGTGCCAACGCCAACCAGACCATCAACGTCGGCATCGCCAGCGCCAAGGCTTCCGACATCGGTAACTTCACGATGTCCACCAGCGCCGGCACCACCAGCATGAGCGCCGCTTCCGCAACCGGTGCTTCCGACGCCCAGGTCGCCAACAACGTCGGCGCGCAAACACTGACCATCGCCGGTAACGGTATCTCGACCACGGTCAACGTCGCCGCAGGCGATTCCGCCAAGGCGATTGCCAACGGCATCAACGCCACGACGGCATCCACCGGTGTTTCCGCCACGGCGCAAACCCAAGCCACCTTGAGCGGCCTGTCGGCCACCGGTACCGTGACGTTCAACCTGAACGGCGTGGCCATCGGCGCTACCATCAACAGCACCGGCGACATGTCACCGCTGACTGCGGCAATCAATGCGCAGACCGCCTCCACCGGCATCAGCGCTTCCGTCAGCGGCGGCACCATCACGCTGACTACCACCGACGGTACCGACATCAAGCTCGACAGCTTCACCAACTCCGGCGGCGGCACGGTTTCCCTGCAAGGCCAGGATGCCTTCACCGACACCGACAGCGGTGCGGCCCAGACCCTGACTTCGGGCGCTGCCACCAACAGCGCGACCGTCGGCGGACAGCTGAAGTTCGGCTCCAGCAGCGGTTACACCGTCAGCACCAACGTCAGCTCCAGCGGTGCGCTGTTCTCCACGGCAGCCAACGTGCAGCAGGCATCGACGCTGACCCAGGTG